>CAVABR010000060.1:0-10515 GCA_963586955.1 bacterium
GCGGGTTCGCACACAGGTTCGTGCGTGGGTTCATGCGCGGATTTTTGCCTGAGCGCTTGTGCGAATTCGCAGGTAGATTCTTGCGTGGAACTTTGCGCGAGCTCATGCGACAAATCTTGCGCAGGCAAATCTGTCTCTAAAAGAAGCTTGTCCTGCGCTATAACTTTGAGATATTCGCGTCCTTTTTTAGAAGAAAGAAAGCGCTCTCCTACTGAAAAATAGCAACCTGTATTACACGCGCGCTGAAGTTGGTCACTTGATCCTGAAAACCAATGGAAAATTATGGTTGCTTTCGAAAACGCACCGTAGCGTTCAAGCAGATCAAGAACGACATCTGCTGCTTTTACGCTATGGAGCGAAACAATGCTTCCTTCTTTTAGAGCACCAAGCAAGAGCTTGAAGGCCTTCACCTGCCATTCGCTTTCATGTTTATGTTTAGACGAAAAATCAAGACCAACCTCATTGAGATAAAGCGTTTGACCAGCAAGTCGCAACAGGCGCTCCACCGAAGATTCACCTTCTGCGCCCGCCTCAAAAGAGTCCTGCGTTATCCACCACGGATGAAGGCCAAGGCCAACCTTTACATTGCTATAGGGCGCCAACATTGGCTCTGCCCTCTCGAACCCTTCAGGAGTTACTGTCCCCGAAAAGAAACCTATACTCTGTTGGGCTCCCTTTTGCGCAATACTTGGTGCATCAGAAGCAAAATCTAGATGGCAATGCGCATCAACCAGCTTTAGTTCATCAAAACCTAAAAGCTTGCAGGATGTTTCGCTTACTATACGCGCAAGGTCACTCATGCGGGACTCCCTACTGAAGCACTGCCCGCGGAATCAGCCGAAACACCCGCAGAATCTTCTGGCGAAAAATGTCCTTCAGTGCGCAAAACATCATTGATTCCCGCAAGCTCTTTAATAACTTCACCTGCTATCATCTGGCCCATAATGGGCGGAATGAAAGAAGCTGTACCTAAATCCGTGCGCTCCCTACGCGTAGCACCCTCTTTGGCAGTAGTAGAAACAGGACGTTCACAAGAATACAAAACACGCAGATGCTCGATGCCTCGCTTTCTTGCTTCCTTTCTCATAATGCGACACATGGGGCAGTTGACTGTATCTTTCAAGTCTGAAAAACGAAAACATTCGGGGCGCAGTTTGTTGGCGCCACCCATACTACTGATGAGCTTCATATCTTTGCGAACCTGTGCCTGCTCAGCCAAAGCAAGCTTGGCCGAAATGGTATCGATGGCATCAACAACGTAATCTGCCTGAGTGGCATAAGTATCTAAAAATTCGCTCAGATTTTCTTTTAGAACAAACTGCTTGAGCGCTACCACTTCTATATCAGGATTGATGTCATGAATCATCTGCTCCATAACCTCAACCTTGGGACGCCCTATAGTTGAGTGGAATGCAATAGCCTGGCGATTGATATTGCTCTCCGAAACAACATCGTGATCTGCAACTATGATTTTTCCTACCCCACCACGAGCAAGCGCCTCAACGCAATTTGAGCCAACTCCTCCGCAACCAAGCACTAAAACCGTGGAAGCAGAAAGCTTTTTGAGACCTTCTTTTCCCATTATTATTTCGAGTTTTTCGGTTGCGTTACCCACGGCTTCTCCTTTTTGGGTGGTTAACCATCTAATCCGGTCATCTTTGCTGAAATTTTACTGAAAACTTCAACACTTCAGTTTAATTACCTCTTTTAAGCATTGCCCCTAATAACACTATTTTTTATGAGCAATCTACAAAAATGATGACGATTACATGACAAGCTCGCTGATAATTTATGAAAACCATTTTTCCTGACACCAAGCATCTTAGAATGAAATCATGAAAGATATAGCAAAAAAGATCCTGAGCATTTTGCCCTACACCGCCTTCTTGGTTGTTCTGTTCTTTGTTGAACAGAAATTTTTTGGTGTGCAAGATGCCCTTTTAGGCATGGTGTTCTTATTCTTTGCACGTACCATGGTTGAAAGCATTGGGCTTTCCTTTGCAAATTATGCAAAACATGCCAGCCTTTTTCTCATCATGAGTCTCTGCTCATCAATAGCTGGTCTTCATCCCGTCCTTCTTGTTTTGGGCAGTGGTGTCTACATGACCTGCGTTGCTCTTTTGGATTCGGACGATTATCTGCCACGCAATTTCTTCATGCTTGGACTCGGGTTTCTCCTGTTGGAAATTTATCCCATCAGCGTTGAAGAGATTCCGCTTCGCATGCTGGCAACACTTTTTGGCATTGTTTGCACCACCGGCTTTGTCTATTTGATGCGCTTTATCAAAAACGAAAGCGTCCTTTTGCGCGATAGAAAATTCATCATGAAAAGCTTTGACGATATTGGCTTTCAGCTCATCAACTTGAGCAACAATGAAAAGCAGCAGATTGATCCTCATCGCGTGTTTTCCATCACTCAGGATTATTGTCAAACCGAATATGGAAACACATTTCGCCAAGGCGGAGTTTTAAGTGGCCGACAACGATATACGTTTTCTCTTTTGGTCTGCGTTGAGCAGGTGGCCGACATGATTAGAGCGGCTGCTCAAAACAAAGAACCGCTTGCAAAAAATGACCGCGAATATTATCTGGCTCTTTCGGAAGTATTTTTAGGCTTTGGTCAGGGGCGTGTGAGTGATATCAAAACCATGATTGCCTCTATCGATGCATTCCTTGCAAGCCACAAACTTATCAACCTTGAACACGACACCGCTTGGAGGGCAACGCTTGAAGCGCTGAGAGGCACCTTCGAAAACCGTCATCTTTCCAATGACAATTCCACACCTTTGCTCAAAGGATTTCGGTATCGCCTTAAATATCTCAAAGATAACTTTGGTCTCAAAAACGCCCAACTGCGCTTTGCTATACAGCTTGGCGTTGTCATAATGCTTGCTTTCTTTGCATCAGAAGTTATGACCTATGTCTTCCATAGAGAATTTAGCGAATGGATTCCCATCACCGCTTTCACCATGATGTATACCTATCGCGACGAAACCATAACGGCGGTAGGAAAACTGCTTTTGGGCACCATTATTGGTATTGTGGTCTTTGTTTTGGTTACCGAATTTATCCCCCAGGAAATCAGAATGCTCGTTGTTCTTATTGGAGGATATAGCGTCATCCTGCTTGGCATTGGGCAGATTACAACCATGGCTGCCGGTACCCAAGTTGCGCTGTGTGCTCTGTATCCAACGTTTTCACTGGGAAGCACGCTTATGACGCGCTTGATTTTTGTTATCTTGGCAGCACTAGTGGTAGTAAGCATTGTATACGTGTTCTTGACTGCGCGAAGAGCGTCCACTATTGAGCACAAATTTAAAGAGCTTGAGCGCGTGGACGAGCGCCTTCTGTCGCAAATTCGTATAGATATTAAAAACGGAGGCGCGGTTAATGACCGCACCATTCAGCTCATGTATTACCTCCACATGAACGCTACTATTCTTTCACGTCTTACTGAAAAAGTGGGCAAAAAACTGACCAACGAAGTAGAGCGTCTTACCGAAGCGAACTATCGCTTTGCTATGGATGCCGGACATGCCATCGTGTTCTTGAATTCCGACATCAAGCACGAACGCTGGGAACACTTGGCAGGAACTACGCAGAAACTTCGTATGAAGATCAATGATCTGCCTCTTGATCAGGCAGAAAGCGAATCTCAGAAAGACGCCTAGCTCATGGGGTTTGTCTCAACCGCTCCGCACACGTGCACCTTCGCCTCCTTTACCTGAAGCTGATTTCCTTCTTTGTCTGGCGCCGACTACCAAAGCTTACCTTCGTGAGATCACGCAATTTAAAATATTTGTAAACGCGCGCGCTTCGCTTGAGAGTATTCGATACAATGCAGGAAGATGAATAAAGGGGGTTTCATCATGGGGAACAAAACGGTACCAGCCTGCACCGAAACAGAAGGCATCGACGAAGCATTTGCAGATATCTTAAGTGCCAATCAGGCCAAAGCAGATGCTCTTGCAGAATTGGGAATAGAGGAATTGCGCTTGGGGCTTTATCGCGTCCCTATTCCGCTTCCAAATAATCCACTTAAGGTGCTCAATTCGTACTTTATTGTGGGCAAAGACAAAACCACTATCATCGATGTGGGCTTTAATCATCCTGATTGCGAAAAGGCGCTCGACAAGGCGCTCGAAGCACTCAATACCAGCTGGGAAGATGTTGAGATTGTTCTCACTCATTCTCATCCAGACCACACGGGTAACCTTGATAGAGTATGGCGCAGGTGGATTCGCGTCTATGCGAATATGCATTCATTCCAAGAGGTTAAGAACTTGATGGATATTCAGTCCACCGTTTTCAATCCACTTTTGCGCCATTTGACCGATTCCGGCGACTACGACGAGCGAAGCATGCAAAAACGCAATGCGAACCGCTATCAGGTTTCAGCAGAGCTTTTGCCTTTAAAGAATCAGCCTGATCTGTTCTATCTCTCTGATGGAGATACCTATAAAAATGGTGACTATACCTTCCAGGTCATCACCACGCCAGGCCATGACGACTGGCACATTTGCCTGTATGAGCCAACCAAGAAAATCCTCATTGCGGGAGACCATGTTCTTGAGCGGATCACGCCTTCAGTCATGAGCTGGGTCAACTCCTACGATGCCCTGCAAGAATTCATCAACAGCCTTCGCAAGGTACGCGATTTAGATGTTGATCTTATTTTGCCCGGACACGGAAAACCCTTCACGGGCGTGGCAGAACGCGTTGATTATCTGATACAGCATCATATGGACCGTCTTGAAGAGCTGTATTCTTTGGTAGAACAAGGCCATACCAGCATCATTGATATTGCACGCAATGCCTCTTGGCGCTACCCCAATTGGGACGAATGGACACTCGACCAAAAGTTCTACTCAATGGGTGAGACGTTTGCGCATCTTATTTATCTTGTTAACGAAGGGCGCATTACGCTTACCATTACGCAGAATAAGCGGCGTTTCTTCATTGCTGATCAGTGGGATGTTAAACCTGTTAAGCAAGAGGAATAGTGTAAAGAAAGAGAATAATGCAAGCGGAATTTGTCTCATTAGCAGTTATAGCAACCATAGCTTTTGTTGCTCCGGTAATTGCTCAGATTATTCCGCGCAAGCCAATTCCAGAGACCGTGTTACTCCTTCTTTTTGGTGCCATTTTTGGGCCTCATGCCCTCAATGTCATCACGCTTTCTGATTCAATCAATCTTCTTTCTGATTTGGGTCTTGCGTTTCTCTTCTTGTTGGCAGGCTATGAAATAGAGCCCAAGATGCTTACCAATACCGAAGGACGAAAAGGGCTTCGCACCTGGATTTTCTCCTTCGTATTTGCGCTTGTTCTTATTTTCCTTCATCCCAATATCTCTATTGGCGATATTGATATCGTTCCCATGGCTATCGTTCTTACCACAACCGCCTTGGGAACGCTCATGCCCATCTTGCGAGAGCGCGAGATTTTGGATACCAAGATTGGGCAAACGGTAATTTCATTTGGAACCTGGGGAGAACTAGGGCCTGTTCTTGCGATGGCAGTACTGCTTTCAACCCGTTCAAGCTGGCAGACCGCTGTTATCTTGCTTGTCTTTGTTGCGCTTTGCGTAGTTATTGCTCTTGTTCCCAGCATATCGCGAAAAAAGGGGCGGGCAATCTATCGGCTTCTTGAAGAAAAGGCAGATAGTACTTCTCAAACGCTAGTTCGAGGCACCATCCTTATCATGGTTATCCTTGTTTGCTTCTCTGCTTTGTTTGATTTAGACATTGTGCTTGGTGCCTTTGCTGCCGGATTTGTGTTGCGCTTCATCAATCCAGACCGGGGCGAAAAAGAAATCGCAAAGCTCGAAGGAATTGGATACGGATTTCTTATTCCGCTCTTCTTTGTTATTTCAGGGGCGAAAATTGACCTTTTCGCCATAACAAAAGAACCTGCAATGCTCATGCGCTTTATAGCATTGCTCGTACTTGTTCGAATGGTTCCTATTTTGATTTCTTTGGCGTTAGGAAAGACGCGCAAAGAATATACTCCTCATGAAAGAATCTCTGTTGCACTTTACTGCACCACGGCGCTCCCTATTATTGTTGCGGTAACTTCGCTTGCAGTTAGTAATGGAACCATGAGTTCGGATACTGCCTCTATCATGGTGGCAGCGGGCGCCATTACCGTTTTTATCATGCCTCTTCTTGCGCAACTTGCCTACAACATTGCCGACCGTCATCCTGTTGATGCGGTGAGGGAAATTTCTCATAGCCCTCATGACATAAAGTCTATTTTGATGAGACATATTCGCGAAAAAAGAGTGCTTATAGACAGTGACTATCGTGATGTCTACCTCCCTATACGCAGGATCCGTCTTTTTAATAAGTTGCACAATAATGACGAAGATAGCGATGAAGGCGCTGGCGAAAGCGCCAGCAGAAGCACCAACGAAAACGGCAACGAAAGCGCTGATGGATACACTGACAAACGTAGCGCCGATCAAGACCTTAATGAAAGTAGTGGCGAAAACGCCGACAATGAAGGCGCTGGCGAAAAAGAGTCTGGCAAATCCACCAACGAAAAAGGCTAGTAGGGCATTAAAGAAAGAATAGAGAACCCCCTTGCAGAGATTCTCTATTCTGATTCGCTTTTTACTTTTTGCTTGGCCTGTTATTAACCAACCAAATCATCAAGAGAGGTATCAGCAGCAACCGAGCCGTCATCAATAGCAGCCTGAATTTGATCTTCGCTATAGCCAAGATCTTTCATGACCTGCACCGTAGAACTACCCAGCTTTCCTGTTGGAACAAACTCAGGAGCAGGAACGCTTTCAAACTGAATGGGAGCAGTAGGAATATTGCGCTCAGCCTCAGGATATTTAATCTTTACCAGATAATCGTTGTCCCAAACGTTTTGATCTTCATAAATATCAAGGGGCGTTTGACAAGGCTCAATAGGAATGCCCGCATCCTTGAAAATCTTGAGCGCCTCTGCTGAAGTCATTTTTGCCAACGCATCATCCATAATACCCACGACTTCCGCATTAAGATTAGCCTCGTTCATCTTTACGCAGTTAACGTACTTGGGATCATCGATTAAATCTTCGCGTCCAATGAGTCCCATAATCTTGTTATAGTCGCGGTCATACTCCGGGTCGCACATAGCAATATATTTGCCATCGCCAGTCATGTATACATTATTGAAGGGACAAATAACTTCCAAACGGCTCTTTGGATACGGATTGCCATATTGAGCTGAAATCATTCCCA
The DNA here is from genome assembly GCA_963586955.1 of bacterium. GTDB lineage: Bacteria > Actinomycetota > Coriobacteriia > Coriobacteriales > Eggerthellaceae > Anaerotardibacter. The sequence goes on from CAVABR010000060.1 coordinate 7,230, forward strand.
CAATAAGGGTATACAGAGCGGCATGCTGAAGCGCGCAAGTTACATATTCGCCTTCGCCTGTTTTTTCACGACCAATAACCGCAGCACACAAACCAGCAGCCAAGAACATGGAAGCCTGCATGTCACCATAACCGTTGGTTGGAATCATAGGAGAATCACCCCTATTAACCGTGGTGCCAAAGACACCACCACGCGCCATATAGCAGGTAACATCAAAACCAGGATCGTCTTTTTCGGCGCCCTTCTTGCCGTAACCCAAACCATGACCCATGATGAGGCGCGGGAACTTCTCATGGAGCGTTTCCCAATCAAGACCAAGCTTTTTGAGTGATTTGTTGCGCGTATTTGTGATGAAAATATCAGCTTGTTCCAAAAGCTTATACATCACTTCAATACCTGTTTCGCTCTTAAGGTTAAGCGCGATGAAACGCTTGTTTAAGTTGACCATATCAAAAGCAAGATTTTCATCGTCTGACATGGGCATATTAAACACCGCTGCTTGCGTAACGCGACAAGGGTCACCCTTCGCCGCTTCAACCTTGATAACGTCAGCACCCCACTCTCCTAATACACGACCGGTTGCTGGCGTTGCCATATAGGTTGTTAAATCGACAACTTTTATTCCCTCTAACGGTTTCATATCTCTCCTTTCCCCTGAAGGCTTTCGCTTTATACGATGTGAAACCTTTTGTTGTTCCGAATTTGAATACACTTCACCTAATGTTTTGATTAATTCTCTTGTTTGAATGGACAAATAGCTAAGCGTTGCTTTGGTTTAAGCGTTCTGATTTATAGGAGGGTAGTTCAAGCTGTACCTCTGTCCCCCAACAAAGGTACAGCTTTGAATCGAACTGCTCTGCCATTCCCCAATAGCAGAGCCCCCTCCCTGATTTGAAGTAATCCCCCCTCAAAAAGAATCCCCCGTCAAATCAAAGAGATATGCTCATTGGTGAACATGTTCACTTTATTATAAACAAATGATCGGAAATAGGAACAGAAAACATAGACACAGGCTATGAAAATAAAGTAATAGCGCCTGCGGGAGTATTGCAAATTACAATAAGCGCAGGTCAGTTGCATATTAAATAGACAAAAAGCGGTTTAGAGCAAAATGGTAGCGAACAAATTTTCCCTTGCGGAAGATAACTATATATAGCCAAATGCAAGAAAACAACAGCAAGTAACTAGCAGGGATACGTCTTTCAAGATACCTTTGACACGTGCTACCACAGACAAGCACGTCGGCAATGCAAGTCTCTTCCATTGAAAGTGAAACCTCTTGGCACTTCGCGAGAAACCCGTAACTTCATTTTGTTCATGTATCTGCCAAAATTTGCTTCGAAAACTACTATTTTCATGGATGTCGTATGATTCTGTGCAGAAGGTAATATTTCTGCTTTTCAGATTGCCCGTAAATACGTTATAATCACTTACGCTTGATTTGCCGTTTTTGCGGGAATAGAAAGTAGCAATGATGGGCTGTCGTCCAATGGCAGGACTCTGGTTTTTGGTACCAGCTATCAAGGTTCGAATCCTTGCAGCCCAGCCACATACCATTTTCAAGACCCGCCCCGTGCGGGTTTTGTTTTGTCTAGGCTTCTAACGAGCAAGCATAAAAGGGATCATCCTTTTTGCTTCCTAGACAAAAACTTTAGAAAGGAATTACCCATGGCAGAATATATCGAAGGCAAACGAGCCGTTTCCGAAGCTCTAAAAATGGACGTTCCCGTAAAATGCCTCTACCTTGCCGAAGGGGTAAAAAACGACAAAACATTGAGTGACATTACTAAGCGCGCTCACAAAAAGGGCATTTCGGTCAAGCAGGTCAAACGCCAAGAGCTTGACGAACGCTCAGAGCGCGGATCTCATCAGGGCATCATGCTTGAAGCTCAGCCCTATTCTTATACCAATGGTCAGGCGATTATCGACGAAGCCCACAAGCGCGCCGAAGAAAACAACGGCTCTGCGCTTATTGTCATTCTTGATCACATTACCGACGCGGGAAACCTTGGTGCTATCGCTCGTTCTGCAGAGATTGTAGGAGCAAGTGGCATTATCATTCCCAACAAACGAAGCGCTCGTGTTACCGCTGCAACCTACAAAAGTTCAGCGGGGGCAATTTCGCATCTTAAGGTTGCACAGGTAAGCAATATTGCGCAGTTTATCGAGCGCTTGAAAAAGGAAGATTTTTGGGTTGCTGGTGCATCTGAGCAGGCAAATCAGTGCATATGGGATGCACCCATGGCAGGAAAATTGGCGTTGGTTATGGGAAGCGAAGGTGAAGGTTTGGCACGCCTGACGCAAGAGCGATGCGACTTCTTAGTTGCGCTTCCTCAAGCAGGAGAAATTGGTTCTCTCAACGTAGCACAAGCAGCTACCGCCTGCATGTATGAATGGATGAGACAAACGCGTTCCCAACAGTAAGTTCGATACCACGCTGGATGCTAAGCTGAAGGCCAGGCTGGATGGCAAGCTGAGCGTCAAGCTAAAAGCCAGGCTGAATGGCGAACTGAGCGTCAAGCTAAAAGCCAGGCTGGATGGCGAACTGGATAGCCTAGCTGTCAAGCTGGATGCCAAGCTGAACACCGGGCCAAACATCAAATCAAACGCAACCACCCTCTACCTCAGGAGTCACAAGTGAAAACACGCAGAAAGATGATTATCGTTGACGGCTACAACGTCTTGCGAAGCGGAATGCGCTATGTTCACATGCGCAAGCACCCCGACTACACCCATGACACATTCAATCGAGTGCGCGAAGCGCTTATCAGCGATGTTGCTTCTTTTGCAGGATCTGAATACGAAGCAGTTATCGTCTTTGATGCGGCAGAAAATAGCGAATCTGCCGGAAAGACCGAGCATATTAGTGGCGTGCGCATCATCTTTTCGCCTTACGGCTCTTCCGCAGATAAAGTTATCGAAAAGCTTGCTCATGACGCACGCGAAAAACGCATTGAGACCTTGGTTGTTACCAGCGACGCCACCATCCAAGATACGGTATTTGGTGGTGGAGTAGACAGAATGAGCGCCAACGAATTCAGCCTTGAGATGGATAGGGTTTCTCACGAAGCGAAGCTTGATAAAGAAGTGGTTATAAAGCGCAAATCAACCGTGCAAGATCGCATCGATGGGGATACGCTTGCTAAGCTTAAAGCGCTCCGCGATTCACTGTAACAATAAGGATCCTTTAGGCAAAGGGATCGATTTTTAAGCAACCTAGAATTTAAGCGAATGTTTCTGTTGAGATTTTAAGGATCCTTTAGGCAAAGGGATCGATGCTCAAACA
>CAVABR010000061.1:0-8997 GCA_963586955.1 bacterium
AGGCGAAGAATTTGACCTACGTATTGTTGGCGCTCTCTACCATACTGATTCCGGCCTCGTGGAATTTCTTTAGGCCTTGTTTAGACACATGATGTTTTCCAGCCTTGTGGAACTTCTTTAGACACATGAAGTTTTCCGCCCTTGTAGAGCTCCTTTAGGTCTTCTTTAGACGCAAGAAGTTTTCCGGCCTCGTGGAATTTCTTTAAACGATAGAATAGCAATTAACTTTTTGGCATTTACCTCAACATTTGGCATATTTGCGTGCCTCTAAGGAGAGACTGATGAAAATTAGAAGAGGGCTTGTTTGTGCAGTATGCGCCGTGATGTTTGGTATAGCAAGCATCACGGTTGCCGTACCTGCAGCGTATGCATGCACTGGCATTTACGTTGGCTCTGAAGCCAGCGAAGACGGAACCATTATCATGGCCAAATCTAACGATTATCAAGCAGCTTGGGCAAACTACATGACCGTAACCGATGCAGTAGAAAACAAACCCGGACGTACTATGCCGGTCGACAACGAGGGCAAAGTATATGCAGAAATTCCCGCTCACACCTATAAATACACCTCTACCCCTTTGATGGACAGCGCTAGAGCCATCAACAAGCTAGGCAAAGACGCCACCGTATGCACAAATGAATGTGGCGTTTCCATGATCATGTCTATTACAGCCTTCTCTAACAAAACAGCCCTTGAGGCCGATCCGCTTATTGAATATGGTCTTTCTGAGTTCACGGCGGTTGATTTGGTTACCTGCCAAAGCGCCACTGCCAAAGATGCCGTCAAGGTTCTGTGCGGACTTATCGACGAATACGGTAGTAGCGAAGTAAACATCGCCCTAATTTCAGACCAAACCGAAGCTTGGTACGTAGAAATGTATGGCGGACATCAGTACGCTGCCGTCAAGTTGCCCGCTAACGCTGTTGCTGCCTTCGGTAATGAGTTCTCTTTGGAATACCTAGCAGATTACGAAGACGGCATCACTTCAGCTGAATTAGAAAGCCTGCCCAAAGAGAAAGGTTTCGCCGTGTATGGCGAGAACGGCAAGCTCAATCTTCTCAATACCTATTCCGGCAAAAGCGTCGCGACCAATTATTCGCACATGCGCACGTGGATGGGTCATAAGCTGCTTTCGCCTTCCTCATACGGCGAATACAACATTAACGACATATACCCGCTTTGCTTCAAAGCTGACAAAAAAGTCTCTTTGAACAACGTAGAAGAAATTATGCGCAATCGCTTCGACGGAACCGAATACAGCCCAGATGAAACCGGGCGCACAGACATGCGTGTGATTGGCACCGATACCGCCCTGAGCGTACACATCACGCAAACCTACCCCAACTTGCCAGCCAATATGGCATGTGTCACCTGGGAAAGTTCCGGCCCTGCTCTTTATGGCGTGTTCGTTCCTATGTCTAATGCATCCACCGCCGTGAGCCAGCCATACAGTCTCAACCAAAGCGCCGACAACGCTGGCGTATTCGATACTGACACCTACCCCTACTATCGATTCAAAGAACTTTGCACGCTATGCGTAGGAAGCGAATCATACAAGGTATATGGCGAACCGGTACGCACCTACTGGCACAAAGCAGAACTAGCTATGACTACTGGCATGGCAAGCGTGCTGGACAAAGCTTCCGAACTTGGAAGCAAAGAGGCGACTAACTTCATTACCAACTACTGCAATAACATGCAACAGCAGGCTTTTGACGATGCTGGCAAGCTTTTAAATGACGTACGCTGGTACAAAAGCACCAATAGCAACACCTTAACCAGCGCCCAAAATCCTGAAACCGGCGAAACGCTCAACAAGCAAAGGGTGTTGGATCCGCTTACCGTCACCTTAAGCGGTGAGGCATATGAAGCTATTCCCGAAGTTTCATCCACCACAACTGCCGCATACGACGCTTCTGGCAATTCCAGTTCCGCCTCAGCAGAAAATGGCGAAAACCTCGCCCTGCTCGTCGCAGGAATTGTGATTGTTGCCATTGTTGTCGCTGTGCTCGTTGAGAAGGTTAGAAAGAAAGACTAGGAAGAGGTAACCGCACTCAAGATTGCCCGAAACTAGGAAAAAGTAACCGCGTTCAAGATTGCCCGTTGCATACATTCGCAAGCAAGTGTTCCCACCACGTTAATATCGGCTTCAACACTACCCACGCTTGTTGCGTAGATGGTATCGCCATCGAACATAGTACCCACCGGCTTGATGCAACGCGCATAGGCATTTCTGGTCATAGAAGCAACCTTGCTCATCTGCGCCTTGCCAAGTCCAGCGTTCGTCACCACAATGCCAATGGTTGTATTACCGGCAAAAGCATCGAAACTTCCGCCACTTTCAATGGTTTTATACAGCTCTGCACACGTATCAACAAACCCGTTGCCGTCTGCGCTCTTCGCACCAGCAATCTGCTTGCCCGTTGCAGGATCATATACATCACCAAACGGATTAAGCGAAACAATAGCGCCAACCTTTAGTTCGCCTATTTGCGCAGCAAAGATACCCAAGCCCGATTCGCTACAACGATCCATTCCGCATATCTTGCCAACACTTGCACCACAACCAGCACCTATGTTGCCACTTTTAGGCTTATTGGTTTCCGCATCAACACAGGCAGCGTAGCCCATATCTGCATCTGGGCGCACCGTGGCACTACCTATTCCTAGGTCGAAAATGCACGAGGCGCATACGAGTGGAACTTTCGCAACACCCGCATCAAAACCAATACCACGTTCTTCAAGATAGCGCATAACACCATCGGCAGCACTAAGTCCGAATGCCGATCCACCCGCAAGCATAATGGCGTTCACTGGGCTATCGGCAGTTGTTGGATCAGCCAAATGAGTCTCTCGAGACGCCGGTCCTCCGCCACTTACATCAATACCTACCGTGGCTCCGTTGTCGAAAAGAACAACCGTCACACCGGTCTTGGCATCGTAATCTTGCGCACTTCCAATACGCACACCCTCAATTGCGGTAATGTTAATCTCTTCATATGGATTAGTTTCAGGCATATCCTAGACACCTCCCATTACTAAAAAACTTCGAATAGTAATTGTCTTTTGCCAATTTCGATTAAACCAGAACTAGCGATAGGCGCAAGTTGCAAACAAGCAGGATTCGCCAGCTCTTGTTACGAATTTGATCGTCCGTACTGCGAATTTGTTTGCTGACTTGCTAGCTATGACTTGGCGTCGTAAGTAAAAGCAAAAATTCGCTCGTCTTTGTTGTAAATTCGGCCGGCATGAATTCGCTTGCCACCCTACCAAGAGTCATTTTTAGATTCTCGGTACTGTCTTTAGAACGCAAGTATATAAACAAAAGCGCACCCTCAGATAAACCTCACCCAAAAGCAACAAAGGGCAAACCTCGCCCTCATACATGAAAGCAACAAAAGGCGGGCCACATCCTCATGGCCAAAAACAACAAAGAGCAAACTGCATCCTCATGCCCGATACTTTGTACCTCTACCTACACCAACCATCTCAACGAAACCTCTTTCAATAAGGCGTTTCAACAAAGTGTGCGTTTTTGACTTCCCAAAACCAGCAAACTTAGCAATTTCGCTGATAGGAAGTGTACGACCCTCAACGATCCGATATATGACATCTTCATCTTTTGGCAAATCACACGAAGATTGCCATAAGGGCAACGTAACCTTAATTGAGTTCTCAAATATATTGAAAGCTGGTTGCGCCACGCTATCTCGATAGCTTTCTTTGATACGCAAAACGCCCGTTCCAAACCGCTCGATTATTTCAAGTCTAAAGAAAACATTACCCAAAATTGGGTTTCGAAGAATTGATGTCTGCCCTTCAAGATATTCACATTCAGTCAAACCTTGTGGTAGTCCACCCGGCGAAACAACTTCTATTCTGTCATCAAACATCGAAACGCGAATATGCGCCGAAACATCCCACTGCCTGTGCACAAGAGCATTTGCAATTGCCTCTCTGAAAGCTTCTTCAGGAATAAGATCATGCGCAGTACGCAATGCCCCATCGATAGATTCAAATTGATAATACCTTCTATAAATATCTAATGCATGAGCATATTGCAGTAAAACCGATTCCTTTTCGAATATGGCTCGTTCTCTGAAAATATTGATAGTTTCTCCAAAACGCACAATATCCACCCCAGAAAAAGTATTGGCATCCGCAAGAAGCTCAGCAGCTATATTGAATTCTCCTTGAGGGTTTTCAAGCTCAAGCGTTTTCAAAACGTCATCAGTCAGCTCTTCTATTCCCATCTTCTGTTTAACTTGCTGGCCAAGAGTCTCAAAAGTCAGCAAAGCCGAACGTGAGGGCAACTTGTCGAAAGTGAGATTTTGTCCTGACAGCACGAGTCTCCCGTACTCGAGACGGTCAACTTCAACGGTTGATGAGTCGTTTCTTCTATATGCCTTAGATTTATAACAGTAAGGCTTGTTTGGACCTTCCTCTACGGTAAGAGTGATGGTTTTGTTTTCAAAATTAGGCTCAAGGGTATATCTTGGTACAGGATCAATTGAATCATTAATCTTGTTTTCAATAGCAAGACATGTTTTATTAATATCATCAACGCCCTTTATGATGCCATCATCAGTTACCCCAAATACAATACTGCCCGAACCATAATTAGCATAAGCGCTTACCGTTTTAAGAAAGGTATTTGAAATGGCTTCCTTAAATTCTAAGGTTTTCGACTCTCGCACAGTTACTCCAATCAAGCGATAATAGCGAAATTGTATTAATTTTCACGCGTAAAAACAAGCGTAAAAATTTGCGCGTGAATTTACGTTCGTTTTCACGCGCGAAACAAGCGAAACAAGATGCGAACAACCGCCAATTTTTCGGGCATGATTCTAAAAGTTCAGCACCTGGCGACTATCGTAGCCTTCGTTTTTGAAAGCCGAACAAAGAATGTCGGCACCTGTCGGCACAATGCGAAGCAGATACATTGGATGACCTTCCTTAGCTAGTTTGCGAAGCGCTGTGACGGGCACCTGTTTGTATTCAGCATGAGCTAAATAGACATCACTTAAGGGCTCTATCACTTCGACTACCCCATCAACCTGAGCGCTTTTTAGCGCACCAAAACTAACCTCTTGGTCAAAGATGGCCAGACATACATTCTTATTGTGTGCAAGATTGGCAAACTTCTGCCCTCCCTCAGTAAAGATCCAGAATGCGCCATCGTGATAGCTATACTCAAGTGGTGTACAACGAACCTGATCCGCATGTCCCGTAGCCAATGCGCACACGTTTTTCTGAGTAAACAATTCTTCTGCCCAACGTTTCAGTTGTTCGTCTGGCATGACAACATATTCTTTCGAAGTCCAATATGTAGCAGCCTTGCTGTACTCTTCAGCATTCATAACTATACCTTTCGCAAACTTTCCCTTAGAACATATAAAAGTGTAGCGCAGCTACCCGCGCGTGCGATACACGCCCTCACACACAAACCTCTCATCCATCTACGCTAAAGCAAAGTGCCCAAGAAAAAATCTTTAGCGGTAAGGATCTTTATACCTTCAATATCCGCCTCATATCTTCCCTGCCTAACCACAACAACTTTTTCATACGAATCGCGAATGGAACGCAACGGCTTTAGTTCGCGTTCACGCGTTGATTCAGACATCATTTCATCAGTTACTTGAATGTAGACAATGCGCCCATCCTTTATAGCTACAAAATCAACTTCCTTGTCATAAAGCTTACCCACATGTACACGCCACCCTTTAAACAACAATTGTAGATACACAGCGTTTTCGAACACTCTACCCACATCAACAAAACGATAGCCACCAAGATAAGACCTAAGTCCCAGATCAACAATGTATTCCTTAGGATTTGTTCGCAAAATTTCCTTACCATGCAAGTCATAACGATCTGCCTGGTAGAACACAAAGGCTTCATTGAGGGATTTCACATATAAAGCAACGGTTTTGTTGCTGGTCTTCTGGCCCGCAGAAGTTAAAGTATCCGCCACGCTTTTCATAGACACCTTGTTGCCAACATTATCAGCCAAAAAAGCAGTAATCCGTTCCAGCAAAGTAGCGTCGGCAATCTTGCTTTGCCCTTTTATTCTTTCCCTATTAATAATGTCCCTTGTTACCACTGCGTCATAAAGGCCAGAAAAGTATGCCGAATGGGCTTCTTGCGTTGTAGTAAGCGAAGCAACAGCAGGCATGCCTCCGTACGTCAGATAACGCTCCAAAATATCATCGAACAGAACTGCTTGACCATTTTCATCAATAGCTACTGCAGATTCGCCAAACGACAACCCGCAGAAATCTAAATATTCACTAACCGACAAGGGCAACATCTTAGTTTCAACATAGCGCCCAGATAAATAAGTAGAAAGCTCACTTGAAAGCAGATAGGCGTTTGATCCTGTTAAGTAAATATCGCAATCGAAATCTATCCGCATGGCATTTACGGCTGTTTGCCAACCTTTAATGCGTTGCGGTTCGTCAAGAAAAATATAGGTTGTGCTACCCTTGAACGCCCTGTCCTTAACGTAGTTATATAGTTCATCTTCGGTTGTAACAGGACATGCTCGGCTTTCTAAATTAAGAGACAGAATCGCCTTTTCAGATATACCGTCGGCTATAAGCTTACTTTGCACTAGCTCCAGCAAGCTTGACTTTCCGCAACGACGAACGCCAGTGACTACCTTAATAAGGTCTGTATCGCGAAACATAAGAACCCTATCAAGATACGTTTGGCGATTTATGAGCTTTTTGTTCTTCATGTCCGCTCCCAAAACTTTAATTTCGTTTAACTTTTAGGAACATGATAAGTCAGAAAAGCACCTTTTCACTCCCAAAACTTTAATATTTTTGAAGTTTTGGGAGTGAATCCCCATTTTTCAACAGTTAAGGGGGTACTTCTTTGAGTTTTTCTCAAAAACTACCCCCTTAAAGTGCCTTTTTTATGGCTTCAAGAAACAAGATTTACCCTCAACGCAGAAACCCGCCAGTCAAAAAATCAACTGGCGGGTTTAAAAACAGCAAGTTCCCGAAATTAACAAGCTCCTCTGATCAACTACATTTGTAGCACCTGATTAGTCCAAGCCTGATTAATCCAAAATACAGCCCCTAAAACTAGTGCACCTTCACACCTTTGAAGTACACTTCGTCTGGCTCAATATGAGAAATACCTTCAACATCTCTTGCCAAAATGTCTTCGGGCAGAATTAAGAAATCGGCAATTTTACCCTCTTCAATAGAGCCCCTGTTTTTCTCATCACCAAGCTGTATAGCGCCATTGAGAGTGTAGCCTTTGATCATGTCCTCAAGACTTACCGATTGCTCTGGCGTCAAAGCATACTCAGTTGCGCCACTGTAGTCGGCATTCAAGGTTTTAGGCGTATACCTACGAAGCACGCCAACTTCCATTCCTAAGAATGGCGTCCAGTTCATAAACACATCGTCCATACCAATTTGGTCACAACCAAAGGTAACAACTGCACCAGTATCCATAATGTCTTTCACGCGATACTCATACCTAAAGCGATCACCCAATGCTTTCTGCATATACTCAAAACCACCTGAAACCTCTGGGGGAGACATCCAGTAAGGCGTGAAGTTGGCAATTACATCAAGCTCTTTAAAGCGAGGTATATCAGCATCGGAACAAAGTTCAACATGCGTTAGCGTAACCAGGATATTAAGAGGCCTACCTAGTTCTTTCCGCACGTCTTCAACCGCGTCCAGGCTCAAGCGAATTGCACCATCGCCAATAACATGCAGGTGTACATCAAAGCCATATTCGTCACATTGCTTAATGAGATCTGCAAGCGTTTCTTCACTACAGAGCTTGCCACCCCTTAGGCCATTATCAAGCCTGGGCTCAAGCATATAAGCAGTTGATATTGCTGAGGTGCCGTCAATCAAAAGCTTCAGCGTGCGAACATGCAGATGCTCAGTGTTGAATTTCTTGTTATAGCGTTTTAGCTCATCCACAATACCTGGTAGATATTTTGGAAGCTGAGTACCATGACAACCATTAACGTTTAAGGAAATTTCGCCTGCACGGTCAAGATCAGCAAATATGCTATAAACGCGTTCGCCAAATTCTGGCACGCAAGGCATTGCGCATTCAGTGATAGTGGTAATACCGATCCGCTTACAGTAAGCGTCAAGCCTTTTAATTTCAGACCTGATATAGTCATCGCTCAATGCCTCTGTGTTAGCGAAAATTGCTTCAGACGAAAATCCTTCGTATATTCTGCCCGTAATCTTGCCTTCATCGTCTCGAACAAGGTAGGTAAACCCAGGACATGGGTCAGGCGTGTCGTCATCAATGCCAAGCATTTCCAGCATTTTAGAGTTACACCAACCACAATGAGGCTCGAATTCAAGCAGGAATATGCCCTCTGTTGTGCTAATAGCATCAAGGTCTTCTTTGGTGATTTCTTCGCCCTGGAAATAAAGCTCGCGCACCATGAAAAAGTGTGCTTTCTCACCTGCGTCAGCTTTGACTTTTTCAGCAACCTCTTCAAGCATTGCCTTCTTGCCACGCTTGTCAATCAGCGGATACTTAAACTGACACATTGGAAGCGAACATGAAATGTGAGCATGCGAATCAATGAGGCCTGGCATGATGAATTTGCCTTGAGCGTCAATAGTTTCGCCCTCAAAGTCTGCCAAACCAGACTCTTCACCAACATAAACAAACCTGCCATCTTTGATAGCAAATGCACTTGCATGTGGATTCTTGTCATCTACGGTATGTACGTTGGCATTTTTAACAATTAAGTCAACCTTCATTTGAAATCCCTTCCCTCGTTGGCTTAATTTTTGACAGTAGGTTAATGCGCGCGCACGCTAAGATCCCCCTAACCCGAACTGCCAAAATATGTCGTCATTAACAATATCAGATATCGAATGGAATCTAGCAAAAAGTTTCTCGTTACCCCCCCCCACAAAATCAGCGATATGTGGGGCACATGTAGTTTAAGGATCGCGATGTGATCTGGATCCCATCCTGATCTGAACCCCATCCTT
>CAVABR010000062.1:0-3861 GCA_963586955.1 bacterium
CGCACCACTGGCGCGCTAACCAAAGCAAGGCGCGATGCTCGACACGTTATTCGGCGTACTGCTCAGCGCGATGCCAGACATAAAGCGCGCTTTTGGCTAAAACCTGCCTTGAACGGTTGCTTTGGCGTGGCGAAACTTTGTACAAATTGGCTCCGAAAGAAAAATTCGGAGCCTTTTTCACTCTTGTACTAAAATGGCCTCATGAAAAATGTTCTTATACATAAACAAAAACAGCTCCAGCAAGAGTTGGGACAGCCCGATCTTAAAGATCGCATTATGGTTCCGCTCCTGGGAATCGGAGTGCTTCTTTTAACAATTGCTTCGTTTATTTTGTTGCTGTATATCATCACCATAATCATCCGACTTCTCTTTGTTTTATAGGAAGAGTTGATTATCGGTGTGGCAGAAGTTTTCGTTTTATGACGTTCGGGTAATTGGTCACTACCTTGGTGTATTGATCTCGTTCTTCTCACTTTTGCTGGTTGTCCCGTTGGTTACCGCGCTGGTGTTGCAGGAATGGGAACCGGCAAGTCGCTATTTGCTTGCCATCGGTCTTTCTTTGACCATAGGTTCTGGTATGCGAATGATGCGCATGCAACCAGGCAAATTAAGCAGGTTACAGGCAATGGTGGTAACCGCACTGGCGTGGCTGTTTTTGGCTTTAATTGCTGCCATTCCCTTAGCGCTTTCTAATCATTATGCTTCGTATCTTGATGCGCTTTTCGAATGTATGTCGGGCCTTACCACTACCGGTGCCTCGGTTGTTGTTGATATTGATCACCTTTCAAACGCGGACAACATGTTTCGCTTCATGATGCACTTCCTTGGTGGTTTGGGCTTGATTGTTGTGGCGCTGTCTTTAGGTATCTTAGGCAAGGGCACGTCAGGGCTTTATACTTCCGAAGGCAGAAGCGAACACGTACTGCCCAACATTGTTAATACCACCCGCCTCATCAGCCGTATTGCTATTTTGATGGTAGGTGTTTCGGCAGTAATCATGACCATCATTTGCCTGATTGCAGGGATGGAGCCGGTTCGCGCGTTTTTGCATGCGCTCTGGATTTCGATCTCAGGCTTCATGACAGCAGGCTTTACGCCTACCAGCCAGTCCATCATGTATTACCATTCTGTTCCCATGGAAATAATCTGTATGTTCCTCATGATTATGGGTACTATCAACTTTGCCCTTTTTGTAGAAATTTGGAGGGGCAACACCTTAGCCTTCTTTAAGGATATCGAAATCAGAACTGCCTTTATTTGGTTGGTGATTGTGGTTGCGGTATTCATGAGTTCGCTTGCTTCTGCTTCGGCATTTTCGGGGTTACCTGAAATGCTCAGACGAGGCATCTTTATGGTAATCTCCGCTTCTACGACCACCGGTTTTCAGGTAATTACAAACAACCAACTCACCACAGTGCTCTCTTCGGGCGCAATGTTGATGTTAGCGATGTTGATGGCTATTGGTGGTTCGAGCGGATCTACCGCAGGCGGTATGAAGCTTTCTCGTATTGGCGTCATTGCGAAATCAGTTGTTGCTACCATCAAAGAAACGCTTGCTCCTGATTCGGCGCGAGTGTCCGTGGTTTATAACCATATCGAAAAAAAGGTGCTCACCAGTGATGTGGTTAAGAGCGCCATGACCGTATCGGCACTCTTTATCATGACATTCTTCATTGGTTCTTTGGCTGGTATCGCTCATGGCTATGATGCACTTTCGGCTATTTTTGAATCTATTTCGATGGCTTCAAACGGTGGTTTGAGCTCCGGCATTGTTTCGCGTGGCATGCCTTTGTCATTGGAGCTTGTTTATATCTTAGAAATGTGGGCAGGACGTTTGGAATTTGTTGCACTGCTAGCGCTGTTGGTTAAATTGGTTGTTTCCATTCTTCCTACAAGGCCATTGAGGCGTGATAACTAATGGCTTTGGACAACAAAAACAAACATAACGAAGATAAAGAGCGCTATCGTCGGGGTCGTTATGGCCATCTGCGCACTGGTCCGCGCCCTGAATCTATTGAAAGACTAAAAAAGAAGCGCATGACCAAATCAATGATTATTGGCATGTCATCGTTGTTGATGGCTTTGTTGCTAGCCTGTGGTGTGTTCTTGATTGTTCAGCCGAACGGAACGGCAAGCAACTCAGAGGTGGCGACCAGCGGGCAGAGCGCGCAGTCCAGCACTTCGGGCAGTCAAGATTCAAATCAAAGTGCTTCTTCAGATTCGAATCAGACCTCAGATGGATCAAACTCTTCAAAGAGTAAAGAGCCCAATGCCAAAGACAACAAGGTTAACACTAACCAGTTGCCTGACAGTTCGTTTCTCTATGACACCGATATTGCAGAACTCATAAAGGCTGATTCGTTCAATGACGGACAGACCGTGCAGGTCAAAGGCGAAGTTGTAGGCGATGCCATCGATGATGAATCCAACGCTTCGCTTCGTTGGATAAGCCTTCAAGATGATAACGAAGTCAACCCGGGCACCATCTCTGTTTTGGTTGATGAAACGCAACTGGGGGTTGTTGATTCGTTTGGCCAGTACAAACAAAAGGGAAGCACTGTTCAGGTGCAGGGAACATATCATCTAACTTGTGCTGACCATCAAGGGCTCAGCGATATTCATGCAACTGAAGTGCAGCTTCTTTCAGAAGGTAAGCAACTCGAAATGCCTGTGAATCCCGTCATTATTACCGCAGCGGTGATCAGCGTTTTCTTAGGGGTTGCCCTTTTGATTTTCTATGTTGTCAGACGCGAAAGGATGCGCTAAACACATGCAGGGCACGGTAGTAAAGACGCGAAAGGATGCGCTAAACACATGCAGGGCACGGTAGTAAAACTTGACCGAGGCTTTCCTCTTGTTCGGCTTGAGGACGGGCAAAAAATTCGTTGTGAACATGCCATTGCCTTGGTGAAAAATCAGCCCGTGCGCGCGGTAATTGGTGACGTGGTAGAAGTGAGCATCCCAGACGGTCACGATAAAGGCATCATTGAATCCGCTCTGCCCCGAACAACCAAGTTTGTAAGAAAAGACCCGACCGAACGGGCGCTTCCGCAAACGCTTGCTGCTAATTTTGATGTGGTTATCGTGGCTCAGCCTTTGGAAGACGTGCAGTATCGACGCCTGGAGAGGGAACTGGTGCTTGCCCATGAAACGGGCGCGGAAGTTGTGGTGGTGCTAACCAAGGCAGATTTGATTGCCGACCAAGAAGAGATTGACCAGATCAAAGACCATATTTGCCAATTCGTAGGCAATGATACAGTCATGACTATTACCGAAAAAGACCCCCAGTCTATCAAAGAGCTTGAGCGCTATCTTGCCCAGGATAACAAGATGGCTGTTCTGATTGGGCGAAGCGGTGTTGGTAAATCAAGTCTCATCAATTTGATAGTGGGAAAAAAGATCCAGCAAACAACACCAGTGCGCGAAGGTGACGGCAAAGGGCGTCATACTACGGTTTCGCGTGAAATTATCGAGCTTCCTCATGGTGGTTCAATAATTGACATGCCCGGCGTGCGCGGTCTTGGCTTATGGGATGCTGAAGAGGGAATAGGTGCTGCGTTTTCGGACATTGAAGAGTTGGCTACGCAGTGCAAATTCCGTGATTGCGCTCACACAACAGAGCCGGGATGCGCTGTTCGCGCTGCTATAGAGGCTGGCACGCTGTCTCAAACGCGCTTGGATTCGTACCTTCGCTTAAAAGAAGAAAATACTCAGGTTCAAAAACGACGCGAAGAGGCGAGTCGCATCAGGGGAAGAAAAGGCCATCCAAGGCGAAGGGGCTAACGCTTCTCGCAACCCGCCCAAAGCGAAGGGGCTAATTGAGCGAAGCCACCCGGATCAATTCAAGGCGAAGACCCTTCG
>CAVABR010000063.1:0-9958 GCA_963586955.1 bacterium
CTCACTCCGATGTAATCGAAGGAAACGCCATCAGGAATACCGCGCCACCACTGGGTGCATTGAAGGCAGTAACGCTTCCGTCGTGCGCTTCGGCAATCTCTTTGACAATGGCAAGCCCAAGGCCAGATCCGCCCGTATTGCGCGCACGCGAAGCATCAGTGCGATAAAAACGCCTGAACAAAAGCGAAGGATCAACATCGCCAAAACCGCACCCGTTGTCAGAGACGGCCACGATAGACTTTTCGCGCACACCTGAAAGCGACACTTTAACTTCGCCTCCTTCATCAACGTGGCGAATAGCGTTGTCAATGAGGTTGATTAAGGCTTGTTTAAGGCGGTCGGTGTTTCCTAAGATATCGGGCGCTTCGCCTTCAACAAAAAGGTGCACCTTCTTCTCTTGCGCGATAGGCGTTAAAAATTCTACAACAGCCTCCGCAATATCTTTGATGTTCACGCGGGACAAAACCTGCGCCTCGTTGTCACGCTTGATGTGCTGTAAGGCTAGCAAATTGTTGGTGAGATTTTTGAGCCTCTCGGTTTCCGTCAGGATAATTTCGCAAAAATGATTCCTGGTAGATGCGGGCATGTCAGGGTCAAGCATGAGCTCCGCATTTCCGCTGATGGCAGTAAGAGGCGTGCGGAATTCATGGGCGATGTTTGAGACAAATTCGTCCTGGTTTTCTTTTACTAGCGCAAGCTCTTTGAGGCGCGCATCGGCCAGTGAAGAAATGTCTTTGTACGTTTTTGAAAGCTCAGAGGCTTCTTTAACACCACTTTCGAGCGTGAAATCAACGGTGTTGTCGCCCGATCGGTATTTCTGAATTTGGGATAGCAGGTCTTTGAATGGCTGAGTTATAAAAACCGAAATGATCAAGCTCAAGAAAAAGGCAATGCCCCCAATGGGAACAATTAAGAGAAAGACATAGGCATCAGCGCCAAAAAACGCAAAAGCGCACACGCCCAATATTGCCGTTGAAAGAACAGCAATAAGCGAACAAAGAAGTGCTACTTGCGTTGAAAGTCTCATTTATTTTTTGAAGCGATACCCATATCCTCGAACGGTTTCAACAAGCTTAGGATCATATCCTGCTGATTCAATTTTATCCCTCAGACGCTTGATGTGGGTGTCAACTGTCTTAGTTTCCGTAATAAATTCCCAACCCCAGGCATCGTGTAGCAAATCTTCACGCGAAACAACCTTGCCCGCATTGCGCATGAGGCAGTTCAACAGCTCAAATTCGCGTGGGGTTAAATCGATGGAACCGTGTTCTCCGGTTGCGGTATGAGCGTCTTCATTGAGGGTAATACCGCTGGCGCTGATTTCAGACCCTGAAGCGGGCGCTTCAATTGGATGAGAGCGACGCAACAGCGCGCGGGTACGTGCCATAAGCTCGCGTACGCCAAAAGGCTTAGCCAGATAGTCGTCCGCGCCCAGCTCTAGGCCAACTACTTTATTGAGTTCGGAATCGCGGGCGCTCAGGAACAGAATAGGGGTGTCCATTTTCGAACGGATACGACGGCAAAGTTCATAGCCGTCAATGCCGGGAAGCATGATATCCAAAATGAAAAGATCGTAGGTGTTTTCCTCAATCATACTCAGAGCAGTTTCGCCATCAGAAGCCACATCAGCGGTATAGCCCTCTTTAGTCATGGCATAGCTGACAAATTCAGTGATTGAAGGTTCATCGTCAACAATAAGAATGCGTGCAGTTGAGTGTTCCATTATTACCCCTTTATTAAACACCAGGTGCAATTCTGTTCAATAACGTATTGATAGAGAAGGCATCTTGCATTCGCTTAATACGTAGTATGATAACATTCGCACAAAAAGCTCTAGCTCGAAGGGATTGTCAGGAATATGTTACTTGCGATTGATGTAGGCAATACGCAAACCGTTCTTGGTGTATATGAAGGTGAAGAACTTATTCATATGTGGCGTCTTGCAACTAATGTTGATTACACCAGTGATGAACTTCGAATAAAGCTCCATGCACTTTTCCATTACGAAGATCTTGATAAGGTTAAGTTTGATGGCGCGGTTCTGGCTTCGGTTGTTCCGGCGCTTACGCACAACTGGGAAAAGGTTTGTCTGCGTTCGTTTGGTGTGGAACCCTATGTGGTTTCAACGAAATCCTGTGGCCATTTGGTAGGCATCACCGGAGAAGATTTCAAGGAAACCGGCGCCGACCGCGTGGCTGATGCAGTTGCAGCAAAGGCGCTCTATGGAACGCCGGTTGTGGTAGTAGACTTCGGCACCGCAACCAATATTGAAGTAGTAGATTCTGACGGCAACTTCGCGGGTGGCATCATTGCGCCGGGCGTTGAGTCTTCTATGAAGTCGCTTCTTTCGCGCGCTGCTCTTCTGAAAGCGGTAGAGCTTGAAGATCCTGGCGTGGCTATTGGTCGCAATACCACTGACGCTATCAAAGTAGGTATCGTCCGAGGCGAAGCTGCGCGTGTTGACGGCCTTATTGATGGCATTCACGACCAGTTGGGCACAGAGGCCAAGATTGTAGCAACCGGTGGGTTGGCTCATCGTATTGCGCCTATGTCTAGAACAATTACCGAAATAAATCTTGAACTGACCTTACAGGGATTACGTCTCATATATGAGGAATTAACGAAGTAGAATAACAGTTACGAAGTGTAATTCTAAAGACAAGAAAGTGAGGGCCAAATATGCTCTCAGATATTGAAATTGCCCAGGCGGCAACCCCAAAGCACATTTCTGAAATCGCTACTTCAGCAGGGGTATCTGAAAAGTATTTGGAATGTTATGGCAATTACAAAGCAAAGGTTGACTACAACCTGCTTCGTGAAGAAGAACACAAGCCAGGGAAGCTTATCTTAGTAACTGCCATCAACCCTACCGCAGCGGGCGAGGGAAAAACTACCACCACTGTTGGTTTAGGTGACGCTCTCACACGTTTAGGAAACAATACTGTTATTGCTCTGCGCGAGCCTTCTTTAGGTCCAGTTTTCGGCATCAAGGGTGGCGCTGCAGGCGGTGGCTATGCGCAGGTTATCCCTATGGAGGATATCAACCTTCACTTTACCGGTGACTTCCACGCTATTGGCGCTGCGAACAATTTGCTTGCAGCATTGCTTGATGCGCATATTCATAACGGAAATGAACTGGGCATTGATGTTCGTCGCATCACCTGGAAGCGCGTCGTTGATATGAACGACAGGCAGCTTCGCAACATTGTATGTGGCTTGGGCGGAAAAGCTCACGGCGTTCCACGCGAAGATGGCTTTGATATTACGGTTGCATCAGAGGTAATGGCAATCTTTTGTTTGGCTACCTCAATCACAGATCTCAAAGAGCGTTTAGGGCGCATCGTGGTTGGCTATACTCGTGATGATAAGCCCGTAACCGCTCATGATCTTCAGGCAGAAGGTGCAATGGCAGCTCTTCTCAAAGATGCGCTTAAGCCAAACTTGGTGCAGACGCTCGAAGGCACGCCCGCTTTTGTTCATGGTGGTCCTTTCGCCAACATTGCACATGGTTGCAACTCCATTATGGCAACGCGTATGGCGCTGGCTTTGGGTGATTATTGCGTTACGGAAGCAGGCTTCGGTGCAGACCTTGGCGCTGAAAAGTTTTTGGATATCAAGTGCCGTCTTTCTGGCCTTGAGCCTGATGCGGTTGTAGTTGTTGCTACGGTTCGCGCGCTTAAGAACCACGGCGGAGTGGCAAAGGCAGATCTCAACAATGAGAATTTGGAAGCATTGGAAAAAGGCCTGCCTAATTTGCTTCAGCATGTTGAAAATATCACCAAGGTTTACAACCTTCCTTGCGTGGTAGCAATTAACGAATTCCCAACCGACACCCAAGCAGAACTTGATTTGGTTCGCGCTAAATGCGAAGAGCTGGGCGTCAATGTTGCGCTTTCTCAGGTTTGGGCTAAAGGTGGCGAAGGCGGAGAAGAGTTAGCCAAAGAAGTTGTTCGTCTTTGTGAAACACCAAGCAAACTAAGCTTTGCCTATGACGATGATCTTTCTTTGGCAGAAAAGATCGAGGCTATTTCAAAGCGTATTTACCGCGCAGATGGAGTAGACTTCACTCCTTCGGCTCGTAAGGATCTTGCACAACTTGAAGAACTTGGGTTTGGCAACATGCCTGTTTGCATGGCTAAAACTCAGTATAGTTTTTCTGATGATGGTGCTAAACTTGGTGCACCGCGCGATTTCCGCATTACGGTTCGTGAGGTTAAGGTTTCAGCAGGTGCAGGTTTTGTTGTTGCGCTTACGGGCAATGTTATGACCATGCCAGGCTTGGGTAAGAGCCCTGCTGCATTCCGTATTGACGTTGATGAAACAGGAAAAATATCAGGATTATTCTAAATGGAATTAAACCAAGAATTTATTAATAAACTAGCAAGCAAAGCACCAACACCGGGAGGTGGAGGTGCTTCTGCTTATTGTGGCGCGTTAGCTTCGGCGCTCTCTTCCATGGTAGGAAACTTGACGCTGGGCAAAAAAGCTTACGAACAGGTTCAAGATGGAGTAAAAGAAGCGCTTGCTCAACTAGAAGATCAGCGCTTTAGGCTCCTTGCGCTTGTTGATGAAGATGCGCAGGTGTTCAAGCCACTTTCGCGTGCTTATACCATGCCTAAATCTACGCCTGAAGAAGCCGAAAAGAAAGAGGTTGCACTCCAGAAGGCTTTGATAGGAGCAACCGAAGTTCCTCTGCAGATTATGAAGGTTTGCGCACAAGTAATAGCCACGAGCGAATTTTTGGCGTATAACGGTTCACGTCTGGCACTTTCGGATGCGGGCGTGGCGGTGCTTTTTGCAGAAGCGGCGCTTAAAGGAGCTTCGTTTAGCGTGTTTGCCAATACAGCATTGATTTCCGATGCTGATCGTGCGCAAGGATACTGCAAAGAAGCTACCGACCTCATTAAAGAATATAGTGCCCTGGCGGAAAAAATTTATGAGCACGTTTTGAAGGAAACCAGGAAGTAATGGCACTCATACTGAAGTCCAAAGCAGTTACTGATGAGATGGCGCGCGATATGAAACCGCGCGTAGAGGCGCTTAAGGCTGGTGGCGTTGAGCCAACGCTTGCAATTGTTCGCGTGGGGAAGCGCCCCGATGATCTGAGCTACGAGCGTACTGCCATAAAACGGGCAACTTCTTTGGGCATTGCTGTGCGTGTGTTTGAGCTTGACGAAGCGGTTTCGGATGCTGAATTGCGCGCGCAAATTCAGCAGATCAATGAGGATCCTTCTATTCATGGGTGCTTGTTGTTTAGGCCTTTGCCTGATTCCATTGATGAGGCAAGCGCTTGCGATGCGCTTGCTATGCAAAAGGATGTCGATGGCATTTCTACTGCTTCGCTGGGGGCAGTTTTTACGGATTCTCCCGAAGGATTTGCGCCGTGTACGGCGGTTGCTTGTGTGAAGATGCTTGATCACTACCAAATTCCGCTCGAGGGAAAACGCGTGGTAGTGGTAGGTAGAAGTTTGGTTATTGGAAAGCCTGTAGCCATGCTTTTGTTGGCGCGCAATGCAACGGTGACCATGTGTCATTCCAGAACGAAGGATTTGGAAGACGTTATGCGTTCGGCCGATATTGTGATTTGCGCTACCGGAAGAGCGCGTGCTTATGGTGCTTCGTGTTTTAAGCCCGGTCAGGTGGTGCTTGATGTGGGCATCAACTTTGCTGATGGCGTTTTGTGCGGAGACGTTGACTTTGATGCGGTTGAGCCTATCGTTGCTGCTATCACACCCGTTCCGGGAGGCATTGGTTCGGTTACTACGTCTACTACTATGGAGCACACGCTTATTGCGGCAGAGCGTGCGGTTGCTGACGCGGAGCGCATAGCCGAATAAGCTGCGGTGCGCGCAGTTGAGTAGGTGCGGGTTCGCACTATGGAGTGCGTGTCAATTTGTGCGCGACGGGTTACGTTATGGAATTGTCTCGCTAGACTGGATTTAAAATGCGCGTTCTGTAGACACTGCGGATTATTGTGAGGTTCGTTAATTGGTGTTTTCGTAGGATTCGCACTGCGTGTCCAGTTTCGGGGTTGCGTTACAAAGCAAGCGACAAAGCGTGTATGTTTAAGGCTAGGCATAAGTAGCATAAGTAAGGGTAAATGATAAAAGGCGTGTTGTTGATGACGGCAGAAAAGACGGTTTCACCTGAATATAGAGTCGTTGCTAAAACGGCGTCGGTCGAAGAGACTCAGCAGTGCGCTGGCGTTTTGGGACGCCTGGTTGGCGCTTCGCAAGCCATTGCTCTTGATGGAGACTTGGGCGCGGGAAAAACTCACTTCACGCAAGGTCTGGCACAAGGCCTAGGGGTGTCAGATTCCGTAACAAGCCCTACGTTTAACGTGGTGGCAGTCTATGAAAGCGGAAGAATTCCGCTTTATCATTTTGATTTGTATCGGTTAGAAAAACCCGAAGAACTTGACGATATCGCTTTTGTGGAATACCTGGAATCACCAGGGATTTCTTGCATTGAATGGGCATCAAAGTTTCCTGCTCAATTGCCCGAAGATAGGCTCGATGTTTTTATAGAGGTTTTGCCAGAAGGCGGGCGCTGTATCAAGGCGCGCGCTTGGGGAGAAACTTCACAGGATTTGCTTGTCCGCTGGTGTGAGCAGGTTGGGCAGGACGAACGTTCTGGTGTGCAGGATGTGCAGGGTGATCCGGGCGCACAGAGTGAAAGTGATCAGTGTGCGCAGGATGCCCTTTCGGATGGCGCACAGGTCGAACGGAACGAACAGGTTGCGCAGAGAATTTCGGGCGACAGCACAAATGCTTCGGAAGTTAAACCCAATGGCGCGAGTATCAATTCAAGTGTGTTGGGCACTGAATCTAGTAGCGCGAGCGATGAAGCAAGTTATGCGGACAACAAAACAAAAAGCACCGACAGCTTCGTGCTTACCTTCGATACCGCTAACGAAATGATCTCCGTTGGTCTTGGCAGAATTGACTTCGCCCAGAAGCGCATCGAATATTGCGCCTCGCAAGAAGTGGGTGCATTCAGGGCTTCAAACGAAAAGCTTGTTTTAGAAATTGATAACCTCCTTACGCGCATTGGTGTAAAACGCACCCAGATTGCCTGCCTTGCCTGTGGCCGAGGCCCTGGCTCATTTACGGGCGTGCGTATCTGCATGGCAACCGCTAAAGGTTTGGCGCTGGGTCTTAATGTGCCTCTTTTTGGCGTTTCAACAAGCGATGCACAGGCGTGGCAGTTATGGCTTGATGGTTATCGCGGGTCGCTCTTGGTTTTGGGTGATGCCATGCGCAAAGAGGTCTACCCCGTGCGCTTTGAGCTTAGTGATTCGGGTGCGGAACGCCTCAATGCCGATACCGTCATCAAAGCCGAAGCGCTTTGTGATTGGTTGGGCGTTGCGCACGAGGATTTAGCGCAAAAAAGTTGCATCGAAGAAAGTCTTGTTCACGTAGGTTCTTTTCAAGAGGGCACCGTAGAAGCTCTTTCGCAAAGCGGGTCACTTCAAGAAGAATCATCTCAGCAGGAAACATCTCAACAGGAAAACCCTCAGCTTGAAATTTCTCAACAGGGGCTATCTCAAACCCACCCGTCTAAGCAAAACTTGCTTATCACCGGTGATGGGCTTAAGAAATACGCAGACTTGTGCGAAGGCCTAGGAACCTTAACATCAGATTCGCTTTGGTATCCGCAAGGCAAAGGGCTTTTGCGTGCAATGCAAGCACGATGGGAAGCAGAAAATCTTGACCTGCACAGCAAAACGCAGGGAGATCCTTGTTCCCTTCTTCCGGTGTATACGCGTCTTTCTGATGCAGAAGAGCACGAACGTATTCGCTTTGCTAAGCAAAATGAAGCCAAAGTGGCTCAGACAGGCAGTAAAACAGTTCAGGCAAAGGCTGAATCAGCAAACAGCGAAGCAACAAATAATAAAGAAACAAACAACAAGACATCAAAGAGCGAAACAGCAAGCGATAAAACCACAAATTGCGAAGTGGCAAAGAGCGAATCAGTACTTGCGCAAAAAGACCTAACTACAGGTGTGCAAGGTCACGCCCCTTCGTTCGATAAAGTTAACCAGGAATCTGATCACGGTTTGCCTCTTGCCTGTTCTGCCGTTTCCAGCCAAGCTCAATCGGCTGGCTTCAATGCGTCTGATCAGGCAGTTTCGCATTCGTTTTGCTATGTTCCGTTGGAAAGCGGTTGGGTGGATGATGTTGCAAATCTAGAACGGCAGGTCATGGGAAGCGATGCGTGGAACGCCTCTCAAATCTTGGACGAGCTTCCGCGCGCAGACAGAACCTGGTGGGCGGCCTATAAAGTTTCCAACGTACAAAACCGAGAGGTAAGTCACGATGAAGACGTGCTCGTGGGCTATGCCGGAGGCTGGATTGTTGACGGGCAGGTGCAAATTCTAAAGATTGCCACAAGTCCCGCATGCCAGCGAATGGGCATTGCGAAAGAGCTTATCGGACGCGTTGCGCTTGATGCGCGTGACTTGGGCGCGCACGAAATGACGCTCGAGGTGCGCGTTTCCAACACGGGCGCTCATGCATTCTATGAAACGTTGGGGCTGAAGAATATTGGCAAGCGCCCAAGGTATTATTCCGATAGGGAAGATGCCTTTATTTTTACCGGCCCTCTGCCCATTTTTCAACACGATGTTGCAGGCATGGACTTGCGCATCAATGAAGCCGTTTCAGAAATAATCCCCGATGAAGATACAAATTCGGCGGGAACCCCTGAAAAGTCCACGCTCATTTTAGCAATCGAATCATCGTGTGATGAAACCGCGCTGGCGCTCATCAATGGCGAAGGAGTCATTATCTCTGACGTGGTGGCTTCCCAGATTGATTTTCACTCACGTTTTGGTGGCGTGGTTCCTGAAATCGCAAGTCGCAAGCACATCGAAGCTATTGCGGGCGTTGCGCAGGAATGTTTAGCGCAGGCAAGCAAGAGGCTCGGTAGACCTCTTGAATGGAGCGATCTTTCAGCCGTTGCGGTTACCTATGCTCCCGGCCTTGTTGGCGCGCTGGTGGTAGGAATGGCATTTGCAAAAGGGCTTGCTTGGTCGGTCGATGTTCCCCTTATTGGCGTCAACCATCTTGAAGGGCATCTGTATGCAAACAAGATGGCCTGCAATGACATTAAGCCTCCTATGGTGGTGTCGCTGGTTTCAGGTGGACACACCATGCTTGTCCACGTCAAAAATTGGGGAGATTACGAAACCCTAGGATCTACTCTTGATGATGCAGTAGGCGAAGCATTCGACAAGGTAGCAAAAGCCATGGGTCTGGGTTATCCCGGTGGCCCCATCATTTCGAAGCTTGCCGAAACGGGAGACGCGAAGGCTATTCGCTTCCCGCGCGCGCTTCTTCATTCGGGTGATCTGCAGTTTTCTTTGTCGGGCTTAAAAACGTCCGTCATGACCTACTTGCAAAAGGAAAAATCTCAAGGAAGAGAACCCAACCAGCATGATGTTGCAGCAAGTTTTCAGGCTGCCGTGGTAGATGTTCAGGTGGCGAAAGCGCGAAGTGCTCTTGAGCAAACGGGTGCTAAGGAGTTCTGCCTTGGTGGGGGAGTGGCAGCTAATCCCGTGCTTCGCTCTGCATACGAAACCATGTGCGATGAACTGGGCGTTCGCTTAACAATGCCTCCGCTTTCTGCCTGCACTGATAACGCCAGCATGATAGCCTTAGTGGCGCTTGATCGGTATCGTCAAGGGAAGTTTTTCGATTTATCCTGCGATGTCAAAGCTCATGTATCGCTCGACGAACCGTACTAGCGACCTTTGCCTTGATGTAGGCGGCATTTCTGCGCTCTACGCGAATCTGTGAGGATTATGCATGGATGTACTCAGTATTTAGAGTGCTGGATTTCTCGCTTTAGGGGCAAATCGGAAGAGGTTAAGACGAGAAGCACTCAGCGTTTTCAAACTTACTCTTGATCGCTTCGCTCGCTGTATAGGTCTTAGGCTTCAATCGCTTTCGACCCA
>CAVABR010000064.1:0-7160 GCA_963586955.1 bacterium
TCAGCGCCAGAACCTCCTGCGTCAGCTACTCAAGCTCCAGCTCAGGTTCCACAACAATCGCCACAGCAGGCTAATCAGCAACAGTTATACCAACAGGAATTGGCAAACCAACAACAGGCGTATCAACAACAGGTGAACCAGCAACAAGCGTACCAACAGCAGGTGCCAGTTCCTCCGGTTGCTCCCGTTCCCTATCCTATGTCTCAAAAGGACTCAACCTTACGTTTGATCAATTTCATTTTCTGCGTCATTATGACCGTTTGCTCTTTCTGGCTCATTCTTCCACTTGCTTGGATGATTCCTATGACGGTTCATAGTTGGGGAATTTACAAGGGAACTAAGCCAAATACCGTTGCGTTTGGCGTTTGCACGTTAATTTTTGTTTCGCTCGTTGGTGGCATTTTGCTTCTTGTTTCGGACAAGGACAAATAGATCAAGATAAAAGCTTTATTGGTTTCAACTTTAAACAGAGCAGGCATGTACGTGTCTGCTCTGTTTTATCACTTCTCCTATATTTACTATATATAAATATTAGAATCATTTCTGTTCGCAGATCACGTAAAGATGAGGCGAATTTATATGAGTGCAAAAAAAGAAATCAGCGTTGAAGAGTTTGACAAAGTTTTTGACGAAGGGAAAGAAAGCATTCTCGATTATCTAGATTTAGACGAAGCAGTAGTTAGCCAACCAAACAATGAGCAAAAACCTCTAAGCGTTCAGTTTCCAATGTGGATGGTTGATAAGCTTGATTATGAAGCTGCGCGTCTGGGTATTAACCGTCAAGCAATGATTAAAATTATCATTGATGAAGGTCTGCAACAGCGTGAGAAAAATCGTACAGCTTAAAAAGAAAAAATAGTCTAATACAACGAAGCAAGAATTCCCTTGCTTTAGCTATGGGGAGTGTCAATAGAAGATTTTACTTTTCTGGCATTTCGATATTCCGAAGGCGTCATGCCAAAAAAGCGTTTAAATGCCTCGCTAAATTTACTGGGGTTAGCATAGCCAACTTGCACCGCGATTCGTGTGATGGCAAATTCGCCTTCCATAATTAAATCAGCTGCTTTTTCCATGCGCCGTTGGCGTATATAGGCAGGAATGGTTTGGCCATAAGCTGAGCGGAAGCTTTCATTGAGAGAAGTAACATTGGTGTTGAAACGCTCAGCAAGCTCTCGAACGCTATGAGGAGCAGACAGATCTCGTTCAATTTCGTCGCGAATAAGATAAGGGGCGGTCATTAACGGTGACCCCTTTGTGCCCTCTGCTAAGTTTTTTGCATTTGAAGCAAGATCTTTTTTCACGCGTCCTCCTCTGCCTAACAAATAGTACCATTATTTGTTTGCCATGGCTAACTAATAGCGCGTGTTCTTTGAGCGTTGTGCTATGGGCGCGCTACTTAAAGAGGGAATTCATCTTGGCAGAAATCCTGTCGCTTCGGCTGGCTTCAGCTTCGGAATCTAACGTCCATTTGCCAAAGATGCCTGACTTGGTTAACACGCTTCCTTCTTTGGTGCCCGAAGGGAGTTCTGAAAGAGGGATGTTTTTGAATTCGTTTGGCGAAAGTTCACATACGGCGATATCGCCTTCAATTCTGTCTACTACCATGGTTTCCATAGGTGCTCCAATGTTCGAACAGTTGGCGCAAGGCCAAATCTGCCGGGACTTACTTCTTTGCGAGTGCTAACGAGCGCTTCGATATCTGTGCGCAACCATTTTGGTGTGTTAGTGCTCTTGCTTTGCGTCTTGGCGAAAAGCGCAACCACTTAAGCGCTTGCGCGTTGCAACAAAATGGTGCCTCTCAGTATAAATTCTGCGAAGAGTTAACGTCGCGCGAACAGGTTATTCTTCGGTTCACGGTCTGGGTAGATTCAGAAGCCTCCCTGTTGTAAGCCAACAAGCTTGGTGGCGCGGGAGGGCTCTTGACTAACCGGCAGGCCTGTCCGCTATTAGGTTATTGGCAAGCAAAGCAATGTGCGCCACGGCTATCAGTCAGTCGGCCAGCTTATGGCTGGAATGATCAACTTTTCTCGGTGGTCCAGCTGATGGAGCTTCCATCGCAGGTTGCAACGCAGGTTCCGTTAAGGTCGGTGCGATATACGGTTACCTTGTATTTTTCCAGAGCGTTGAGCGCTTTTTTGGTGGGATGGCCGTAATCATTGTCTGTACCAACTTCAATAACCGCCCATTGAGGGCTTAGCGAAGAAACAAGCTCATTAGTGGTGGACGTTTTGCTTCCGTGGTGCCCAACTTTAAGTACATTGACCTGTCCTGCTTGGGCGGTCTCAATTACTGAAGAAGAAGCATCTCCCGTAAATAACAAAGAGTCAGACCCGAAGACCACCTTCAAAATTACCGACCAATCATTAAGGTTGTCATAGTCGGTATTTTCGAACGGAGAAAGAATTTCAATAGAGCAACCCTGTGCGTTGTAGATGCTTTTTCCGCGCGTTGCCGTGTTAATTTGCAACCCCTTGTTAGCAATAGCATCAAGCATCTTTTCGTAGGTGGAAGTATTATGGGAAACTTTTGGCGCCCAAAATTCGCCAATGTCAAACGCCTTAATGACGTCAGCCATGGCGCCAATGTGATCCGAGTGGGGATGGGTGGCTACCACGTAGTCAATTTTGGAGTAGCCCAGCTTTTTTATGTAGCTTTTTACGGTATCGGCCTGATCCCATTCGCCAGCATCTATGAGCATAGTTTTGCCATCGGGCAGTTCTAAGAATTCGCTGTCGCCTTGGCCGACATCAATGAAGTGCGCTTTGAGGGTTCCGCTGGCGTTTTGGTTTGTTGTTGTTTGTTGTGTGTTTTGCTTAGTTGCTGTTTGTTGCTTAGAAGAACAGCCACATAAGCAACAAAGAATCAAAGAGAACACAACCGCGCATATAACAAGGGGAGTGAGCTTTTTTAAAGAAGTTTTCATTAAAGGCCTTTATTGTTCGTTTTATAAAATTACCGGCGCACAAGCAAAAGCTAACGAGCACTTTATTGTCAGTACACAAGCAAAATTTGCCAGCACCTTACTGTTGACACAAAAGCAAAACGCTTATGCGCTACTTCATAATAGTGAGTTTTTTCAAAAGAAAGAAGAAAAATTACGTGCAGGCTTAGGCGAATTGCCAGTACCACGTTAGCCGTGCAGGCTTCCGTAGCGGTGGGCAATCCAGGGGCGGGTTTCGGCTAATTCATCAATGGTGACGCGCTTGAATTCGCGTCCTTCTTTGCGGCACTGGTTAGCTTCATCAATGCCGTCCCAAAGGCTTCTTTCGATGGTGGCATCGGTGATTTTGGTAAGGTAGGCCAAATCATAATCTGCCGAGGAAACCGCCCAAATGCGGAGCAGAGATATTTTTGCCATGGTTAAATATTCCGCCAGCACGTCATACTCAAAGGACTTCATGTCAAAAACGCGTTCTGCTTGACTGCGAAAAACCGGGCGCATGACAGCCTTGAGCTTCTGGGTGAATCGCTGATTTTTGTCGTGCGTAAAGAGCGCGCGATACTTGTCTTTATGATCAACGAGCGCCTTAAGAAACGAATTAGTGATCTCTTCCATTTCAAGGGTGCTAGATTTGCTAAGAAGATAATTCATGGATTGATAAGGAATGGCAGATTCTTCCAGTTCCTGCATAACGTCATCTATGGTGTTGAAGTTACGATAAAACGTCGAACGAGAATACCCCGCTTTTTTGCAGAGCATTACAACGGAAATGTCTTCCAAGTTGTTTTCGGTATAAAGATGCATCAAAGCTTCAGTGAAGTCTGTATGCACAGTTTTAATGTCATGGAGCTTATTGCCCATGTCCTCCCCTAAGCACCCTCGCTGTTAGTTAAACAATCTCTATGCTCTGAATGAAAAATTCTTTTCCGCTGTGAATTCTCAGTTTTTTGCCTCCGCAATCAGGGCAGATAAGCGTTTGAGGATCCTTAATATCTGCAGGAAAAACCAGCAGACATTCACTGCATTGCGCTTTAAGCGGAACCTTTGTCATGTTGAGCTTAGCATTAGAAGCTATAGTACCACGGGCAAGAAATTGAAAACAACTTTCCATAAGTTCGTCTACTACATCGCGCAGTTCGCCTACTACTAAAGAGACACTGCGCACCTCTTTGGCGTCGTTTTCTTCTGCGTAGCGCAAGACTATGTCCATGACGTTGCTCAAGATTGACATTTCATGCATAGAGTTCACCTCCTAAAAAACTAGACAGCCGGGGTATGTGTTTGCGAAAACGTTTGCGAACGAAGCGCCCGCAAGCGAAAGCCCGCAACATATAGCGCCCGCAAGCGAAAGCGCTCAAGCGAAGGTTCGCGAAGCGAAGCGTTCGCAAAGGTAACCTTCGCAAAGGCGAGCGGGCACGCAAAATTTCGCGTAGAAGCCCGTATGCAAGCCCACACAAAAAGAAACCCGGCTGCCTGTCAAATACAAACAGCCGGGCCTTTGCATGAACAGCTATTTGATCATACCCTTTGCACGGCGATTTTGTTCCATGATGGTATAGGCGTCCCATACCACGTCAGGGAGGGGAGAGAGGGATTCAGGGTCCTTGTGTTTAAGGATACGTGCGCCGGGCTTGCAGGCAATTACGCATTGTCCGCAACCAATACAGCTGTCATCAGTAACGGGATATCCATCGTCGTCGATAGTGATTGCGCCCATCGTACAACGCTTAGCGCAACCGCCGTCGCAATGACATTTCTCTTTGTCATATTCAATTTCGTAGCGCGAAATGTTGTTCATAGCATCTCCAGGGAAGCCCTTTGCTGCCTGAAGAATGCCACAGTGACAAACTTTGCAACTACAAATGATCTCGTTTTTCTTTGCAAAGGTGGTTTGCATTGCAAGGCCACGCTCTACATTCTTCTTCAGAAGTTCGGTGACTTCTTCAAGGCTAACTTCGCGTCCAAGATGAAGGTCATCAAGATAGTAGTCAGCCATTTCGTCCGTTTGAACACAGACGTTCTGTTCGTGATCACAGTTTTCAATTCCCATGATTGACCGAGAAGACTGCAAGCATGCACAAGGAGAAACGCAGAAACGGCGATGCTTCTTTAACATTTCGAACAAATCATCATCGGCCTCAAGTTCTCCTTCTTTTACCAGGCTTTTGTCGGCCGGAACGCAACGGTAGAACGGAATGCCTGCGTCGTAAACCTGGGCAAGCATGCCACCGGCCATGGTTGCGTAAAGACCACCAATCCATCCTGGATTCATGGCGTCACCTGCGTGGAATTCGTAGATGCCGTGTGCTGCGGGCTCCATGTGATAGAGCATTTTGCCCTTTGCAGATTTCTCACGGTAAATGTTTCCGCGAACCGCCATATCGCGCAGTTTCTCTTCAGCCTCTTCAACGCTCATGCCTTCTTTTTCAGCAAACCATTCAGCGTCGAAAAATTTGTCTCGAGGCATGTCCATGCACCAGAGTGCTTCTTGCGGAGTGTAGAACTCTTTCAACATGGCAAGTTCATGTCCGCCTTCAACGGCGCAATAGCCAAAGCCAAAGCTGTCAAGATATTCTTGGAAAGCGCGATAAATTTCGTCTTCTGTCATTGATTCAGTTGTGCTCATGTGTCCCCCTTATTTGATTTTTTCAGTACCCCACGCTCTAAACCGTACCATTTTGAACACGTTCACGTACATGCTTGAGACACACTTTAAGCCGAAGTGTGTCAAGAAATTTTAGGCACGTTTAGGTTTTCGGTAAAAAATAGGGCGAATTTGGCGTTTTCCCAGCTCTTTAGGGGAATTGTTAGCCGTGGTTTACGGTGCTAAGCACCCTATAGGCACTACAAATGCGCCGTCTTCGCGACGATATGCGTATCCACCCGCAACTATGACGAGCAAGAATGCAGGCTCACCCATAATGGACGTGTCAATACGTTCGGCTACTTTGTGTAGCGATTTAACGGCTGAATCTGCTTGTCCAGCGCTCAGCTTAATTTCTGCAAGAGCCCATCTTCCATCTCTGAGTGTCAGTACAGCATCGGCTTCGAGGCCTGTTCCGTCGTGATAAAACGTTACGTCGCCCTTTAGGTATTCCATGTATACGCGCAGGTCACGGATGCATAATCCTTCAAACATCATGTCTAACGTTGGCATGTCTTTGAGTAGGGTTTTTGGGCTTGCGCCCAGCGCCGCCACGGCAAGTGAAGGGTCTACGTAATACCTCTTTGGGGTACTTGTGATGCGTGTTTTTGCGCGCAACGACGGAGTCCAGGCTGTTAGATCTTCGATCATAGACAGCTTGCGCAACGCTTCAACGTACAAGCTGAATGTTTGGCGTGTCATTTCGTTGCCGTTTCTTCCAACTGTTTTAGACATTGGCGCGATAGCTGTTTGGGTTCCGCAACAGCGGGCGTATGCAGCCATTACCATTCGTGCATTATCTGGATTGCGCTTTACACCATCAGCATCGGAAATATCTGTGTCAGCGACGGCCGTTATGTAATCAAAAGGAGTTTCAAGCGCCGCGATGGAATCATTCAGCGTTACTGCACCTGGCCAACCGCCTCGCGAAACCAGGTAAGCGATGGATTCGACATCATGGTCAGAATGTCCCATAGCATCAGTGACTCCATCGAACAGAGTAGCGAGGGAAACTTCCCCCGTAGATTCCTTTGATTCAATCAAGGTCATGGGGCGCATCTTTAAAAATGACATTCTGCCTGTTCCTGAATGGGCAGGTTTGGTCTTCGGGGTGGCTGAACCAGTAAGTATATAGGAGCCAGCACCTGATCCTCTGTCGATAGAAAACCGTATTGCGTCCCAAAGCTGTGGAGCCTCTTGCCATTCGTCAATCAGACGAGGTTTTTCGCCTTGAAGTAGCAATGATGGCTTTATTGTTGCAAGTTGGTGGTTGCTCTCCCAACTGTCGGGATCCTGCATATAGAGTACGCTCGTGGCCTGTTGGAGTGCGGTGCGGGTTTTGCCACACCATTTGGGTCCGCGAATGACTACCGCGCCCGCGTGAGAAAGCTTTTCCGTCAATATTTTGTCCGCGATTCGCGGATAGTAATCATTGCTGTTCAAGCCTAGGTCCCTTCTGCGCATTTAACACAATTGAGCTATTTCATTTAACATATTTCAGTGTTTTTATTTAACAGATTTCATCGATTTTATTTAACACATTTCATTGTAGGCGTACTAGTCAAGCTTCGTGGA
>CAVABR010000065.1:0-6339 GCA_963586955.1 bacterium
CACTTAAGAATTCGCTCTTAAGAATGCACACTTAAGCATACCCCCCTAAGCAGGCACTTAAATTCGAAAAATTCTCCAACTTTGCTGTTGTATTTATAGGGACAAAAGAAACTGCTCAAGATTATAAGTGCACAGTGGTATCATTTTTATGTTTTAGCAATCTTTCCAAGGAGGAATTCATGGGCATCATTATTGATGTGTTCGGACGAGAGATTCTAGATTCTCGCGGTAATCCTACGGTTGAAGTTGAAGTAATTTTAGATGACGGCTCAATGGGTCGCGCTGCAGTGCCTTCTGGTGCATCTACTGGCGCTTTTGAGGCAGTAGAGCTTCGCGACGGCGATGACGAGCGCTATTTGGGCAAGGGCACGCTTAATGCAGTTGCTCATGTTAACGAAGAAATCGCAGACGCACTTATCGGTGTTGAAGCAGATGACCAGCGTGAAATTGACGCAATTATGCGTGAGCTGGACGGCACAAAGAACAAGGCAAACTTTGGCGCAAATGCTATTTTGGGCGTTTCGCTTGCATGCGCAAAGGCAGCAGCTGAATCAGCAGAGCTTTCTCTTTACAAGTATGTTGGTGGCGTTAACGCCAACTTGCTTCCTACGCCAATGATGAACATCTTGAATGGCGGAGAGCACGCAGACAACAACGTTGACTTCCAAGAATTCATGATTATGCCTGTTGGCGCAAAATCTTTTGCAGAAGCACTTCGTTGGTGCGCAGAAATCTATCACACCTTGAAGAAGGTTCTTCATGATGCTGGTCTTGGCGGTGGCGTTGGTGACGAAGGCGGATTTGCTCCAAACTTCACCACTAACGAAGAGCCTTTGAAGTACATCGTTCAAGCATGTGAAAAGGCTGGTTACAAGCCAGGTTCTGACATCATGTTTGCAATGGACCCTGCTTCCACTGAGTTCTATAACGCAGAAACCGGTAAGTATATTCTTGCGGGCGAAGGTCGCGAACTCACTAGTGACGAAATGGTTGATTACTGGGAGGCTTTGGTTAACAAGTACCCTATTATCTCCATCGAAGACGGCATGGCTGAAGAAGATTGGGACGGCTGGAAAGCTTTGACTGATCGCATTGGTGATAGGGTTCAGCTTGTTGGTGATGACTTGTTCGTAACCAATTCAGAGCGTTTGGCAAAGGGCATTGAGCTCGGTTGCGCAAATGCAATCCTTGTTAAAGTTAACCAGATTGGTTCTTTAACTGAGACACTTGAGGCAATCCAGATGGCAAAACAAGCAGGTTATGCTTGCGTTATGTCTCACCGCTCCGGAGAGACCGAAGACGTTACCATCGCTGACTTGGCTGTTGCTACCAACTCTGGCCAAATTAAAACTGGTGCTCCTTGCCGTTCTGACCGTGTTGCAAAATACAATCAGTTGCTTCGCATTGAAGAAGAACTGGGCGATGCTGGTCAGTATGCTGGCCTCAATGCGTTCTATAACATCGAGCGCTAATTAAGCCAAGCGCACTAAACATACCAAAAGGAAGAGGGCCTCTATAAGAGGCCCTCTCACATCGCAACTCTTTTTTCCAAGAACGTTTTTCTTTGGTGCGATTGTATTTTGTATCTCCATGAATGCCATTTCCATAAGCGTAGGCATTGTAGCGAGGTTTTTGAGCAAGGGTTGCTTCTTCTTTGCTCTGCTTCCATACTGCACCCATCTTGGGGACCTTGTTTCGTTTCTTCGACATAACTTTTCACCTCCTTTTGACTCACGTGAGCTCATAACAGTATCTCTACTTTAAAAGAATTGCAATACCGTAGTAACTGAAGCGCTCTTTGTTCGTGTTGTATCGCAACTTAAAGTCTTGGATTGTGCTTAATTGCAACCAACGACATTCTTGAAGCAACCCTCATAGCGTCAATGCGCTAGTATACTTATGAAGAAAAACGAACAATAAGACAAATGAGAAAAGAGTCTTTGTGGAAGAAATGCTGAATGGGTTTACGGGTTTTGCGCACCATAAAAATGCTTCTGGTGGAGTGGTTGGGCAATCGTATTCTCCCAATTTGAACTACCAATATTCGCGAACAAACGCAGAACGAGACGCCTCCGGAGAAAATGGCTTTGACCTTGAGTCAATCTCCAAAATAGACAACAGAGATCGTCGTTGGTCTTGGGTTGAAGTAAGCCGTGGTGCCATTCAGCACAATGTGGCTCAAACAAAAAAGCTTTTAGGCCAGCGGACGCGCCTGATGGCAATTGTCAAGGCGGACGCATACGGTCACGGCGCAGTTGAGGTTGCAAAAATAGCAACCGGCGCGGGCGCAAGTTACTTAGGTGTTGCAACCCTAAATGAGGGAATCGAACTCAGAGAAGCAGGCCTGCGCGAACCCATTCTCATTTTGGCAGAGCCTCCCATTCCTTCTATCCCTTTGTTGTTGCATTATCAAATAATGCCTTCGGTTTACACGGCTGATTTTGCTATTGCCTATGCCGAAGTAGCTGACATGCAGGGTCTCAAAGCGCCTTATCATTTGGCAATAAATTCTGGTATGAACCGCATTGGCGTAAGAAGCGAAGACGCCCTTGAGTTTATACGCCAGATTGACTTTCATCGTGCATTGGAATTAGAAGGTTGCTTTACTCACTTTGCAACGGCTGATTCGCCTGAAACGCTTGACTTCCAAATCCAGATAAAGCGCTTCGTGGAAGCCATGCGCGAAATAGAAGCTGCTGGAATCAATCCGGGCATTGTCCACTGTGACAATTCCGCTGCGATATATCGCTTCCCAAAAACACATTTTGACATGGTACGTTTAGGGATTTCGCTTTATGGATATCAGCCTGCATCTGACACAGCTCAGTTTATTGACTTAAAGCCGGCCATGAGCGTTAAAGCGCGTATCACTAACGTCATCACGGTTCCCATGAGCGAAGGGGTAAGTTACGGCATGAATTACCGAAGCCCTGGAAGCGTGAAGATTTGCACGGTGCCTCTGGGATATGCCGATGGGCTTCAGCGCTTGCTTTCAAGCAATATCAATTTTG
Source organism: bacterium (assembly GCA_963586955.1). Lineage (GTDB taxonomy): Bacteria > Actinomycetota > Coriobacteriia > Coriobacteriales > Eggerthellaceae > Anaerotardibacter. The sequence continues at coordinate 3,012 of CAVABR010000065.1, forward strand.
CTTATAAAGATCAGGCGGTTGCGCAAGTTGGCAATATTTGCATGGATCAATGTATGTTCGAGGTTAATTTGCGCCACAGTCCAACGCGCGCTACGCTTGATCCGCAGATCGGGGACGAAGTTCTTATTGCAGGTCCTCATCCAACGGTGGATGTTTCCATTGATACTATGGCCAAGCGTGCGGCAACCATTCAGCATGAAATCACTATCGGGTTTTCGCATCGTATGCCTCGCTATTATGTGTAAAGCGCCAAGCTTAACTAAGAGATAGGACAAGGCATGAAGGTTGCAACAAAGCCCTTGAGTGAAATTCGCGAAGAAGTTTCTCAATGCAAGGCGTGTTCTCTTTGCGAAGGGCGTACCAATATTGTTTTTGGCGAAGGAGACCCGCATGCGCGCGTGATGATTATTGGGGAAGCACCTGGTAAAAACGAAGACTTGCAGGGAAAGCCTTTTGTGGGTGCTGCAGGAAAGCTTCTTGACGAATTGCTTGCCGTTGCAAATCTTACACGCGAAGAGGTGTTTATTGCCAACGTTTTAAAGTGTAGGCCACCTTCTAATCGCAACCCCAAGCCTGAAGAAATTCAAGCTTGTGCAAATTATTTACGAGAGCAAACGCAGAGCATCAACCCAAAGGTTATTGTGACGCTAGGAAATTTTGCTACGCAATTTATATTGCGTACCGGAGTTGGCATAACCAATTTGCGGGGCACGGTGCAAAGGGCTGGTCGGTTTTTGGTTTTGCCGGTGTTTCATCCCGCTGCGGCAATTTATGATCGTTCAAAAAAGGACGTGTTATTGACTGATTTTGCGCAGGTTGGCTCATTGGTGCATGATAAAATACCCACGAAATAAAGAAATGTAGTTTGGTTTAGAGGAGTAAATATGGTTGAAAAAACTGATGTTGCTGCTGTTTTAGAGCTTATTCGTCCTTCGCTTCAGGCAGACGGTGGAGATGTTTCTTTGGTTGACGTTGATGAAAACGGCGTAGTAACCGTTGAGCTTCAGGGTGCATGCAAAGGTTGTCCTATGTCTCAGATGACGCTTGCAAATGGCGTTGAGCGCGTTTTGAAAGATCGTGTACCTGGCGTAACCAAGGTAGTTCCTGCTCAGTAAGAATGCGAAAGATTGCTGGCCACTAACTAACTGGTTGTCCAGCGCAAAAGTGGCGCAAAATTGTCGCGAAAGTGGCTCAAAAATAGTAACGCGAAAGTCGGCTAAGAAAAACGAGCAATAACTGGTCGTTCGGCACAAAAGAGTACCCCCTCCAAGTTCTGTATTTGAGATCTTGGAGGGGGTTTAGTTTTCAGCTAATGAAATTCGGGCTATAGGAAAATATTCCAAGCCTTTTTTATAGCTCAACAAGGTGTTCATCGACAGTACTCACGGTGTTGAATGTCTTTAGAAAGTCATCATTAACTACAAAATTATTTGTCTTTTGACTTGACCCAAAAATAAATACCTAATCCAGGTACGATGGATACAATTCCGCTGAACAATATCATCCAGCCGAATAATGCAACGCCATCATCTCCACCTGCTTTTGTTTTTCTGTATGCGGTGCCGTATCCCATAATTGCTTGCACAAAATAAAAAGCGTACCAAATAAATAAAATAATGTAGATTACAGTTTTATCCATTTTCCTCTCCCTTTCAAAACATTGGTGATTTCTAACAAATCATCTGTCTTTGACTACCTCGAATATAAGTTTACTTGATATTTATAATGAGGTTACTTTTTGCTCGAGTTTTTTAGCTTAATTTCTCGGCCACAGTCACTTACAAATGCAGACAAAGTACAGCAGAGATAAATACAATATTCGCATTCATCTCTACCAAGAGCGTTTTTTTTCAATAAAGCGAAGAAACCCTCTTGTTCTAATTTTGCTACGCTGTTGAGACAAAATTTTAACAAGGGGAGGAACCATGGCATTCAAAACGTTAACAATAGACAATCCAACAGAACTTCATGTAAAGAAGGGACAACTTCTTGCTATACAGGAATCTGACACTACACAAATTGCCTTAGAAGACTTGGCGTGTATTGTATTTTCGCATCCTAATATAACCATCTCTTCTGCCGCGTTGGCTTATTTGGGTTCAAATGGCATTTCGCTTTTGACCTGCGGACGCAATTATATGCCTGCGACTATTACGTTGCCTTTTGCGCCTCATAGTAAGTATTCGGGCATTGTAGCCAAACAACTGAACTGTTCAGCAGGGTTTAAAAATTCGCTTTGGAAAAAAATAGTGAAGCAAAAAATTATAAATCAAGCTACCGTGCTTGATGAAATTGGGGTCGATGGATCTGCTTTAAAAGAAATGGCAAAAGAGGTGCGCTCTGGAGACCCAACAAATCGTGAGGCGTTGGCAGCTCGCGTGTATTTTCAGCTATATGAACCGGGGTATACGCGCGATAGCATTTGTTCGCTAACTTCTGCTTTGAACTACGGCTATGCGGTAGTTCGCTCAACGTTGGCAAGGCAGGTAGTTTCGCATGGGTTTATTACCTCGGTGGGACTGCATCATTGCAATGAGAAAAACGAATTTAACTTGATTGATGACCTAATTGAAACGTTTCGACCTATTGTTGATTTGCAAGTTGCAGGAATTGACTTAGCTAACGAAGACCCTGATAGCCTTAGTCGTGCAACACGCAAGCAAATAACAGGTGTTTTGCGCAAGGAATGCAAAATCAACGAGCGAGTTACTTCGGTTTTGATTGCAAGCGAAGAATGCGTGGAAAGTCTGGTGCGCGCACTAGATGCGGGTGACGTACGGCTGTTGTGTCTGCCCTCGGTCGTTTTGTCAGAGGCTGATGAGGGTGTTTTGTAAGAAGGGCGAGGGGGCTTGATGGATAAGCAACGAATCTTATTGCTTTGCGATTTGCCACTAGAAAAACGCAACCAGCGCAAAGAGGCACGTTTGTTCAAGGAAACATTGTTTAGTGAAGGGTTCTTTGAGTTGCAACCTGGGGTGTATACACGCATGGTTGAAAGTAGATCGAGCCGCGATATTCATCTGAATCGTATAAAAGAGAAATTGCCACCGTATGGTCGGGTGCGATTAATAGCCTTAACTGAAAAACAATTTCAGAGTGCGCCATTGTTGTGTGGCGAAGAGACTACACAGGGTATAATAGGTTCTGAGCTGGATATATTTATTTGAGCCTAGGGGCTAAATTAGGTTTGAAAATAGGTCTAGGAAGGGTTCAATTTACTGCCGAAATTCTGTATTTTGCAATTGTTTTTTATGACGAATTTCCAGTTCAAATAGCAAAAATAAAGTGGTCGGTGTCGTAGGTTTACAGAAATGACATTATCAACCAC
>CAVABR010000066.1:0-18815 GCA_963586955.1 bacterium
AAAACCTTGCACCTACAAAAGTCTGCACTCTCTCAAAACTATCTTGCTAAACCAAATTCCCCATGCGGAACTGATTCTTGCAACATGTACGCTTAGCGCTTGCTTGGCTTCTTCAAACAAAAGCCGATGGTTTTAATGTCTTGCCTACAAGCAAAGAGTTCTTTGATTGTTATTTCTTAGGATTGATATTTGCGTCACAAAATGACGCACTCCTCCCCCTTCTATTACTCACTTTATTTTATTCTCACCAAGGAAAACATACAAGAAAATAAACACGGTCAATTCAGAGCCTCTGGGCAGTATTTGAACATAAGCACGTTTTACCTTCAGAGCAAACCAGAAGAAAACGCACACTTTTCGACAAAATTCTTCGCTACGCTCTATCGCTGTGCTCTATCATAGAAACAGGGAAAACAAACAAGAGGGTAGCTATGAAAATTGGTGTCGTTTTTGAAGGCGGAGGGATGCGAGGCATCTACACTGCTGGCGTTATTGAAGCATTCCTTGAACAGAAGTTCTACGCTGAATATGTTATCGGAATATCTGCGGGCGCTTCTAATGGGCTGTCGTATGTTTCCCGGCAACGAAGTCGTGCGCTTCGGTGCATTATCGAATATGCCGACAACCCTCATTATGCCAGCACAAAAAGCTGGCTTACCACCGGCTCTTATTTTGGCATGGACTTTCTCTTTGGCACACTTCCCTATTCCCTTGAGCCCTTTGATTGGGACGCTTATAACGCAAATCCCTGCGAATTCAAAATAGGAACCACTAAAGCAACCACAGCAGAACCGGTCTTTTTTGACAAATCCGAAGTGGATAAAGACTTTACCGTCGTACGAGCAAGCTGTTCTCTTCCTATCTTTTCACCTGCTGTCATATGGAAAGGTGAACCCTATTATGACGGAGGGGTTGTAAGTCCCATCCCAATAGAACAAGCTCTTGCCGATGGTTGTGACTATCTTGTTGTTGTTCTAACTCAGCCCCGAGGCTTTAAAAAACAACCCCAGAAAGGCATTCCGCTCTTTAAGGCAGTTTTGAAAAAGTACCCACAGATGGTCAAGGCAATGACGTACCGCCATTTGGTCTACAACAAAGAACTTGAACTTTTGTCACAACTCGAAAAAAATGGCAGAGCGCTTGTCATAGCACCCGAAAAAGAACTGGTGCTTGATAGGATGGAAAAGAACAAAGACAACTTAAGAACTGCAGGCCGTCACGGCTATCTTGATGGCCTCTTAGCTTTTGAGAAACTCAGCCAAACTATTCTTGCCCACCAATAAATGGCGATTGCGTAGAAATATCCCCTCTACCTTTGTTTTTGTGTCAATATGAATCTTGATTGTGTAAATAGGTAACACTTGTTGTAAGGAGCAAAGACCATGGGTTTTTTCTCACGGTTTGAACGTCGTGTTGAAGACGGATTTGAGGGGATAAACGACAAACTCTTTGATGCACCCATCTCACCTGTTCAAATTGAAAAAAAAGCGGAAAAGCAAATGCGTCGCGAAAAGATGGTTGGAGCCGGAAAAGAATTCGCCCCAACACTTTATACCGTCTTGGTTAACCCTGATGACGACGAACGCCTCTTTGGCTACTACCCCACTTTGGCAGGAGAAACCGAAACCTATCTTCGCGCAAAAGCAATGGAACAAGGTTTGGCTATGGATGGCGCTCCTTTGGTGCGTTTCATTGTTGATGATGATCTTAAGCATGGAAAGTTTGACGTAATTGCCGAACTTGTTTCAGCTCCCATCATTGAGCAACTAAGACAAGAAGAAATGACGCGCTACGGGCTTGCTGGTGCGTATCCTCAGCAATCAGCACAAGCTGGCGTTGCCCCTTCAAACGGATACGCTCAAAACAACGCTTCTTATTCACCACAGAATCAAGGGGCAACACCTTATAACCAGCAATCTTACAATCAAGCAGGCGAAGCAGGGTATCAAAACTATCAGGCAAACCCTCAATCATTTGACAACATGGCACCGGGCGCAGGCGTAGGCGCAGGCGTAGGCGCAGGCGCAGGCGCAGGCGTAGGCGCAGGTGCAGGCGCAGGCGCAGTTGCAGGCGCTTCCGGCGCATCAGCTACACCGCAGGCAAATCCTTATGATCCCTATGCTCCTTCCAGCGCCGGAATAGACGTTATGGCTGACGAGGCCTATGATCAGCTTTCATCCGGTGCTCACAGCCCTAGTCATGCGGCGGTCGCTGAGCCTATTGCGGTAGGCCAGACCTTACATCTGAACAATATGCCTCAACCAAATGGACAAAACTCGTTTGCTGAACCACACTTGGTCAACCTCACTACGGGCAGATCATTCGCCTTGTCTATGCCTCAAGTCTTAATTGGGCGCGCTACTAATTGTGACATTGTTCTCAATGACCTCAATGTAAGTAGAAACCATGCCGAAGTTCGCCGTGAATCAGCTACTGCATGGTCAGTGGCAGACTTAGGTTCTACCAACGGAACGCTGGTAAACGGAAGGCATATTGCCGAAGTAATGCTCAACGAAGGAGATCGAATTACCACGGGAACAACCACATTCCTTTTTACATTTCACTAACAAACGCTTATCTAACGTAGCAGTTACTGCTTTATATATTTAGACTAACAAACACACTTGAGATAGGTATTTCTTTTGATTGACATTATTCTTTTAATAGGACGCTTGCTTTTTGTTGCACTGCTCTATCTTTTTCTGTTCGCCATCATGAAAACCGGCATCGGGCTGGTTCGCGGGCAACGCAAAAAAGAAAAGGGCTGGGTTGTAGCTGTTGAGAAAGGCCCGAAAGAACTCAGAGGCGTAAACATTAATGTTAGAGGCCCGGTAATCATAGGAAGAAGCCCCGGAGCAGACATTGTCATAGGCGCAAGTTATGTTTCATCGCGCCATGCTCGCTTTGTTTTGATGGGCCAAAACCTCTTTATTGAAGATATGGGTTCAACAAACGGCACCGCCGTAAACGGAGTTTATATTTCTGACCCAACGGCACTCAAAAATGGTGACAAAGTAACCATTGGCGATGTCACAATCCGAGTGAGGTTTGCATAAATGACTCCTACACCAACACCACATGCAGACAAATCACAGCGCAGACATTCGCTTTCTCGTCAGGCAAATACCGAAAACACTACCGAAGAAGTTACGTTTGACGCGCGCAACCTTGATGCAAAAAGACCATCGGTTAAAACCTCTCAACGCGTACGCGAAAAGGCTTCGATGGCTCCAAAAAATACCCAGCAAAAACCTCAAAGAACACCTGCTCAGCAAAGGGCTTCCTTTAGACGAAGCTCGTCTTATTTTGGAAGTCGTACTGACGTTGGTCACGCACGAGACCACAATGAAGACAGCCTGGTAGTTATGCCACCGCTTTTTGCGGTTGCAGACGGCATGGGCGGACATGAAGCAGGCGAAGTAGCTTCAGAAATTGCCATTCAAACCATTTCTGAACTTGCGCCCAAAACACTTGATGCAAAAGCATTTGCTCATGCAGTCCAAGCGGCAAATCTCAATGTGCTGAAAGCACCATCAAGAGGCATTGGTCGCGAAGGCATGGGCACCACCTTTACCGGAGCACTCCTTGATAAAGAGCGCTTGTTGGTAGCGCAGGTAGGAGATTCGCGTGCTTACCTTCTTCATCATGGACGCATTCAGCAGATAACGCGCGATCACAGCCTTATGGCAGATCTCATTGAAGCAGGACAAATCACTCCTGCTGAGGCGCGCATACATCCTAATCGCTCGGTCATCACCCGCGCAATTGGATCTGATCCTCATACGCTTCCTGACATCTATGAACTTAATGTTTCTGCAGGTGACAGGCTTCTTTTGTGTTCTGATGGCCTTAACTCCATGATCGAAGATGACCAAATTGAAGACATTCTTCGCTCAACGCCTGATCCACAAAAATGCGCTGACAACCTGGTTGAAGCGGCGCTTGATGCAGGCGGGCTAGACAATGTTACTGTTATCGTGGTAGACATACGAGGCAACTCGCAAAAAAAAGTAGAAAAGCATGTTCGTAAATCACGCGCGCTTTTCATCTTCATTGCATTTATGCTAGTGGCGCTTTTTGCCCTTGCGGCCTTCGGCGGATACCAATATGTCAACAACTCTGCCTATCTCAAAGAAGAAAATGGCAAAGTTTGCATATATCGAGGCATGCAGGATGATCTTTTTGGCATACCCCTTTCTTCGCTTGAAAAAACAACCTCGGTAGAGGTAGACAAGCTCCAACCCGGTGTTGCCAACCGCATCAAAGAAGGCATGAAAGTTGACAGCCTTGAAGAAGCGGACCGACTCATTCAGTCTTACGAAGAGGAAATTGCCAAGAGCGAAAGCTCTAAGAACTCTAACGCCTCTACTTCTTCTAATTCGTCTAATACAAATTCGTCGAGCACAGCCAACGCTTCAAGCACTTCAAACACTTCTAATTCTAATTCTTCGAATTCGACCAATTCTTCTACCAACACCAACTCAACTTCTACTACTTCAAATAACTCCTCCTCTGGAACAAATGCTTCCACGCAAACTGCTTCACAAGGAGGGAACTAAATGACCCGACGCAATCTTGAACTTGTACTGCTCTGCATTGCAGCACCTTTGGTTATTTTGCTTTTTGCCATGATTGCGCTTAACCAAAGTTCTTCCTTGACCTGGGAAAACTTAGGCGTTCCGCTAGGAATATTCGCGGTCTTTTTGATAGCTCACTTAGCCATTAGAAAGCTCACACCGGGGGCAGACCCGGCCATTCTTCCGCTTGCCTTTGCGCTTTCAGGAATTGGTATTGCCTTTATCACGCGCCTGGCGCCCGACCTTGCCATGCGCCAAGTTCTTTGGCTTTTCGTTGGCGTTATCTGCATGCTTTTGGTTCTTCTGTTTCTGAAAAACCTCGACCGCATTGCTAACTATAAATATACCTTGATGATCATTGGCATTTTGTTGCTTCTATCTCCTCTTTTGCCAGGAATTGGCCAAGAGATTTACGGCAGTAAGATCTGGATCTCTATCGGTGGCGTTTCCTTCCAGCCAGGCGAAATTGCGAAGATCCTCATTGTTATATTCTTAGCGGGCTACCTTGCGCAAAACCGCGAAATGCTTTCGGTCTTTACGCGCCGTATTGGCCCTTTTAAGATTCCTGATCTTGCAACCCTTATACCGCTGTTGGTGATGTGGGTTATCTCACTGTTGATTGTAGTATTCGAAAAAGACTTGGGTTCTGCTCTGGTATTTTTCTTCGTTTTCATCACCATGCTCTATGTGGCAACAGGCAAAAAAACCTACCTGATCATTGGCTTTGTTCTTATTGCCATTGGTGGCGTTGGCGCATTCTTGCTCTTCGACCACGTCCAAGTTCGTGTTGATACCTGGCTTGATCCTTTCAAGGACGCAACCGGTGATGGCTATCAGCTTGTTCAAGCAATCTTCTCTATGGCTGACGGCGGTTTGTTTGGTGTAGGCATTGGTAATGGCATGTCTGACCAAATCCCTATCGTAGAGAGTGACTTCATCTTTGCTGCCATCGCAGAAGAAGCAGGTCTTTTGGGTGCAGCAGGCCTTTTGCTGTTGTATTTATGCTTTGCCATCCGCGGACTTCTTACCGCAGCGCGCGCAAAATCAGACGTTAGCTCTTTCATTGCGGTTGGTCTTACCGCTTCAATCATTTTGCAAGCATTCATCATTGTAGGTGGCGTTACCCGCCTTATCCCGCTGACCGGTCTTACCTTACCCTTCGTAAGCCAAGGTGGTTCTTCTTTGCTGGCAAGCTTTATTGCCGTAGGATTCCTCTTGCGTTGCGGAGACCAAAGCACTGGCCTTGAAACGGAAATGATATCGGGCACTGGCACTTTATCATCAGAAAGCGTGCTCGGACGTGTTTCTCTTGGCAAGCGCCTCACTAAAACCATGATTGCTTTTTCGGTACTCTTCGCCCTCTTGGTAGCAAACCTCACTCTTATCATGGTTGTTCAGGCGAATGACTACAAAAACATGTCAAGCAACAATCACACCCTTGCACGCGAAGCCCGCACAGAACGTGGCACTATCTCAACCTATGACAACGTAACGCTTGCTAAGAGTATTCTTCAAAGCGACGGAACCTATCAGCGCGTCTACCCAGCAGGAACGCTTGCCGCTCACGTTGTTGGTTATGCTTCGCAAACGTACGGTACATCCGGCATTGAAGCAAGTTGCAATGACACCCTCAAGGGAGAAAGCAATTACGCATCCTGGGTTGATGTTATCAACAATGCAACCAATGCAGGGTCGGCAGGCAACGACGTAAAGCTCACCATCAACTCCAACATCCAAAAGGCGGCAGAGAGTGCTCTTGAAGGATTCAATGGAGCTTGCGTAGTTATGGATCCCGAAACTGGCGCGGTTTTGGCCATGGCATCTTCGCCAACCTATGACGCTTCCGATGTTGAGTCCATCTTGTCTTCCGGTAGCAGTAACTCTTCTGCGCTTTACAACCGCGCAACTCAAGCGCTCTACTCACCCGGATCAACCTTTAAGATTGTTTCGCTAACCACCGCACTTGAAAACAATATTGCCACTGAAACCAGCACGTTCTCTTCCCCTGGTGAAATAACCATCGGAAATGGCAAGGTTAACAACTTTGACAACTATTCTTACGGCGAAATCACCCTGGCACGCGCTACGGAGCTTTCATCCAACACGGTCTATGGCCAGTTGGGCACCAAGATTGGTAGTGCAACATTGGTATCAGGCTCTGAGAAATTTGGCTTCAACCAAGACATTTCCTTCGACATTCCGCTGGTGAAGTCGCTCATGCCAGATGCAAACGAAATGACCGAATGGGAAACCGCTTGGGCAGCCGCAGGTGAGCCCGTAGGCCAGCACACTAGCCCGGCAGGTCCTCAAGCAACCGTTTTGCAAATGGCCTTAACCGGTTGCGCCATTGCAAACGACGGCGTTATACAAAAACCGTACTTGGTAGACAGTATCTATAATTCTGAAGGCGAATGTAGCTTCACTCAAAAACCTTCAGCTCTTGCTACTGCAACCTCAAGCAGTGTGGCACAACGCGTGAAGAGTGTTCTTGAAGGAGTTGTCAATTCGGGAACAGGTACAGCAGCTCAGGTATCAGGCGTCCAGATTGCTGGTAAAACAGGTACAGCAGAAACTGGAAAAGAACACGATGACAGCTGGTTTGTAGGCATGGGTCCATCGGAAGATTGCAAGGTTGTTGTTGCAATCGCCCTCGAACAGGGCGCTTCGCTTGATGGTGGCGCTGCCTCAAGAGCTAAGAATGTTTTGGAGACTGCGTTAAGAACGCAAGGTTGCTTGTAATTAAACGCATTCTTTTACTAAAAATAAGGTATGCTTTAGTCCTGAAATAATTGCTAAAGCATGAGTCCAAAAGGAGAATAAACGTGGCCGGAAACATGGTTGGCAGAACACTCAACGATCGGTACGAAATAACTGAGCGCGTTGGCTTAGGCGGTATGGCAGAAGTCTATCGCGCTAACGATAAAGTATTGGGTCGCATGGTGGCAGTAAAAGTAATGTTGCCTCAATATGCTGCAGACCCAACATTTACGAAACGTTTCCGTCAAGAAGCTGCTTCTGCGGCAAAATTACAAAGTCCTTATATTGTGAGCATCTATGACTGGGGTCTCGATGGCGAAACCTACTATATTGTCATGGAATTTTTACGCGGAACTGATCTCAAAACCGCTATCCAAGAGCGTGGCTTTATCAATCAGCGCAAAGCGGCAGAAATTGGTTCACAGGTTGCCCAAGCACTCAGCGTTGCTCACGCTTCCAACATCATTCACCGCGACATCAAGCCTCAAAATATCATGATCCAGCCTGATGGCAACATCAAGGTAATGGACTTCGGCATTGCGCGCGCAGGTGATGCAGGTTTGAGCCAAACCGCTACCGTTTTGGGAACGGCTCATTACGTCTCTCCAGAACAGGCACAGGGTAAAGACTTAGGTCCTGGAAGTGACATTTATTCATTAGGTGTTGTTCTGTACGAAGCAACCACCGGAAAACTTCCGTTCGACGGACAAGATGCGGTAAGCGTTGCGGTAAAGCAGGTAAAAGAAATTCCTGCTCCTCCTCGCACGCTCAACCCTGATATTGATCCTTCTCTTGAAGCAATCATCATGAAGGCTCTTGAGAAAGATCCTGCTAACCGCTTCCAAGATGCTTCCGAGATGCGCCAATGCCTCAATGATTATTTGGCAGGACGTCCGGTAAACCTCGGAGCAAACGGACAGCAAACTCAGGTCATGAACGGTGGCGTTGTTGCACCTATTCCAGTAAATAACTCAACATCTGTTATGCCTGCTGTTTCTAATACAAGTGACAAAGGAAAGAATGCACGCGCTGTTACCGCAGATGTGCCTAAGAAGAAGAGCAAGAAGCCTCTTATTGCCATCATTGCCATCATTGCAGCTATTGCTGTTGTCGCAGGAATTGTATTTGCCGTAACAGGTTCAAACGATACCGTAGAGATTCCTAACGTAGCTAACCAAAGCGTTGATCAGGCAAAGAAGACGCTTACCAACGCTGGATTTACCATAGGTTCTCAAACCGAAGTGTATTCAACCGAAGTTGAATCAGGCAAAGTAGTAGGAACTAACCCTGCTGCGGGTGAAAAAGCCAAGAAAGGCACTACGGTTAATATCAGTGTGTCCAAAGGCACTGAACAAGTTAGTGTTCCAGACTTACGAGGCATGACAAAAGACCAGGCGCAGAAAGCCTTGACCGACGCTGGACTTAAAGCAAGCGAAGGTGACTCTGTCTATTCATCTGACGTTGCAGAAGGAAACATTGCTCAGCAAAGCCCATCAGCAGGTGCTTCTGCTAAGAAGGGCGATACTGTTACCTATCATCTTTCCAAAGGTGAAGAGAAAGTAACTATCCCAAATGTTGTGGGAGAAACTCAATCTAGCGCAACGAGCAAACTTGAGGCTGCAGGATTTGCGGTAGACATCGCCTATCAGGAAAGCTCAACGGTACAAAAAGACAAGGTAATCAGCCAGTCCGCTACCGGTACTGCTCCTAAGGGGTCAACCATCACCCTCACCATTTCAAGCGGAGAAAGCACTGTTCCTGATGTTGTCGGCCAAACCGAAGAGGCAGCAAGAACGCAACTTCAGAACGCAGGCTTTGATGTAAATGTTGCCTATGAAAGTTCAAGTAAAACCAAGGGAACGGTAATCAGGCAAGACAAGACTTCTGCCACCAAAGGATCGACGGTTACCATCACGGTATCGAACGGCTCAAGCAGTTCCGGCGGCTCTGGCGGATCAGGTGGCTCTGGTGGCTCGGGCGGATCAGGCGGAACAAACAGCAATTCCTAAGCTGTTTGAAGGAGCATGAGCTAATAGCTCCGCACTGCGCGCCTTAAAACGCGTACTCAAATTGCCCTCGTAGCTCAGTGGATAGAGCGTCGGTTTCCTAAACCGTGCGTCGGAGGTTCGACTCCTCTCGGGGGCGCCATTAAATTACCAGACCACCAAGAAAACCTCTTGGTGGTCTTTTTTTCGATGTACCCTTTAACCCAACGAACACAGACAAAGAGTTAATTGAATTTGCAAACTGGGCACCTGTCCAGTTTGCTTTTGCAGTGTCCAGACTACGTTTGCAATCAACCAACACAGACAAAGCCTCATAATTTAGAACCAAACAAACATTTTTCGCTTCATACAATTTGTTTGGATATAGAATAGATTCCTAGTGTTTAAAGCAACTAAGGAATGGGAGAGCAACAATGCCCGCAAATACTGCCCCGAAGAACAACTCAAACGTATGGAGTACCCGCCAACTGGTAACCATGGCTCTTATGTGTGCTATCGGTGCTTTGCTTTCGTTTGTAGAATTTCCTCTTCTTCCCGGTGTAACCTGGCTTAAGTTTGACGCCTCAAACATGCCTGCAATGGTAGCTGGCTTTGCTTATGGCCCAGCCGGCGGCGTTGCGGTTGGTATTGTTACTGCAATCATCCATGGCCTTCTTATGGCAGACTTCACCGGTGCCATCATGAACATCTTGGTAGTAACCTGCTTCGTTCTTCCTGCTGCTCTTATCTATAAAAAGAAGCGCACGTTCAAATTTGCCGTTATTGGTCTTATTTTGAGCATTATCGCGGGCGTCATTGGTTCAATCATCGGAAACCTTATTCTTACTCCAACGTGGCTCGGCGTTCCTTTTGAGGCGGTTGTTGCAATGATTATCCCAGTTCTCATTCCATTCAATATTCTCAAAGGGCTTTTGAACTCCGTCATTACACTCATCATCTATAAATCAATTTCTAACATTATTACGCCTAAGAAAAACCAAACGAAAGGTCGCTAATTCATGATTGAGTTTAGCGACGTTTCATTTACCTATACGGGCGATTCGTATGTTCTTGAGGATATAAACCTCACCATCAACAAAGGCGAATTCGTTTGCATCTTAGGAGCCAACGGCTCAGGTAAATCCACGTTCTCTAAGCTAATCAATGCACTTTTGCTCCCTGATAAAGGCACCGTGACCACTAAGGGCATGGATACTTCAGATCCTGAATGCACCTTTCTTATCAGAAGTTCCGCGGGTTCAGTTTTTCAAAACCCTGACGATCAGCTGGTAGCAAGTTTGGTAGAAAATGATGTTGCCTTCGGTCCAGAAAACCTAGGCATTGAAAACCCCGAACTCAGAGAGCGTGTGACCTCTGCCCTCGCTCAAGTTGGTCTAACCGGATATGAACTTAGAGAAACCACGGCTCTTTCAGGTGGCCAAAAACAGCGTGTTGCTATTGCGGGAATCCTTGCCATGAATCCTGAGATTCTTATCTTTGATGAAGCTTCCGCTATGCTTGACCCCCGTGGCAGAAGAGGCCTCATGCGTGTCTGTAAAGAGCTTCATGCTCAAGGCATGACCATCGTAATGATTACCCACTTCATGGAAGAAGCGGCTGAAGCTGACCGCATCATCGTCCTTGAAAAAGGAGTCTGCGTTTTAGACGGAACGCCTGCTGAAGTTCTGACGCAAGACGAAAAGCTTCGTTCGCTTAACTTGGCAATTCCTTTCGCAACGCAACTTTCAAGAATGCTTCAAGACAGAGGGATCCCCGTCTCAACGCATATCAACACGGAAACTTTGAAGGAGGAGCTATGCCAATTACATTCGAAGCAGTAAGCTTTTCCTACAATCCGCCCACCAAGCGCCAAATCAAAGCAGGGCAAACACCAAAATATGCGCTCAAGGATGTTTCGTTTTCCTTACAAGAAGGAGAATTCTTAGCCATTGCCGGACATACCGGTTCAGGCAAGTCAACGCTCACCCAGCATTTCAACGGCCTGGCTCACCCCAACAAAGGACGTGTCCTTTGGAACGGAAAAGACTTAGCTGACAAGAAAACTGCCAACGAAGCACGCGGAGACATTGGCCTTGTGTTTCAATATCCCGAACACCAGCTTTTTGCAGCAAGCGTCTTTGAAGACGTGGCCTTTGGTCCTCGAAACCTAGGTCTTAGCGCTTCTGAGGTGGAAGAGCGCGTGCGCAAAGCACTTGATCAGGTAAACCTCTCGTATGAGGATCTTAAAGATGTATCCCCGTTCGAGCTTTCTGGAGGCCAACAACGACGCGTAGCCTTTGCGGGCGTTTTAGCTATGCAACCAAGCGTTCTCATTCTTGATGAACCAGTAGCAGGGCTTGACCCGGCTTCTCGTGAAGATTTCCTCACGCTTATTGAGGGCTTTCATGCCTCAGGCCTTACCGTGGTGATGGTCTCTCACAACATGAACGATATTGCACGCCTTGCTGACAGAGTTCTTGTTATGAATAAGGGAGAAATTGCCTTTTTGGGAAGCCCTGAAGAAGTCTTTGGTCACGCTAAGGAACTTCGCGAAATTGGCCTTGGCGTCCCTCATGCCGTCAAGCTTGCCAACGAACTTAAAGAACTGGGCTTCTCTTTGGACGATAAGCTTTATCAGCCCGCTTCGCTTGCTGATGATGTTGCCAAAGCGCTTTCTGCAGGTTCTGCCACGGACTTTTCCGAAGGCTCCGCTATAGACCCTGCCACAGACTCCTCCGAAGTCCCTGCCACAGGCACCACCGAAAGCGGTGAGGCCTCATGAACATTCAGACGATATTCGGACGCTATCTTTCCAAAGATTCGCCCGTCCATAAAATGGATCCCCGAGCAAAACTGCTTCTTTCGCTTTTGTTTATGGTTATGGTATTTACCGCAGGAACCTATCCTGCCCTTGCCGTAGCAGCACTGTTTACCTTTGGCATGTTTGCCTTTGCGCGCATTTCGCTCAGAGAAGCGTTTGTCTCTATTGCACCTCTTGCTTTCTTGGTAATCATTACCGCCTTGCTGAACATCTTCTTTGTCCAAGGTGGCGATATTTATTTTCAGGCAGGCATAATCTGCATCAGTCAACAAGGCATTCAACAGGCAATTTTTATCGCGATTCGCCTCACGCTCTTGTTGTTAGGAATGAGCCTTCTCACGCTGGCTACCACCACACTTGATATTACCGATGCCTTTGAGCGGCTCTTACAGCCCTTCAAGCGCATTGGGCTTCCTGCACATGAACTTTCTATGATGATGGGAATTGCATTGCGCTTTTTACCTCAATTTGCCATAGAACTGCGCACTATCTATCGCGCACAAATTAGCCGTGGAGCAAACTTCAAATCAAGCCCAAAAGGGTCAATCTCAGTTATGACATCTCTCATTGTCCCGCTTTTCACCAGTGCATTTCGCCACGCAGAAACGCTTTCTCTTGGCATGGATGCGCGTTGTTATCACGGTGGAGCAGGCAGAACGCGTCTTAAAACGCTTTCGTTTACTAAAAGAGATGCACTGGGCTTGATTTATCTTCTTGTTGGACTGGCATGCGTAATTGCCGTCAATATTGCTGGCGCTTATTTTCTACCTTAATTACAAAGTGTTATAGGAGGCATCATGGACGAGATTATCGAATACCTCACTTCAATACCCGCATGGTATCTAGCAACCTGCGAAGGTGACCAACCAAGAGTTCGCCCCTTCTCTTTTGTTGCAAAAGACAAGGGAAAGCTTTGGTTCTGCACGGCCACCAATAAGGATGTATATTTCCAGCTCAAGGAAAATCCTAAGTTTGAACTCTGCGGATGGAAACCTGGATTTGGCTGGATTGTTGTAACCGGCGTTGCAAGCATGGTTGACGAAGTAAGCGCTGAGACGCGCAAAGAAGGATATCGTCACATGACCGCCCTCGGAGAAAGCTATGATGGCCCAAACGATGAACGTCTTACCTTCTTTTCTCTTGAAAAGGGAACGGCAAAGCTTGCCGACATTGACGGCTCAGAGCGCATTATTGAGATCTAATCTTAATACAAGTACGAGGAAGCTAAATTTAGTAAAGGCAAGTTCTAAATAAGACCGACAATGGGGTTTGTTTCAAACTAAATTTGCGAAAAACCGTTGACGGTACCTTTGCGAAAAACTGTTGAGAGCACCTTAAGCTACCTTTGCAAACGATCCCTTAACAGTACCCAACGGCACACAGAAAAAAATCCTTTCTATTCGGCACTCTTATAAAGCAAAAGAGAGACCCTCGCAGTGAGGATCTCTCTTGTCATTTCAGCGCCAAACCTCATACCATCAGGCCTGAAATATCAAGCGCGCAAATCAGGCCAGACAGTTAAGAACGCATTGAAAGCTTATCAACCAACCGAAGTGCAGCATCTCGAACCGAAAGGCCATCGATATCAAGAGTTACTTCAGCATACTTCTCATAAAGCGGAATGCGCTCTTTATACAGAGCATCAAGCCCCATACCGATGCCGTCTTTCATAACAACACCGCGCTCATATAAACCACCCAAACGACTTTCAAGCTCCTCTAGGGAAGCCTTCAAATATACAACCGTACCAATACTTGCAAGGTGCTTCATAGCCTCATCAGAATAAACCGCCGAACCACCAGTTGCAATTACGCTATTTTCTGAAGAAAGCGTGCATAAAACTTCGTTTTCGACTTCAATGAACCCATCAGGACCACAAGCATCAATGATCTTTTGAAGCGTCTTGTCGCACTGGCTTTGAATAAGCAAGTCAGCATCAATGAAGGAATAGTTCAGAATTTTCGCAAGAACAACACCCAAGGTTGATTTTCCTGCTCCCGGCATGCCAATCAGAATAATATTAGAAGTGTTGTTTATCATTGTCCGTCCTTACGTATCCCCTTATTTAAAAAGTCACTATAGCACGTTTTATACGCATGTTATAGCAAAGCATATTCCTATACGAAAAGCCTATCGGGCGCCTCCGCCACCGCCGAAGCCTCCGCCACCACCGATGGAGAATCCGCCACCGAAGCCTCCACCGCTCGAGAAGTTTCCGCCTACGCCTGAAGAAATAGCCTCAAACGAAGAAACAACCGCAGTGTCGAAGGCAGAAGAGAAGTCCACAAGCCCTGAATTAAATCCATGCGGACTGGTATACAAAAGCCACCAGGGAACAAAGAAAGAAGAGTTTGCCATCATTTGCTCATCTTCGCTGAACAATTCTGGAACAGCTTCGCGCATCTCTTTTATGGCCTTCTTTGCAACGCCAAAAATGAGCGCATATACCATAAATTCACCCCATACTTTAACATCAAGCACCGGACGCTCATTTAATGCAGAAAACTCCGTGAGCCACTTCTTCAATGCCATGCAACGCGCATATGCATCGGCCCCCTTTTGCGTACGGCGTGACATATAGTGAGATATTACCCCAACCGCAATACCTGAAATCACGCCCGGGATAGCAGGGAAAATACTTTCGGTGAAAAAGGAAATTATTATACAAGCAATAACAACTACCGTAGCCACTCCCGCAGTTTTAAACTTCTTGCTCTTTGAGTAGGCCTCGAAGTATTCGCCTTGCATGGTTTTTGCTGTTACTAAGCCCTGCCACGTTTGCATACCCTCAGAGAATTTCTTTGGATTGTTCTTGGCATACTCTTTAATAGAAGTAAGCCACAGAGCATCTTCACCCCCAGCAATATCGTCGAACAACAGCGAAAGAGCCTTTCGGTCAATTTCGTCATGAGGCTCATACGAATCAACGCGCGTAAGATAATAGTCCTCAACAGTTTTTCTTTTAACCTTATAGGTTCCTTTGTTGACCAAAAGTGCGCCTTCATTGACCAAGTGCAAAATGGTTGCCGTGAAATCCGAAGGTTCCTCTTTGTCAAAACGACACAAGCGCCCAATTACCGCAGGGTGTTCGCCCTTAACCGGCACGTCGCGCCAATATTCATCTGTGAACTGAGGTTTTAACTCTTTCCCGTAGCGGACAAAGCTCCACAACGCCCAAACAAGCGCCAGTACTGAAATCAAAATAGCGACAATGAGGGCTATGAGCGCTGTTGTGCGCATCTGATTGGTTTGATCTGCCCATTGTTGCTCTTCGGAAAGTATCGAATCAAGCTTTGACTGGGTAGGAAACGCATTAGCATCAGTTGCCTTCATTTCACTCATCCATGACGTTGGAAACACCACGCGCGCCTCAGCATATTTTCCGCTCGCAACTGACGGAACCGTATAGGAAACAGTTCCGTCGTTCTTGAGTGAAATGCTCGAATTGAGCGGACCGTGACCCCATGCTCTAACATTGCCGTCCGCCGTAACGTTAGAAGTGCCCGCTGGAACGGGAAGCGCAAGATTCACTGTGACATTTTGAGAATCCCCTGCCCAGCCTGAACCTATAACCTGCCAATTGAGTTCCGCGGTATCTTGATAGAGCGCCACCACATCAGTGAGCGTATAGTACATGGTCACCGTTACTTCTTCATCTGCTGCAGAGAAGAAAACATACACGGTATTTTTAGGCGAATCAACCGAATAGGAAGCATAACTTGGACCACCAGACTTTCGCCAATCAAGCACAAAAGAGACCGCTGGCAAATTCTGCGTTGTGCCATTCTTGTTTATTGAGACGCTATCAACCTTAAGAGAGGCATAAGTTGGAAGGTTATCGAATTCCCACCAAATTGCCGAATACGTGCCATCAAAAGAAAACGTTCTTTGCTCAACCACTTTTAAATCACCATTGGGCTGAACAGTAGCATCAATAGTGACGTTGGGCATATCGAATGATTTTGCATAAGCAGACTGCGGGCTCGCTACAAAAATGAACAAACTGGCCAACAAAGCAAGCACAGCCATAGTTAGTAAAACAATAAAAGAGCGCGCCCCAAATTGCTTGTTAAAACAAACTGATTGGGTATTTTTACCCTCAAATTCCAGCTCATTTATAGAAAAATTTTTATTTTTTTGGGAAAACAAGGTATTTTGCACTGTTCTCCTCCTTGCAAGATGCGGGTGGGCGGGGTATCATTTCAATTCGCAACCAATTATTTTGGAGAGCTGACCGAGAGGCCGAAGGTGCTCGCCTGCTAAGCGAGTATACGCCAAAAGCGTATCTAGGGTTCGAATCCCTAGCTCTCCGCCACTGATCATGATGACCCTGTCTCTTACGAGGCAGGGTCTTTTTTATTGGCTCAACAGCCAGCTTTTTCTAAGCTTGATCAGTAGGATCCTTAGGTGCGGAACTCATGTTGACAGCAGGAACTTGCGCTTCATTGCCCTGTCCGAATGAGACAACGGGGCTTCCTGAAGCAGCAGCATTAGCATCAAAGCTTTCGCGCTTTTTAAACCCAAACGGACCGGCAATCAAAACGCCGGGGAACGTTTGGATTGCGTTGTTGTAGCTCATCACTACATCGTTGTAGCTTTGACGCATGTAGCTAATCTTGTCCTCAGTTGCTGCAAGTTCAGATTGCAACTGTTGAAAGTTAACATTTGCCTTAAGTTCTGGATAAGCCTCAGAAACGGCAAACAGGCTTTTTAACGTGCCACTCAAAACGTTATCAGCGGCCATTTTCCCTTCAGGGGTCTGTGCCTGCATAACAGCGCTACGAGCCTCAGTGACCTTATCAAACGTTCCCTGCTCATGCGCAGCGTAGCCTTTAACCGTTTCAACCAAATTAGGAATAAGATCTAAACGACGCTGAAGCTGAACATCAATTTGCGCCCAAGCATTATCAACGCGATTACGAAGCTGAACAAAATTGTTATACAGCACCACCAAAGCAATGATGAGAATGACAACAATGACAGCGATTACAATACCAACAACCATATCTTGTCCTCCTGTCTGAAGATACAACCTAAATTTTATCAAACACTAGTAACTCTCAAGCACCTGAGCACCAACGCGAGACAGCGAAGAAACTCTTGTCCAATAGCCTTCGCGCTGAAGCGCTGTTGAAAGCGCCACGGCCTGGTCATAGTTTTCGCACAGCACGCACATGGCAGAGCCACTTCCGCACAGTACGTATTCATCTGCTCCGTCAGTTTCCTCAAGGAATTTGCGCAACTGAAGCAATTCGTCTGACAGTGATTCCGAAGCGCTTGTCATATTGTTCCAGAATTCAACTTCGGAAGCCTTCTCAAAGGAGGCAAGCTTGTCTTTATATTCGCTTGAGACAACAACAGGATTTTTGTCGAAGGTCTCATAAGCTTTTTTGGTTGAAATTCCAACGTTGGGGCGTGTCAAGACGCAAAAATCTTTGCGAGGCTCAAGACGCTTAACCAATTCGTCGCCTTTCCCATTGAGATAAGCACAACCGCCCTGCAAGAAGAAAGAAACATCGGCACCAAGACGCTTTGCCACCTTGATGAGGCGCTCATCTTCTTCGTCGATGCCCCACATAAGCGCAGCACCCCTGAGCGCTGCAGCTGCATTTGAAGAACCTCCGCCAAGGCCTGCTTCACTGGGGATATGCTTAACCAGCATTACGCGAATTTCCTCGTCCTCATTGCGACCAATTTCTTGGGCAAGCTCAGTTATGGCGCGATAGATGATATTTTCTTCGCAAGGGATGTCCAAATTAACACCGTCATCTAGTTCGCTGGTAATTCGCACTACCAGCCCTTGCCCTTCGTCTTCTGCATCATAGTGATACATCATTAGAACATCATGGAGTGCAAGTGCATGCATGATAGTGTCCACGTTGTGGTAACCGTCTTCTCGTTTGTTTCCTATTGCCAACACCAAATTAACTTTTGCAGGAGCAATAAGTTTTACGTAATTCATTACTTTCCTTACTCTACTGAGTTGTTCTTTTGAGCTTTCTGCTCTTTCTTTGCCCGTCGCTTTTTAGAGAAAAAGCTTTTAAGCAAAGCTGAGGCTTCTTCTTTGCAAACCCCCGGCGTCACCTGAAATTGGTGGTTGAGCCTTTCGTCACAATGAATGTTATACAAAGAACCCAAAGCGCCAGCCTTAGGGTCAAACGCGCCGAATACGCACCGGTCTATGCGCGCCTGATGCATAAGCCCTGCACACATAATACAAGGTTCTAAAGTGACATACACCACAGCTCCCGAAAGCCTCCAAACGCCCAAAATCTCTGCAGCTTTTTTAAGGGCGATAAATTCTGCATGACCAGCCGGATCCGCATCAACTTCACGCCTATTTCCCGCTTGCGCAATAATGCGTCCCTCATAGACAACTACCGCCCCAATGGGAACCTCGTCCATATCCCCAGCGAGGCGCGCCTGCTCAAGCGCTTTATTCATAAAGAATTGGTCTTGTTCTTGTTCGGGAAAATACTTTGGCAAATCAGAGGTTTCTTCCTCTTCAGAAGGCAAGTCTGCGCGCAAGCCACTAAGCGAATCTTTAGGCAAATCGCCACGTAAGCTTCCGCGCAAGCCTCCACGCGAGTCCGCGCGCAAGCCGCCAGACGAGCCTTCGGATAAGCCACCACATAAGTTTTCAGGCGAACTTCCACACAATTCTGCGCGCAAGCC
>CAVABR010000067.1:0-31987 GCA_963586955.1 bacterium
CCAAATCCTGCGCGCATCGGCGTAGTAATTGGTCCTGAAGGTGGCCTTGCAAAAGAAGAAGTTGAGCGCCTTTTGGAAGAATTTCCCTGCGCTCATTTAGTTTCGTTGGGGCCTTCAATTTTGCGCACCGAAACCGCTGGTATTGTGGCTCCCGCTCTAGTTATGTATGAGCTGGGAGGCTTTGAATTACCTTCTCAGGCATCTATAAACACGCAGGATTGAGCGCCTCATGAATTTTTCACTCGTAAATCTTGGTTGCAAAGTTAATCGCGTAGAAACTGATTCTTTTGGCGCCTATCTTTTGTCTCAAGGCCTTACCAATAGCACCCTTGAAGATGCTGACATCGTTATAGTCAACACCTGCACCGTCACCGGAGACGCTGAGAAAAAAACCCGCAAGGCAGTTCGACGCGCATTGAGGACAGCAACCAAAGCGCGCATTATTATCACCGGTTGTGCCTGTGCTATAAACCCAGATTTTTATGAGAGCTTATCTTCTCGCATTAGCGTAGTAGCAAAAGGCTCCGTGCTTTCATTTTTGGAAGAATATATACATAGCACGCTCTATCATCAATCCACCTCAGCAGATACTTTGGCAGAACAAGCAGGAATTAAGCGCGTTGGTGAAGCGTTTCCCACCCGCGTTTCGGTAAAAATACAAGATGGATGCAATCATGCCTGCACCTACTGCATAGTTCATGTAGCTCGCGGTAGGGCATGGTCACGCGATGCACACTCTATTATTTCCGAAGTTTCCAATTTGGCACTACAAGGTGTGAAGGAAATTGTCCTTACGGGAATTGATCTTGGCTCATACTATTTCCAAGGAATGAGACTCTCGGACTTGCTCGAGACCCTCCTTGAAAAAATCCCTGATGTTCGCTTCAGAATTTCTTCTATTGAACCGTGTTCAGTTGATAAAAACCTTGCACACCTTTTAGGGCAGGCGCAGGGCAGAATTTGCAAACATCTCCATCTTCCGCTTCAGGCGGGTTCTAACAAGGTTCTCACTGAAATGAACCGGCCTTATTCCAAAGAAAAGTTTAAAGAGGTTTGCAATCTTTTACATTCGGAAGTTGATTGGCTCTCCCTCACCACTGATTGCATCGTTGGTTTTCCAGGAGAAACATACGATGAATTTCAAGAAACCTGCAACCTTGCTCAGGAAATTGGTTTTTCAAAAATACATGTTTTTCGCTATTCTAAACGTGAGGGAACGCCTGCGGCGCTTCGCTTAGATCAAGTTTCTGAGGAAGAGAAGAATAAGCGCGCTCAAGAACTTTTAAGACTGAGCGGTGAACTAAGAATTTCATTCGCACAATCCCTTTTGGGACATACCGAACAGGTGATTGTTGAAAAGACTGGTTTGGGTATGACAGAGTCTTATTATCATATGAGTGTTCCTGAAGCGTATAAGCCAGGCAATTGCTATGATATGTGCTTACGGAGCATAGATACAGAGGGGGTATTTCATGAATAATGTCAGTCAAGTAAGCTTTACTATTCCTGATAGCATTTCTGTGCTTGATTTAGTGGGTTATCAAGATGAATTTCTTCATATGATTGAAGATGAAACCAAAGTCAATCTTTCTCTCAGGGGTAACGTTTTCACTATTTCCGGCCCTAAGCTTGATGTTGAAAGCACCGTTACGTTATTGAATAACCTCATATCCAGCATTGAAGCGGGAGAGAACCTTACCCAAGATGAAGTTCGCCGTCAGCTTGACCTTATGAAAACTGGGGAATTTGCTCCTAAAGCAATGAAGAGCGACATCATTCATGCTCATAAAGGGCGTGTGGTAAGGCCAAAGACCTCTTCGCAAAAAGCGTATGTTGACGCAATACGAAAAAACACCATTACCTTTGGTATAGGACCTGCAGGAACGGGCAAAACCTATCTTGCTATGGCCATGGCAATAGCTGCCTTTAATAGAAAAGAAGTAGGAAGAATTGTTCTGACGCGTCCGGTAGTAGAAGCAGGAGAAAACCTGGGCTTTTTGCCGGGAACGCTTCATGAAAAAATTGACCCTTATATTAGGCCACTCTACGACGCCTTATTCGAAATGATGGATCCTGCACGCGCAAATCGCTATGTTGCTGAAGGTCAAATTGAAATTGCTCCTTTGGCTTTTATGCGCGGTAGAACGCTCAACGATAGCTTCATCATTCTTGATGAAGCACAAAATACCACCCCTCAACAAATGAAGATGTTCCTAACACGCTTAGGCATAGGTTCTAAGATGATCATCACCGGTGACATTACGCAGGCAGACTTGCCTAAGGGAATTTCAGGCCTTAAGACGGTTCGTCAAGTTCTTGAAGGCATAGAAGGAATTTCATTTTGCGAATTTGACTCCAAAGACGTGGTTCGCCATTCTCTTGTTGCTAAAATTGTTTCTGCTTATGCGCGTGCCGAAGAAAGAAACTTAAGACTCTAGGGATAACCATGCAAGTAACTATTACCTATGAACACAAAGAAGAGCTGTTTAGCGATATTGACCTTGAAGGGCTGGTCAAATTTGTATTGACCTACCAGAAGTGTCCAGCCAACACCGATGTTTCCTTATCTTTTGTCACCGACGAGAAAATCCATGAGCTCAATCGTGACTATCGTGGCATTGATCGTCCTACCGATGTTCTTTCGTTTGAGTGCGATAACGTCCCTTTCGAAGGGGAAGTGTTTGATAATGCACTTGAATATGAACTGGGCGATATTATCATTGCGCCCGATGTGGCGCTCAGACAAACCGAAGAGTTCAATACCACATTCGAAGAAGAAATCACCCTTTTGGTTGTACATGGTCTCTTACATCTCTGCGGATATGACCATATTGAAGACGAAGAAGCTGAAATCATGGAATCCTTAGAAGATGAAATTATCAAAGCTTGGAAGTTGCATCATGAATAGTAATTTTTCTCTTTTTAGTGCTTTTATTTGTGCGTTTCAAGGCATCATCGCCACCGCAAAAGAGCGCAATTTCAAAATTGAATTCTGCTTTATGATTCTATGCATAATCTTAGGAATTGCTTTTTCTATTTCATTTGTCGAATGGCTCTGCGTCATCATTTGCTTTGGCTTGGTACTGGGTGGGGAAGTTATCAATTCTTCGATTGAAGCTATCGTAGATCTTGCTTCTCCTGAATACCATGAATTAGCTAAGAAATCTAAGGATTGCGCAGCAGGAGGCGTTTTGCTTTTCTCTATTGCATCCTTTGTAATTGGCTGTCTTATTTTTATTCCCCGTATTCTTGCCTTGTTAGGGTGGGGGTAGACAATGACTGAACTTAATTCTTCTTCTGTGAGCTCGCAAAAAGATATTGCACGCACACAAAATGACAACGCGGACAATCAGGGTAAATCCGAAGAATTTCGTTCCGGGTTCGTTACTCTGCTTGGCCGTCCAAACGCAGGCAAATCTTCGCTTCTAAATGCCATCATGGGCAAAAAGCTTGCTATTGCTTCATCCACCGCTCAAACCACGCGCCATCGTTTTCGTGCGGTATTGACTACTGATCATAGCCAATTGGTCATTGTTGACACCCCTGGCGTTCACAAACCCCATGATGCCCTTGGAGAAGAACTCAATACAACTGCCCTTAAATCTCTTGAAGGTATAGACGTTTGTGCCTTTTTACTTGATTGTCATGAGCCTCTCGGTAAGGGTGACGAATGGGTAATTGATAAACTCCAAGCCGTCAAAACCAAAAAGATTCTCGTTCTCTCAAAAATAGACTTAGTGGGCTCTGAAGAGATTGAAGAACAAACTCAAAAAGCGCTTGCGCTGGGCACCTGGGATAGCGTGGTAGCCCTATCTTCGCAAACCGGCGAAAACATTGATTTGTTTGTTAATACGGTAGAGAAATTTTTACCCGAAGGGCCTCTTTGGTTTCCCGAAGACATGGAGACCGATCAGCCTCTTGAAGTGCTCATTGCAGAATTTATTCGCGAGAAAATTCTTTTGCACTATAGAGACGAAGTGCCTCATGCCATTGGTGTGATCGTTGATGAAATGAATTACAACCGCCGAAAAAATCTTGAGCGCATTTATGCATCCATCTATGTTGAGCGCGACAGTCAAAAGGGCATCATCATCGGCAGGGGTGGCTCTGCCATTAAAACCGTAGGCGTAGAAGCACGCGAAGACCTAGAGACCTTGCTTGGATGCAAAGTATTCTTAGACCTCAATGTCAAAGTTAAGAAAAACTGGAGAAGAGACCTTAATCAAATCAGACGATTCGGTTACGGAGAAGGGGCTTAGAGGTTCTTATCTTGGCACGTCCTACCTTCTCTTCCAAAGTTCTTGTTCTAAAGCGAACAAAACTTGGCGAAAGCGATGTCATTTGCACCTTCTTGAATTCTGATGGATCACAACTGCGTGCCGTAGCAAAAGGAGCACGCAAGCCTACATCTGCCTTTTCGGCGCGCTTAGAGTTATTTTCGGTCTGCAATGTCTTGTTTGCTCAAGGCAAAACCCTTGACATCGTCAAAGAAGCTCAGCTTGTTGAACCTAACCTTCACCTTAAAAGCGACATCACCCTCTTTGAAAGCGCCTGCCCGGTGCTTGAATTCCTAGAAAAAACAACCCAAGTTGGCCTAGCGGTTCCCAAACTCTTTGACCTCAGCACCAAAACCCTTCAACAATTTAAACAAGCAAGCGAAGAGCACGCCCTCTCTATTACGGCTGCATTTTTGCTCAAAGCGCTCGCGTTTTTGGGATTCAGGCCAAGTTTTGCTCACTGTGTATATTGCGGAGATGAAATAGACCTTAGTAATCCCGCTTCTCGTCATGCTTTTTCTTCCTATGATGGTGGGGTAGTATGCTCGGCCTGCTTATTAAAATCTCAAACAACCTTTGTTTCTACATCTTCGCTTGCTTGCGCAAATGCATTGCTCTATTCCACGTTTGAGCAGATTGTCTCATTAGCTTTTCCTAATGAAATTTCGACTGAAGTTTTACAAATCATTTCAGATTTGTTGGTAAGTCATATGGGAATTAAATTAAAGTCTCTTCGCTATATTTCAGTCCATGGGCACGAATGAGCAGAAGTTATGAAATAGCACTCTAAGTTGCTTGTGAGATTGAGACTGTTACCGTATACTTTATCAGCTACAAAAAGTAGCAAGGTACTTTTCACCTAGCCTATATGCACCACTTGCTTATTCGCTCGGTGATAAGAGTCATAGAAATGAAAGGTGGAATTATGGCTAGCAAAAACAGTATCTCTAAAGAACGCATCGCAGAATTGATGGCGGAATACGGTAAAACTCCTCAGGATTCTGGTAGCGCTGAAGTTCAGGTTGCAATCCTTACCGAGCGCATTCGCAATTTAACTGAGCACCTCAAGTCTCATCCTAAAGATCATCACACTCGTCGTGGTTTGCTCATGCTCGTTGGTAAGCGTCGTAGCCTTTTGGTCTACATCAAGAATCGTGACGTTCTTGAATATCGTGAACTCATCAAGAAGCTTGGTATTCGTGACAATATCTAAAGTAGGTGCCCGCTCATGCGGGCATTTTACATATAAACGGTCGGTAATGTAAGGACATTATTGCTCGTTCGTTTTCGGGAGAAAACGAAAAGAAGCTTTACGCAATAGGGCGTAAGGAAAGAGAAAGAAAGTACATGGAAAAAATTACAGAATCATTCGAGCTTTATGGAAAGCAGTACACCCTCCAAACAGGAGAACTTGCAAAGCAGGCAAGTGGCGCTGTTGTTGTTACGCAGGGCGATACTACCGTTTTGGTTACTTCAGTAATTTCAAGTCAGGAAAAAGATTATGACTTCTTCCCTTTGACAGTTGATTTTATTGAAAAAATGTATGCCGTCGGTCGCATTCCTGGTGGATACCTCAAACGTGAGGCTAAACCAAGTGACAAAGGCATTCTCACTGCTCGTATGATCGACCGTCCAATTCGCCCCGGTTTTGTTGACGGTTTTAAGCAAGAAGTTCACGTTGTTGCTACAACACTCGTAGTAGATGGCGAAAATCCTCCTGATTGCATGAGCGTTATGGGTGCTTCCGCAGCTCTTATGTGTGCAAGTGCTCCTTTTGATGGTCCTTGCGCTTGTGTTCGCATTGGACGTAGCATCGAAACAGGAGAATTCATTGTTAACCCAACCTATGAAGAGATGGAAGATTCTGATCTAGAACTCACCATCGCAGGTACTGCTGATTACATTTCTATGGTTGAAGCAGGCGCGCATGAAATCTCTGAAGACGACATGCTCAAAGCTATGACCTTTGGTCAAGAAGCAATTGCTGCATTTTGCGAAAAGCAGGCAGCATTTTTGGCAAAGGTTAACCCAGAGCCTAAAGAATGGCCTATTCATGTGGCAGATCCTTCCATTGCTGAGCGCGTCGATGCTCACTATGACGAAATGAGCGCAGCGCTTAAAGACGCCGACAAGCAATCTCGCATTGCTAAAGTTGAAGAGCTTAAATCTTCCATCAAAGAATCTGACTTTACCGAAGAAGAACAGCTCGCTTGGTCAAGCGATATCGCTGCTGCTTTGAAGTCTCTTGAAAAGCATGCTATGCGCGCTATGGTTATTGAAACCGGTGAGCGTGCTGACGGCAGAACTAGCACTGAAATTCGTCCACTCTATATCAAGGCTGGATATCTTCCTCGCGTTCATGGCTCTGGTTTGTTCCAGCGTGGTCAAACGCAAGCACTCTCTATTGCAACCTTAGGCATGCTCAATGAATGGCAGCGCCTTGATACCATTGACCCTCAAGAGGGCAAGCGCTACATGCATCAGTACAATTTCCCTCCTTATTGCACCGGCGAAGTTGGTCGCATGGGCGCTCCTAAACGTCGCGAAATTGGCCATGGCGCTCTTGCAGAACGCGCATTGTTGCCCGTATTGCCTGACGAAGACGAATTCCCTTATGCAATTCGCGTTGTTTCTGAAATCATGGAATCAAACGGCTCATCTTCAATGGCGTCTACCTGCGGTTCTACTCTTGCTTTGATGGATGCGGGTGTACCTATCAAGGCTCCTGTTGCTGGCATTGCTATGGGCCTTATCAAAGAGGGCGATGACATTGTTATCCTCTCCGACATCCAAGGTCTTGAAGACTTCTTGGGTGACATGGACTTCAAAGTTTGCGGTACTGAAAAGGGCATTACCGCTCTTCAGATGGACAATAAAGCAAAAGGTCTTTCTGTTGATATTTTGGCTGCCGCATTGGCTCAAGCTAAAGAAGGCCGTTCATTCATCATGAAGAACATGCTTGAAGCTATTGCTGAACCAAGAAAAGAATTGTCTCCGTTTGCACCACATATCGAAACCATTTCTATCCCAGTTGATAAAATCCGTGACGTTATTGGTGCAGGTGGCAAAGTTATTCGTGGCCTTCAGGACGAAACAGGCGCAACCATTGAAATCCAGGAAGATGGCACCGTTCATATTGCTTCCATTGACGCTGCCGCAGGCGAAGCTGCTAAAGCTGCAATCTTAGGCATCGTAAAAGTACCTGAGGTAGGAGAGCTCTATGATGGCGAAGTTGTTGGCATCAAAGACTTCGGCGCTTTCGTTCGCTTGACTCCAGGCAAAGATGGTCTCTTGCATATTTCTCGCATGGCAAATGGCCGTGTTGGCAAAGTTGAAGACGTGCTTTCAATTGGCGATATCGTTAAAGTTGAAGTTATCGAAGTAAGTGACAACGGTAAAATCAATCTTGATCGCGTTGATAAGCCCGACGTAAAAAATGATGCATCTGCCCATCATCCACGCCGAGGAAATGAAAACGGCAATGCTGGCCGTAAGCCTCGTCGTCGTCACAACTAATCACAATAAATATGAAGCCCCTCTTTTGGTTTGACAGAAGAGGGGCTTGTCTTGGAGATAGATATGTATACCTATACAACTCAAGGAACGTGCTCACGTTCTATTTCATTTGATATCACCGATGAGGGAACGGTTACCAACGTTCAATTTAACCGTGGTTGCAACGGAAATACGCAAGGAATTGCAGCTTTGGTAGAAGGCATGCCTGTCAAAGAGGTCATCGCTAAACTTGAGGGAATTAAGTGTGGCCCTCGCGATACCAGCTGTCCTGACCAACTTTCTAAAGCTTTGAAAGAAGCGCTTTCTTAATTTTCAAACTCAATACGTAAAGAGGCATTATGTCATTTCAGAAATCAGTTCTTGATAATGGGATAACAGTTATTAGTGAATTTATGCCCTCGGTTCGCTCTATATCTTTAGGCCTGTGGTTTAATGTAGGCTCAAGAGACGAACTACCTCATCAGCGCGGTCTTGCGCATTTTATGGAACATATGATGTTTAAGGGAACGCCCACCAGAACTCCCTTGGATATTTCTATGCATTTTGATCGCCTTGGTGCTGAATTTAATGCGTTTACCTCTAAAGAATATACCTGTTTTTATGCCCGCTTTGTTGATGAGAAGCTTAAAAGCGCCCTTGAAGTTTTAGCTGACATGGTTATCAATTCCTCATTTGATGAAGAGGCCATAACAACAGAGCGTGAAGTGGTTTTAGAAGAAATTACACGAAGCTATGACGCGCCCGATGACTTCGTTTTTGATTTCTTCTCTCAATCGATGATACAAAATCATCCTTTAGGTCTTCCCGTTCTGGGAGATAAAGAGCTCGTTTCAAACTTTACTCATTCCGATTGTATGGCATTTCATGAAAGTCATTATGGAACGGGCAATCTCTGTATAGCCGTTGCCGGAAATGTAGACCATGATGAACTTGTTTCATACGTGAGAGAATACTTTTCTTCCATGCGAGTGCTCAAAAAAGCATCACGAGATCTAAGCCCGGTTACCTTCAAAAGCGGAATCTTTTCTCAAAAAAGAGACATAGAACAAGCGCATATTATCGGAGGCTTTCCTTCTTTGCCTTCAGGGCATGAAAAGCGTTTTGCCCTTGGCATGCTCACTTCCATCTTGGGCGGTTCAATGTCTGCTCGTCTTTTCCAGGAAGTACGCGAAAAAAGAGGGCTGGCATATTCAATCTATGCCACACAGGGCATTTTCCAGGGAGCAGGGCAGTGGTGCGTTTATGCTGGCACGCGCCCTGATAACGTGGGACAGGTAATCAACCTTGTACGCAAAGAACTTGCCTCGTTGGCCGAAGGAAACCTCGACCAAGATGAGCTTGATAGGAATATTGATTTAATATGTGGACAAGCGGTTTTAGGCTTTGAAACTACGAGTTCTCATATGATGCGTTTAGGTAAGCGCGAAACGTTGGGATTGCCTCATTTGTCTATTGATGAATCAATTCAAAAATTCAGAGAGGTAACCTGTAAAGATGTAGTTTCTATGGCTGAGTTTATCTTTGATGCTAAACCAACCATTGCTGTTGTTTCTCCGCTTGAAGAAGGGGAGCTTTTATCTCTTATTGAAGATGAAAGCAACTAAAAGGAAAGGTGTCTTACGTGATTAATGTCGCCGTTGCCGGTTATGCTGGTCGCATGGGATCTGCGGTAGTTGATGCAGTCAATTCCGCTGATGATCTTAAACTTATTTGTGGAATTGATCCGTTTGAAAAACAGGAAGGGTTTCCAACCTATAAAACCATCGAAGAGGCTCTTAAAAATGAATCCTTCGATGTGTTGGTTGACTTCACTCAACCTGATGTAGTGAAAAAGACCTTAGAAGTTGCCCTTCCAGCAGGGGTTAACTGCGTTGTTGGCACCACGGGTCTTGATAACAATACACTTGAAAATTTGGCTTCACAAGCAACCAATAATGCCTGCTTATTCTATGCGCCAAACTTCACTACCGGTGCCGTCTTGATGATGGAATTTGCTAAAGTAGCAGCACCGTATTTCCCTGAAGCTGAAGTACTCGAATTCCATCACTGCAACAAAAAAGATGCTCCTAGTGGCACCGCAATGCGTACCGCAGACATCATTGCTCAAGCGCGTGGCTTTAAATCACAAGCTCCCGGTTCAGAAACTGAAATCGAAGGAGCCGAAGGTGCTCGTGGCGCTTTGGTAAATGGCGTTCCGGTTCATTCGGTTCGCTCAATGGGCTACGTTGCTTCTCAAGAAGTTGTTTTTGGCTCTATGGGTCAAACGCTTACTATCCGTCATGATTCTTGGGATAGAACTTCTTATATGCCCGGCGTATTGTTAGGTATCCGTTCAGTGGAAAATCAAACCGGTCTCGTTGTTGGTTTAGAGAACTTTATGTCCTAGACCTATATTTTTATATAATACGTATTAGATTTACGACCTATTTAAGGAGATAGCTATGTCATCAATTAACCAACCACGTTTTGGACGCATGATCCCAGCAATGGTAACCCCTTTTGATGATAATAAAGAACTCGACCTTGATCAGGCTCGCGCTCTTGCAGCTCGTCTCATTGAGGGTGGTAGTGATGCTCTTATTATTAATGGCACTACCGGAGAAAGCCCTACTGTTTTTTATCCACAGAAAATGAAGCTTTTTGAAGCAGTAGTTTCTGAAGTAGCAGGACAAATTCCTGTTATCGCAAACGTTGGTGATAACTGCACCGCAGACACCGTTGATTTTGCACAAGATGTTCAAAAGTTGGGCGTAGATGGCTTCATGCTTGTTGTTCCTTATTACAACAAGCCTCCTCAAGAAGGCCTTTACCAGCACTTCAAGACCATCGCTAATGCAGTAGATCTTCCTTGTATTCTCTACAATATTCCTGGTCGTTGCGTTATCAATATGACACCTGAAACCACGCTTCGTCTTGCTAATGACGTAGACAACATTGTTGCTATCAAGGAAGCATCGGGAGACCTTGAACAGATTGGCTACATCATCGACAACAAGCCAGCTGACTTTGATGTTTACTCTGGTGATGACTCCCTGACCTATGACATCATGAAGCTTGGTGGTGCGGGCGTAATTTCTACCATCGGCAATGTTGCACCAGCGCGCATGAAGGAAATCGTTGAACTTTGCGCTGAAGGCAATTTCGAGGCTGCTTACAAGGCAAACGAAGCCCTGCTTCCTTTGATGAACGAATTGTTCATTACTTCAAACCCCATCATGCCAAAAGCTGCGCTTAATCTTTTAGGTTTTTCTGTTGGAGGAGTTCGCCTTCCTTTGGTTGATGCAACTCCTGAACAAATCGAACACCTTGCACAAGTTATGAGAGAAGTTGGCGTACTTTCATAACTCAAATTTTACAAAGTTAGTGAAATTTCCCTTCGTAGAAAATCTGCGAGGGGACATTTCTGTTTAGATAGGATTATTAATGTCAGAAAAAAAGCCTGATGAATCTAATCAAAAGGCTCCCATGCGTAAGGAATCTGTTAAGCATGTACACCTAGAGCGTAAAAGACCTAAGCTCTCAAAATTTGATTCTGAATCTAAAAATCATAACGACAATCATAAAAAGAATTCTTCAAGACCAAATCACCACAAAAAGAAGAATTCTTCCGCTAAAAACCCTAAGGCTAAATTAAAGATCATACCGTTAGGTGGCCTAGATGCCATTGGCAAGAACATGACCGTATTTGAATGCGGTAATGACATGATCCTTGATGATGCGGGCTTGATGTTCCCTGACGATGATCATCCCGGCATTGACCTTATTTTGCCCGATTATACCTACGTTCTTGAGCATGCTGAAAAGCTCAAGGGCATCATTATTACCCATGGCCATGAAGACCATACGGGTTCTTTGCCCTACCTTCTTAAAGACCTTGATAGGCAAATTCCTATTTATGCCACCAAACTCACGCTTGGTCTTATTGAAGGAAAGCTCAAAGAGCACAAAATCAAAAATGCAAAGCTCTGTGAAATTAAGCCGGGTCAATCCATAAAACTTGGCTGTATGAGCGTTGAGTTCTTTTCAGTTAACCACTCTATTCCTGATGCAGTTGGTGCATTTATCACTTCACCGGCAGGTAACGTGTTACATATGGGAGACTTCAAGCTTGACCAATCTCCCATTGATGGGGTTCATACTGACTTTGCAGCGCTTGCGCGTTTTGCCAAACAAGGCGTTACCTTGATGATGTCCGACTCAACTAATGCTACCAATCCAAACTTCACCCCCTCAGAGGCTGAAGTGGGCCGAACGCTCGATAAAATCATCTCTTCGGCTAAAGGCAAGGTAATCATTGCTTCCTTTGCATCACATATTCATCGTTTGCAACAAATCTGCGATGCAGCCGTTCGCAATGGACGCAAAGTTGCGGTTACCGGCCGTTCTATGGTGCAAAATACTGACATTGCGCGCAGATTAGGATACTTAAACATCTCTGATAAAGACCTCATTGATGCCTATGAGCTAAGGGGAATCCCTTCAGACCAATACGTGCTTATGTGTACGGGGTCTCAAGGTGAGCCACTTTCTGCTTTGGCGCGCATTGCTAGCGGAAATCACAAAACCATTTCCATCGATGAAGACGATACGGTAATCATTTCTGCAACCCCTGTTCCTGGAAACGAAAAGGCCGTTACCAGGATTGTCAACTTGTTGGCTAAAATTGGCGCTGACGTTTATGACAAGTCTCGTGCGCGCGTTCATGTATCGGGGCACGCTTCAGCAGAAGAGCTTAAGTTGGTTATCTCTATCGTTGAGCCTCAATACTTTATGCCCGTTCATGGCGAAGCAACGCACTTGCGCGCTCATGCTGATTTAGCTGAAGTTACGGGCGTTAAAAGAGAAAATATCTTCATTTGCGAAAATGGCGAATCTCTTGAAGTTACCACCAAAGGTGTTAAACGCGGTCCAGTGGTACCAAGCGGTATTGTACTTGTTGACGGCCTCAGCGTTGGTGACACTTCAGAGCTTGTTTTGCGCGAACGTACCAACTTAGGTGCTCAAGGTATTGCGGTAGTTGCCTGCGCCCTTACATCTAACAGAAAACGTCTTGCCTGCAACATTAAGTTAGAGATGCATGGTATCCCCGGTGGTGATGACTCTGATCTACTCAAGGTAGCTACTGGGTCAGTAACCAGCGCTATTCGTCACTCACTATCCAGAGGCGAAGACAACAAAGAGATAAAAAAGGCAGCTAGAAGCGCGCTTTTATCAATTTTGTGGGAACGAACCAATCAACGACCCATGGTTGTTGTTAATATTCTTGAGCTTTAGCTATAATTTTAAAACCGATTAAACGCACTATAAACGAACTAAGGAACTGCAGATATGGCTCATCGTCAAGATGATCGTTTGTCTTCAAATAAAAAGAGTATGAAATCTGCCTCTAAGGGTAAGTCTCAGCATGCCAAAAAGCCGGTTTACGGCCAAAAGAAAGCTCCGCAAAAACAGCCTCTTTTTGACGAAAGAACCAAAAGAGACATCCTCAGTGTCTGCCTTATTATTGTCTCTATTGCGCTCTTTGTTTCAGCTATCTTGCCATCAAGTGCAATGGTTACCTCGGTTGTTTCTGCAGGGCTTCATCGTGCGTTTGGCATAGGGGAGTTTATCCTTCCAATCATTCTTTTCGTTCTTGCTATTCTATTTTTAATTCGCTTTGAAAAGGAAAAAGTTCCCACTCGAGCTGCTATTGGGTTTGCCCTTATTTTTGTTGCTATTTTGGTGCTGTTTGCCTTAGGCACCCCAGGTGCAGAACAAGATCCAAACGTTTTGCTGAAAGAGCGCTACTTAATTGATCGTGGTGGCTATTTGGGCGCAGGCATTGCCTGGCTTCTTTTGAGTTTGTTTGGCATGGTTGTTTCTATAATCCTTGTTATTGGATTGATCGTACTTGCCTTGGTTATTATTGGCTTCTCCGTTTCTGGCTTAATTGAAAAAATCAGACAAGCACATGCCTCATCAGAAGAGGAAGAAAATCCCTTCGTTCATTTGCCAAAACTTGGCAGAAAAGAAACCGACACTTCAGCGCTTAATGAGCCAATATCACAAAACAACGCGCCCACGCAAGTGCTCGCTAATGATTCACTCCATGAAAAGAAGACCTCTATCTTAGGTTCAACCAAGAAGAAATCCCAACAGAAAACCATCGCTATGCCGGAAATTTCTTCTGATGAGCCCCCAGTTGCAAAACAGATGACGCGCAAGCTCGGTAGCAAGCGTACAGAAGAAGAACCAATACAAGCCCCTAAACCCAAAAAGAAGGCTCCTCAAATTGCAATCCCAAAACCTCTTGAAGGCTTTGAGTTGCCAGATCCTTCGCTTTTGGCAGTTTCTGCTAAAAACAAGAAAAGCAAGGAGAACGACGAGGCTCTGCGCTCAACGGCACTTCTTTTACAAGAGACTCTGAGTGATTTTGGCGTCAATGCTGAAGTGGTAGGCTGGGTTCCCGGTCCTACCGTAACGCTGTTTAAAGTAGATCTGCCCTCAGGTGTGCGCGTTAGTCGCGTATCCAACTTAACTGACGACATTGCCTTAGCGCTTGCATCTCCTGGTGTTAGAATTTTCGCTCCTGTTCCCGGCACTAACTATGTTGGTATTGAAGTTCCAAACAAGAAAAGAGAAACTGTCCTGTTAGGAGATGTTCTCAAGGATGCACCGGTAGGTCCCCTGCAGGTTGCTATCGGCAAAGACGTTGAAGGGCAGAGCGTAGTAAGCGATCTTGCCACCATGCCACACTTGTTAATTGGTGGTACTACCGGTTCTGGTAAGTCAGTCTCTATCAATGGCATGATCATGTCCATTTTGATGCGCGCAACACCTGCCGAAGTTCGCTTTATCATGATTGACCCGAAACGCGTTGAGTTTACCCCCTACAATGGCATTCCTCATCTCTATGTCCCGGTTGTTACCGAATCAAAAGAGGCAGCAAGCGCGCTTGCTTGGGCAGTGGCGGAAATGGAACGTCGTCTGAAAATTTTCTCTTCAGTTGGGGCTCGCAATATTGGTCAATATAACGCAAAGGCTCAAAACGGTTTAGAAGTTGAAGGAAATAGTGCAGATGAAATGCCCTATTTGGTCATTATCATTGACGAGCTTGCTGACCTCATGATGAACGTGGGAAAAGAAGTTGAGTTTTCAATTTCTCGTCTTGCACAACTTGCACGTGCGGCAGGCATTCATCTCATTGTTGCCACACAAAGGCCTTCTACCAACGTAGTAACAGGCCTTATCAAGGCAAATATCACTAACCGTATTGCCTTTAATGTGGCATCTGGTATTGATTCGCGTGTTATCTTAGATACCCCGGGCGCTGAAAACCTCATTGGCCTTGGTGATCTTTTGCTCTCTAAGCCTGAACTGGCGCGTCCTCAACGTATACAGGGTTGCTACGTTTCAGAGGAAGAAATCAGCGCCGTGGTTGAAAAGCTCAAAGAACAAGGTGAGCCCGAATATCACAACGACATCCTTAAAACTAACCTTATTACGCTTGGCGATACCTCACCTGACGGAGGCAAAGCAAGCGGTGGACATGACCCGCTACTTTGGGAAGCAGCAGACATTGTATGTTCTTCTGGTGTAGGGTCAACTTCGAATTTACAAAGACGCCTCAGTGTTGGTTATTCTCGTGCTGGTCGTATAATGGATTTACTGGAAGAAAAAGGCATAGTAGGTCCTCAAAACGGTTCAAAACCACGCGAGGTACTTGTTGATTCTCTTGAGCTAGAATCAATCAAGGCATTTGAGGCGCAGGACGGCGAATAGTAGGAATTAGCGAATGAACCATATTAGCTTCGGAAGTGTTTTGAAAGAGGCTCGTATTCGAAAAGGATACGAGTTAGCTTCTGTTGCCAGACGTCTTCGTATTCGTGCTGATATTCTGCAAGCCATTGAAAATAGCGATTTTTCCAATATGCCTCCCAGTGGCTATACCCGCAATATGATCAATGCTTATGCAAGGCTTCTTGGCGTTGACAACAACGAAATAACACGTATGTATCTTGATGAAGCCTATGCTTATCGTGTTGGGCGTGCTTATAAGGAAAAAGAATCCAACCGGTCAAGGTATTCAGATTACAATACTTCAAATACCACTTCGCGCCCGTCGTCTGCTCGAAGACAAGACAATCAAGACACCATTGCAAGCAGGCGCGCCAACACTGCCTCCACCACCGGAGTCAACAGTTTTGGACGCATGGTATATTCCAGTCGCGATGAATTGGCAATGCGCAACGGACAAGCTCAGGCACAGCAAAGGGCTACCCAGCACTCAAGCCAAAGATCAAGCCAGCGAACAAACAATACAGCCCAAGTACATCGCTCTCGCCGTCCAGCTATAACTGAAGGAAAATATGGCAATTTAGTATCAAGTGCTCCGGCAAATTATACGAAGCACTCTAAGCTTCCCTTTATTATTGCGGGCATTGTTTTGTTGCTCATAATCATTATCTTTTCGGTTGTTTCCTGTTCAAACAACTCCAATGAACAGCAAAATATTCCGGTAACGGGCGTTGAAACAAAAAAAGAAGCCGAGCAAACAACCAAGACAGAAACTGCCCCTACAGAATTTACCTTCACCTATGAAATCGCTGATGGTTCTAGCTCTTGGATTGAAGTGTATATAGGTGACGAACAGCAAGAAGCGGGCGAAGTAACAGGTCCTGCAACTAAGGAATATAAATTTACCTCTGATCTGAAGTTTGTTTCAGGAAGCGTTGATGGCGTAAAAGTAACCGTCGCCGGAGAAGCTCAAGAAATTCTTGCAGGGGACAATGGTGTAGTTTCAGAGACCTATTCGTTTGAAGATCTGCTAAACAAATGGTATGAAGCACATCCCAATGTGAAGAAACCTACTTCTACCACTTCAAGCTCAACTTCTTCGAATACCTCATCAAATTCAACAACGTCGTCAAGTTCCACTTCTACAAGTTCTTCGACCACTTCAAATAGCTCAACCACTACAAACTCTACATCTTCAAATTAGTACCTTCGATACTGAGATTATAGAAAGGATTGTTATGGCAAAGGATTCAAGTTTTGACATTGTTTCGCAGATCGATCTACAAGAAGTAGATAACGCGTATGGTCAGGCCAAAAAAGAACTTTCTCAAAGATATGATTTAAAGGATTCAGGATCAGAGATCCTTTTTGATAAAGCTTCAAAGACCGTTACCATCAAGGCACCGAGTGACTTTGTTGTTGGTCAAGTTATGGATATCTTCACTTCGAAGTTAGTCAAACGTGGCATTGATTTGAATTCGCTTTCTTGGGGCAAACCTGAAAATGCCACCGGTGGCACCGTTCGCAAGGTTGGCACGCTTATTGAAGGTATCGACAGAGAAACTGCCGGCAAAATCAATAAAGACATCAAAGCAAGCAAACTTAAGGTTAAGGTTGCTATTGAAGGAGATAAACTCCGCGTTTCCGGACCAAAGCTTGATACGCTTCAAGAAGTTATTGCCCTGGTAAAGGGTAATGATTACGGCCAACCACTCCAATTTGTTAACTATCGCTAAAGTGTGTTTGCATGTCTATTCGTGTTTCTTTTATTACCCTTGGATGCGCTAAAAACGAAGTTGATTCTGCGCAGATGCAAAAACAGCTTGCCCAGGCAGGATATACCATCGTTGATTCTTCGGAATATGCCGATGCCGTTGTGGTAAACACCTGCTCTTTTATTCAAAGTGCCATTGAAGAGAGCCTCGACGTCATATTTGAGGTAGCATCAACTAATGCGGTGATTGACGGAAAAACCAAACTGGTTGTCTGTGGCTGTCTTCCTTCGCGTTATGGTGAATCGCTTAAAGATTCTCTTACCGAGCCTGATTGCTTTGTAACCTGTTCGGAAGAAGATTCTATAGTTGAGATTTTAGGTTCGCTTTTTACTGACCATGCCGAAAGCGCCTCTTTAAATAAGACCGAAGATAAAGAGGTAACTCTTAGCTGTGCGCCAAGTACCTACGTTAAAATCTCCGATGGCTGTGATCGTTTTTGCTCCTATTGCACTATCCCTTTTATTCGCGGGCGCTATCATAGCTTCAGTCTTGAATCTATTGTCAAGGATGTCAAAGAAAGCGTCTCAAACGGTGCAAAAGAGATTGTTCTCATTGCGCAGGATTCAGGAATATGGGGGAGTGATTTCGAAACTCCTGACACCTTGGCTCATCTGCTTGAAGAACTTGCCTCAACATTTGAAGATACCTGGTTTAGAGTCATGTATCTTCAACCTGAAGGCATTAACAAGGATTTGCTTTCCGTTATGGCAAACCATGACAACATCTGCAATTACTTTGACATTCCGCTTCAGCATTGTGATCCAGAAATCATCTCTTCCATGAATCGCAAGGGCGATAAGCAACAGTATCTTGATATGGTTTCGACTATTCGCAAAGAAATTCCTGATATTGCCTTGCGAACCACCCTTATTGTTGGCTATCCCGGTGAAACTCAAGAGCAATTTGAAGACCTGTGTGATTTTGTTGAGCAAGCCGAATTTGATTACGTGGGCATATTTATGTATTCGCCAGAAGAGGGCACCCGGGCAGCGCGCTTCGAAAATCAGATTGATGAAGAAACAAAACTTGAACGGTTCCAGATCTTGCGCGATTTAGCTGACAGCATTTCAACCGCTCGCATTCAACAACGAATTGGCTCTGAACTAGACGTTCTGGTTCTTGGCGAAGAAGAAGATGGCCAGCTCTTTGGCCGTGCTCAATGCCAAGCACCCGAAGTTGATGGGGTAACCTATATTGAACAGGGTAGCATCGGAGAAATTATTCCGGTGCGTATCAGTGACACCCTTTGGTATGAAATGGAGGGCTTGCGTGAGTGAGCAAAATTGTCCTGAAGACAAACTTTGGACCCCTGCAAATGTTGTTACCTTAGTAAGAATCTTACTGGTGCCTGTTTTTGTTGTGGCGCTGTTGAGCCCTTGGCCTGACTATTTTCCCCATTGGGAAGATGCTGAGCTTTTCAAGCCTTGGTTTGCTGCCTTTTTATTCACTATTCTTGCTTGCACTGATGCCCTTGATGGCTATCTTGCCCGAAGCAGGGGAGAAGTAACCAACTTCGGAAAGTTCATGGACCCCCTTGCCGATAAAATCTTGGTGGCTTCTGCGCTTTTGGCGCTCATCGAACTGCAGGTTCTTCCTTCATGGGTAGCGCTTGTCATTCTTGTTCGCGAATTTATTGTTTCAGGCCTGAGAATGGTTGCCGCATCAAAAGGCGTCGTTATTGCCGCAAGTTGGTACGGAAAAGCCAAAACGGTTTTCCAGATCATCGCAATCTTGCTCTTCATTATTAAGCAATCTTCGCTTTTGCTTTCACTCAATAGCAACATGGGCACCATTCTCTATGTTGTTTCTTGGTCGGTCATGGCTATAGCGTTGTTTCTCACCGTTTTATCTATGCTTGATTATTTTGCGAAAGCAGGAAGCGTACTTGGATTTAAAACAAAGCAGAAAGATTCTGATAGCTTCTTTATTTCAACCTCATCTTCAAACCAAAATGCCGATACTGAAATATACGAACTGACAAAAAGCCTGATAACTTCTGCAAAAGAGCACGGTATCACCATTTCAACTGCCGAAAGTTGCACCGGGGGCTTAATAGCAGGAACGCTTACCGCAGTTCCCGGAAGCTCTGATGTTGTCCAGGGCGGTATTGTAAGCTACTCAAATGAGGTAAAAATGAACGCTTTGGGTGTATCAAATGCAGATCTTGAAGCTCATGGTGCCGTAAGCTCGCAAGTGGTAGAGCAGATGGCTTCTGGCTCAAAAGAGCGTTTAGGGACAGATATTTCGGTTTCTGTTTCAGGTATTGCTGGCCCTGGAGGAGGAAGCAAAGAAAAACCAGTAGGCACGGTATGGTTTGGACTTGCGAGCCCTCAGGGTGTTAAAAGCGAAGTTCAGGTTTTTGACGGGGATCGTGATGAAGTAAGAAAGCAAACAGTGGTTCACGCGCTTGAATTAATTAAAAACGAATTAGATTCTGAATAGCTTTTAGTTAGAATTTTTCCACTATTTTTTAAAAAAGATCCGTATTGTTTAGAAACATAAAGTTTTTGCTTGAAATCGAACGAATGTTCGGTTAAGG
Source organism: bacterium (assembly GCA_963586955.1). Classification (GTDB taxonomy): domain Bacteria; phylum Actinomycetota; class Coriobacteriia; order Coriobacteriales; family Eggerthellaceae; genus Anaerotardibacter. The sequence goes on from CAVABR010000067.1 coordinate 19,884, forward strand.
TAATTTTTGTTCACTTATAACAACCTTATAAGGAGAAAGCATGAAACAGGATCTCGAACAAACCCTGAAACTCACTACTGATCAAATTGAACATAAATTTGGCAAAGGCGCCATCATGAAGTTGGGCGATACAACAGATTTGCGCATTGGCGTAATTCCTACCGGCTCGCTTCCGTTAGATGTAGCTTTGGGCATCGGGGGCGTCCCAAGAGGGCGTATCGTTGAGATTTACGGTCCTGAATCAAGCGGTAAAACAACTTTGGCGCTTCACATCATCGCTGAAGCTCAAGCATCAGGCGGAATCGTAGCCTTCATTGACGCTGAGCATGCACTTGATCCTGTTTATGCAGCAAGAATTGGCGTAGACGTAGATGAGATGCTCATTTCGCAACCTGACACCGGAGAACAAGCATTAGAGATTTGCGACATGTTAGTGCGCTCAGGCGCCATAGATTGTGTTGTCATTGACTCGGTAGCAGCTTTGGTACCACGTGCAGAAATTGAGGGTGAAATCGGGGACACCACCGTGGGTCTGCAAGCTCGCCTGATGAGTCAAGCACTTCGTAAGCTTGCTGGTTCTTTATCAAAGTCTAATACCACCTGTATTTTCATTAACCAGCTTCGTGAAAAAATTGGTGTCATGTTTGGAAGCCCTGAAACTACAACTGGTGGCCGTGCGTTGAAGTTTTATTCCAGTGTTCGAATTGATGTGCGCAAAATTGAATCACTTAAAAAGAACGGCGACTTTATTGGAAATCGTGTAAGAGCAAAAGTGGTCAAAAACAAGGTTGCGCCTCCTTTTAGGCAAGCTGAATTTGATCTCATGTATGGAGAAGGCATTTCCAAAGAAGGATGCATTCTTGATATGGGCGTTGAGGCCGGCATCGTGAAAAAGAGCGGTTCATGGTTCAACTATGGAGAAGAGCGCCTTGGACAGGGAAGAGACGCTGCTAAAAAGTCACTCCTTGAAAATCCTGATATTAGAAATGAAATTGAATCAAAAATTCGTGAGATTTATGGCCTTGATCCCGTTGATGGCGCTCCTACACAAGAAGAAGAAAACGCTGAATAGTAGCATCCATGTTTGTTGATGAAGCATATATAAAAAAACATTTTTGCAGTCAGGCACTTCTTGACAAAGACGGAAGCAACAGAGCCCAAAAAAGCGCACCAGAGCAAAAAGAAAGTACGAAAGCCTTCAACAAAATTGCGCTTCTCATTAAATATCGTGACCGATCTGTTTATGAAATAAGAAAGCGCCTCAGCGAAGCGCAATTTTCTGAACCAGCAATTGAAGAAGCAATCGAGCGGGCATGCAGGTGTGGATATCTTGATGATGGTAGGTTTGCAGAATCCTATACCCGATCAAAAATATTAGCGGGAAAGGGATTACACGGAATCATAAAAGATCTCAACAGACACGAAATAGATCCATTCGCACTTGAAGGTTTTCCTTACAGTTGTCTACCGAAAGACTATGATGCTATTGAATCTGCGCTTGTTCTTTTAAACAGAAAACCGCCTCGGGCAAAAAATCAAAAACAGGCAGCGTATGCAAAACTCATTCGCGAAGGTTATACTTCCACGCAAGCAGTAGAGGCGGTCAATCTTTGGGTTAGCGCCACTTTATCGAAATAAATTGCACTTTAGAGCATATTTCATGCAAAGCATTCTTTCCAAAAAGTTTGCTTTGCATTATTATTTTTTATAGCTTGAGTATTCGTGCATGCGTGCACTTATTATTTTTTATATAACATATACGGCAATACCATATATGCGTACTCTAGCCTTGTTTATTCAAGGCTTATTTCTTTTTATGAAATTCCTTGAACAAACACGTTAATTTAGTGGCCTTAGGGAAGGAATTCAATGATTGGAATCATTATTGCTGCAGTTGTAGCTATCATCATCGGGTTTCTCATCGGCTATTTCTTGATGCAAAAAATCCAAAAGTCAAAAACTGAAGCAGCTAACCAAGAAGCTAAAACAGTTCTTGATGATGCTCAACGCCAAGCGGAAAACATGCGTCGTGAAGCGCTTGTAGAAGCCAAGGATGAAGCTCTCAAGATGAAGCAAGATGCAGAACAAGAAAGCAAAGAGAGACTCAAGGAGGTTCGTTCTGCCGAACAGTACCTCAACCAAAGAGAACAAACACTCGACAAGCGCGTTGAAACGCTTGATCAACGTGAACATCAAATCTCTTCATTACAGGGACAACTTGACCGTAAAGCACGTGACCTAGATAACGCAGAACAGGAAATCTCTGAGCGTCTAGAACAGGTTGCAGGGCTCACCAGCGAAGAAGCTAAGGTTGAACTTCTTGATGGCTTAAAAGAGGAAGTGGTTCACGAATCCGCTGCTATAATTCGCGATGCAGAGGTTAAGACAAAGGCAGAATCTGACAAAAAAGCACGTGAGATTTTAAGCCTTGCTATTCAGCGTCTTGCCGCTGACTATACCGCTCAAATTACCGTTTCAACCATTCATATTCCTTCTGACGATCTAAAAGGTCGCATCATTGGACGTGAAGGAAGAAACATCCGCTCGTTTGAGCAAATCACCGGTACCAACCTCATTATTGATGACACGCCAGAATGTGTAACCGTCTCTTCGCATGACCCAGTACGCAGAGAAATTGCAAGTGTCACCATGGAAAACTTGATTTCTGATGGACGTATTCATCCTGCACGCATTGAAGAGATGTTCAATAAAGCACAGAAGTACGTTAACCAACAAATCAAAGAAGCTGGTTCGCAGGCTACCTTTGATACCGGCATCCATGATTTGCATCCTGAATTGGAAAAAACGCTTGGTCGCCTTCGTTACCGTACCTCGTATGGCCAAAATGTTCTTAACCACTCCTTAGAGGTTGCCTATCTTTGCGGAATTATGGCCTCTGAACTTGGTTTAGACCCGGTTCCTGCAAAGCGCGCCGGACTCCTTCATGACCTCGGCAAAGCAATCGACCATGAAATTGAAGGCTCTCACGCGGTCATCGGCGCTGATCTTGCGCGCAAATATGGCGAAGATGCACTCATTGTTCACGCTATTGAAGCTCATCACAATGACGTTGAGCCAACAAGCGTGGTTGACGTTCTTGTCCAAGCAGCTGACGCGGTTTCCGCAGCACGTCCAGGTGCTCGAAAGGAAAACCTTGAATCCTATATCAAGCGCCTTGAAAAGCTTGAAGAAATTGCTAATTCCTATGACGGGGTAGAGCGCACTCATGCTATTCAGGCAGGCAGAGAAGTTCGCGTAATTGTTACCCCTGAACAGGTAGACGAAGCACATACCACTGTTCTTGCTCATGATATTGCGGCTCAAATTCAAAATGAGACCAAGTATCCTGGCCAAGTAAAGGTTGTAGTCATTCGTGAAACCCGTGCTGTCGATTATGCAAAATAATCCCAGCGCTTCTTCGCGTGACTCACTTGAGTCATTTCTAGAAAACGTAACAGGCGATAGCCATCTCCGAGTTCAAGATGATCTTGGAGATGGCTTTGTACGTTTAAAGGCAGCAGAAGCACAGCGTCGTCAAGCGAAGCAAGACATACGCTCATTTGAAGATGTGGTTATCGAAATGCTTCGCAATTCACGTGACGCCCACGCCCATACCATTTTTGTAGCTACCTGGAAAGGGAATACGAATCGTCATTTAACCATTATTGATGACGGATCAGGTATTCCGGCATCATTGCACAATACCGTGTTTGAGCCCTTCGTTACTTCCAAACTTGACTCTTTTCACTCTGATAGATGGGGAGTTCATGGTCGTGGCATGGCTCTGTATTCCATTAAGGAAAATACCGACAAGGCCTATATCGTCCAATCTGACAAATCTAGGGGAGCAGTTTTTCATGTTGAAGCCTCCGCTGAAACCCTAACTGAAAAACGAGACCAGTCTTCATTTCCGGTGGTTACCTATGACGAAAACAACACCTTGGTATTAAGAGGCCCGCACAATATCATCAGAACCATAATGGAATTTGCCATAGATGAAAGGAAAACTATACAGGTCTACTTTGGAAGCCCCGTAGAAATTGCCTCAGCACTTTACTTCTATTATTTGAGCAAAAACGCTGAATCTGCTTTTTCTCTTTCGCCTGATTTTTCTTCTTTGAACTTCTGTGAATATTTATCTCACGCGCTTGATCCTGAACATTTTAGCGAAATTGCCAATTCGCTTACCTTGCCCTTATCAAGCCGAAGCGCACGAAGAATAATGGACGGCGAAATTAAACCAACCGGCCCCATTCTTTCGCTTCTTGATTATCCAAACAATGATCAGAAAGACCAAAAAAACCTTAAGCAAGACACGCTTCCCGCCTTTAACCCTTCTGCTCATCAACGCAAATTAAAAATTTCCCCCGAAGACATGGAAGCCTTCAAGGAAAAACTCCAAAATGCCTATGCCTATATTGCTGATGCGTACTACCTAAACACTTCTGTGGAGCCAAAGGTGAAGACCTCTAAAGACAAAATTACGGTCACCTTTGAAATTGAGCAAAATATCTAAGTTGCCTTAAACGTATCAAATCGATAAAATATGGACTTACGAATTTAGTATTTAAATGAACTAGTAATTATTTTTTAAACACGAAAGAAAACGAACCATGAATGAAAGCCAAGGGTTAACTTCGGCACAATCGTCAAATATCCACTGCTTAAAAGTTTCTTCTAAGTCTTCGCCTGCCTCAGTTGCTGGCGCAATTGCTGGAATGATGAAAGACGGAATTACCGTAGAGATTCAATCAGTAGGAGCAGGAGCAGTGAACCAAGCAGTGAAAGCCATTGCAATTTCCAGAGGATTCTTATCTCCTATTGGAATTGAGATTGTTTGCGTACCATCCTTTGCTGACATTGTCATTGATGGCGAATATCGCACGGCCATTCGTTTCTCTGTTGAAGCGCGTAACGACAGGCCACTTCCAAACCTTGCATCTTCTTTATAACGTTAGTCTAGAGGGCTTATATGGTTGATTCTCTTGCAGGAAAAACTTTCTTTGTCATAACGTACGGTTGCCAGATGAACAAGCACGATTCCGAACGAATCGTTGGCATGTTGACATCCCAGGGAGCCATTCAAGTAAATTCAATCGAAGAAGCTGAAATCGTAGTATTTATGACCTGCTGTGTCAGGGAAGCGGCAGACGTTCGCCTCAAGGGGCAAGTTGCTTCCATGAAAAATATTCCGTTGCCCGCTGATTCAACCCTTAGCAAAAGAATCATTGCAATTGGTGGTTGCATTGGGCAAAGAGATGCCGAAAAACTGACTGAGGAGCTTCCTCATATCGATGTTGTCTTTGGCACCTTTAATCTTTCGAGCGTTACCAGGCTCATTGATCAGGCAATTAGCACGCATGATTACTGTATCGAAGTGCTCTCTGCGGCTGATGAATTTCCTACCAACCTTCCTTCAAAACGCGAACATCCGTGGTCGGCTTGGCTACCTATCTCTATTGGTTGCAACAATTTTTGCACCTATTGCATTGTTCCTTATGTGCGCGGGCGTGAAAAATCGCGCACCATTGAAGAGATCGTACACGATGCTGAACAACTTGTTGCAGATGGCGTTGTTGACCTGACGCTTCTCGGCCAAAACGTTAATTCGTACGGCCGTGATCTCTATGGAAAGCCCCAATTCGCAAAGCTTTTACAGGCAGTTTCTGAAACAGGAATCAAGCGTTTGCGCTTTGCAACTTCGCATCCTAAAGACTTAAACGATGAAGTAATTTCTGCTTTTGCAAACCTTCCAAATGTAATGCCTGCGCTTCACTTACCTGTACAATCAGGCTCCAACCGCATTTTAAAGGCGATGAACAGGCGCTATACGCGTGAACACTACCTTGAAATCGTTAGAAAATTGCGCGAAGCGTGCCCCCAGATTGCTCTTTCAACCGATATCATCGTTGGCTTTCCCGGAGAAACTGAAGAAGACTTCCTTGATACCTACAATCTCATTGACGAAGTAGGATATCAGCAAGTTTTCACCTTCTTGTATTCAAAACGCGAAGGAACCCCTGCAGCAAAAATGATTGATGACACGCCTCGTGAAGTCATCCAAGAACGTTTCCAGCGCCTGGTTGATCTGGTACAAAAACGCGCGTATGAAGCAAACCAACCTGACAACAACACAATAGTAGACGTCCTCATTGAAGGAACGTCTAAACGTGACGCGTCCATTTTGGTAGGGAAGAGCCCTAAAAATCAAACGATACATGCTCAACTTCCTGCTGGTATATCTATCGAAGAGCTCGAAGGAAAAATAGTTCCGGTGCATATTAATGAAGCTCGTACATGGTATTTACGCGGTGAAGTATTGCCTTCGTCCATAACACAGTAAGGTCTCAATTGTGGATCCCGTAATTGCTATTGTCGGCCCTACTGCCTCAGGCAAATCTGAGTTAGCCCAGCACGTTGCTCTGCGCCTTGGCGGAGAAATAATTTCTGCCGATTCAATGCAAATCTATCGAGGACTCAACATAGGAACAGCTAAGCTTTCGCCACAGGAAATGCAAGTAACTCACCACCTGATAGATATCGTTGATCCTGGTGAGGCTTTTTCAGCTCAGCAATATCAAAGCATGGCACGCACATGCATTTCAACCTTGCAATCCCAAAAGATTGTTCCTATTTTGTGTGGAGGAACAGGCCTTTATGTTCAAGCCACGCTAGAAGATATGAAGTTTCCAAAAGGGGAATACCGAAGCGAATATCGCCTCCGTCTTGAATCTCTTGCTGAAGATAAGGGCGGAGACTATCTTTGGGATATATTGAAAACAATTGATCCTGATTCTGCTCAAGTTATTCATCCTCACAATACCCGGCGTGTTATTCGCGCTCTTGAAATGGCAAAAGAGGGAACTTCGTATGCTATCCAATCAAAAAATATTAAAACCCTTGATGAAGTAATTCCTTCTCTTCGCTTTGCTTTGAAGGTTGATCCAACAATTCTTCATAAGCGAATCAATGCGCGCGTTGATAAAATGATAGAAAAAGGTCTTGTTGAGGAAGTAAAAGCACTGTTAAATTCAGGATTCAAAGACGCTCTTACCGCCAGCGAAGCTATAGGATATAAAGAAATACTGAGCTATCTGAAGGGTGAGTGCACGCTTGATCAAGCGATAGAGCAAATAAAAACAGCAACGCGTCGATATGCAAAGCGCCAAAGAAGCTGGTTCAAAAGAGACAAAAACATTCAGTGGCTTGATACGGAACAACTCTCTCTCGACGAAATGACAGAAGTAATTGTGAGCTCATTTTGTTCAGCGAGAACACAAGGTAATAAAGAATGGGAGCAATAATGAAATTAGATTTTATTAAGTTACACGGCCTCGGCAATGACTTCGTATTCATAAATGACTGGGATCATACTTTAGAATTGACTACTGATCAGGTCAAATTTATCTGTGATCGTCACTTTGGCATCGGTGCAGACGGTGTAATTCTTGTTCGCAAATCTCCCAGACCTGAATGCATTGGATATATGCACTACATCAATTCTGATGGAACCTTGGCAGAAATGTGCGGAAATGGCATACGCTGCTTCGCCAAATTCTTGATTGACAATGGCTATGTTGATTACAAGCAAGGTTCATTTACCGCTGACACCTTGCGCGGACCGCTTTCTTTGTCCTTTAAAGTGGATGAAAACCACAAAATGACAGAAGCTACGGTAGACATGGATGAGCCTATTTTGAACCCCATCGATGTTCCTGTTGCTTATGAAGCTAACGCAACCACTGAGGCCGGCATCTCCTATGTAAAAGAAATGCCTGTTGAATCTCCCTGGGGAACCTTTTCCTTTACCTGCGTTTCTATGGGCAACCCCCATGCGGTCTGTTTTCTTGACAACCTAGATGAACTTCCCAATAACGCATTTGTATCCGAAGAGAAATCGCTTGAAACGTTTGATCTTAATAAAATTGGTGCTTTCTTTGAGTCTCATCCGGTTTTTCCAGCGAAGTGCAATATTGAATTTGTTGTCATTGCAGATGGTCATCCAAAGTTCCGCGTATTTGAGCGCGGTTGCGGAGAAACACTTGCCTGTGGCACCGGAACATGCGCCACGCTGGTAGCAGCCTATTTAACCGGCCATTCCGAAAAAGAAAGCGTCATTTCGCTGAGAGGTGGAGACTTACACATTGCCTGGAAAGACGACAATCATGTTTTCATGACCGGTCCTGCCACCCAAAGCTTTACGGGCGTTATCGAACTGTAGAGTGCATAAAGATCAGACGATAGAGCGCCCCGACGTGTAACTGAGCACTCCATCCTATCAGGGATAAATACATCCTGGCGAACACGCGATCTTATCCAGCCTACCGAGGCAAGAACGATTCATTAAAAACACCTAAGCCTTATTGCATAGATAAAATACGCAATAAGGCAATAAAATATAAAGACTTTTATATATAAGCATTTACAACTAATAACCTTTTGAGGAGGCACTTTGACAAGGTTTGAACAAGAAGACGTTATTCAGCACGGTCCTAAAACCGTCTTTGAATCTCCTCGTGAAAAAGCTCTGCTCGTTGGCGTAGAAAGACCAAACCAACAATGGTCTTTAGAATCTTCGCTTTCAGAGCTTGAACGCTTGGCTGACACAGCCGGCGCAGACGTTGTTGCTCAAACTACTCAAAAGCTTGAAGCTCCTAATCCTCGCACCTTTGTAGGAAGTGGCAAAGCTGAAGAAATTGCCTCACTGTGTCGTTCTTATGCGGTTGATATTGTTATTTTTGACGATGAACTTACGCCCTCCCAACAATCCAATTTGGAATCAATGGTTGGCAAAGACGTGAAAGTCATAGATAGAACCGCTCTCATTTTGGATATTTTCGCCTTACATGCTTCAAGCAAAGAAGGTCGCCTCCAAGTAAAGCTTGCTCAAAATCAATACCTGCTTCCACGTTTGAGAGGTATGTGGGCGCACTTAGCTTCTAACCGCATGGGTGGAGGAGTAGGATCTCGCTTTGGTGAAGGCGAAAGCCAGCTTGAGGTGGACAGACGCCTAATCAGAAAGCGCATCACTTCCATTAGGCGTGAGCTAGAAGAAGTGTCTCATTACCGTGAGCTACAACGAAAAAACCGCTATGCATCAGGCGTATTTAAGGTTTCCTTGGCAGGGTATACCAATGCAGGAAAGTCAAGCCTTCTTAATGCCTTAACAAATTCCGAAGTGCTGAGCTACGACAAACTCTTTGCAACGCTTGATTCAACCACCAGAAAGCTCACGCTTCCAACCGGGCGTAAAATCACACTCACCGACACGGTTGGCTTTATTCAAAAACTTCCTACAACGTTAGTTGAGGCATTCAAGTCTACCCTTGATGAAATCAATGGTTCTGATCTCATCCTTCATGTAGTTGACGCAACAGATGAAAATTTCACCAAACAGATTGATACCGTAAACGAAATTCTTGAGCAAATTGGTGCGCAATCTATTTCAAAAGTTGAAGTATTTAACAAGATTGACAAACTTGACGAAGAAAAGGTTCAGGCACTACAAAAGCGCTTTCCGCTCGCGGTCTTTACTTCAACGGTTTCCAAAGAAGGAATTGATACCCTCACGCAACGAATTGGCGCTGTAGCCACCGCTCAAGAAGAACAGATTGAAGTATTAATACCCTTCAAAAGGGGAGACTTGGTTTCTTTCGCGCATCAGAATTGTCATATTATCAATGAGCAATATACCGAAAATGGCACCCGCTTAACCTTGCGCATCGCACCTCTTTATAAGACAAAGTTTTCAGACGTGTTGATAGAAGAAGGCTAATTTCTAATACACGCGTCTAAACAGAGCTACTACTTTACCAACGATGGAACATTCTTTAACAATGATAGGATCCATTGTTGAGTTTTCTGGCTGTAAACGTATATGATCTTTCTCTTTAAAAAAGCGCTTAACCGTTGCACCGTCTTCAATAAGGGCAACTACTATATCACCGTTTTGAGCAGTATTCTGTTCTTTTACTACCAAATAATCTCCGTCGTTAATGCCTGCTTCAATCATTGATTCACCACGAACCGTGAGCATAAAAGAGGCAGAATCACTCACGATTTCAGTAGGAAGCGTAATGGTGTCCTCAATATTTTCTTCAGCATAGATAGGCTCACCCGCAGCAACGCGACCAACCAAAGGCAAAATAATAGTGTTTGAACTCCCTGACTGCCCAAATGAGGGGGAGGCTTCTGTTTTCTTAGTAAGAGAGATGGAGCGAGATTTTAAAGGATCACGCTGAATATATCCTTTTTCTTCAAGCGATTTCAAATGAACATGCACGGTAGAAGGGGAGGATAAATTAAGCGCCTCTCCAATTTCACGAACCGTAGGGCCAAAACCCTTGTTGGCTATATAGCTATCTATAAAATCATAGACTTGTTGCTGTCTTTTACTTAGTTGTTCAGACATAATAATCTCAATTCGAACAAATGTTTGTATTTTTATTGACAAGAACGTATGTTCGAATTAAAGTATACACGAACAAAAGTTCTATGCAAGTAGAAAGGTTTTGGCTATGAATGTTCGTATCGTATATCGCACCTCAGGCTCTAATGCTCTAAAAGCTTCTGAACAGGAAACGCATGCCACCGCACCAATTATTGATTTTTACGAATATTCAAGCCTTCCTGCAACCAAAGACAAACCAGAACTTAAATCTTTGAAGCAAAGAGTTGTCAATCGCATGAAAAATGATGAATTGCTTCAAGATTTCTGGCTACCAGAACGCCCTCAAACTAAGTTAGGTAACAGCAATTCGTTAGTTTTACTTGCCACATCAACCTTATTTGTACCGCTTGCTATTGGAGTGATGATGTTTTTCTAAAATTCCCTTACTTTAACTGCGGGAAAGATGTCAAAAATTAATCGATTTTTGACGGTTAGCTCGTATTTTTACCTTAGGTAATGTACTGATAACACAATATATAGTATTATTTTCCCATAAGATACCAAAGGGGGGCTATATAATGCGTTGTCCAGTATGTGGACATTTGGAATCAAAAGTTGTTGATTCTCGTCCTGCAGATGACGGTTCTTTTATCCGCCGTCGCCGTGAATGTCTAGAGTGCTCAAGTCGTTTTACTACCTACGAACGTGCTGGAGATAATCCTTTCGTAGTTATCAAATCTGATGGATCCTCTGAAGCCTATGACAGAAAAAAACTCTTTAGAGGCCTCTTGATTGCCTGTGCAAAGCGACCAATCTCTTCTGAGCAAATTGCCTCTTTAATTGACTCTATTGAATTCGAAATTAGATCATCTTCTAAAAACGAAATCTCTTCTAAGGAATTAGGAAATAAAGTCCTTGAGAAACTGAGTTCTCTTGATGAAGTAGCCTATATTCGTTTTGCAAGCGTCTATAAGGACTTTAAAAATGTTGAAGAGTTTAAGGAAGCTTTAAAAGAGATCTAAGACCCGTTTTTTCTTGAATATCAGTGTTAGGATGCACAATGATCAAACTAGCCATTAAAAAACTATCTCGGAATGCAGCAGTCCCTCAAAATGCATATCGCGGAGATGCTGGCTATGATCTTGTATCAACTGAAAAACATTGCCTTAAACCCTTTGAGCGCGCTCTTATTGGAACAGGTATTGCCATAGCCATACCTGAAGGCTATGCGGGTTTTGTCGTACCACGAAGCGGTCTTGCTATAAAACAAGGGTTATCGGTAGTTAATGCACCCGGCTTAATCGACAGTAACTATCGAGGCGAAATTAAAGTTATTGCCATAAATCTAGACAAGGACAATTCCATAACCATCAATCCAGGAGACCGCATTGCTCAGTTGGTAATTCAAAAAGTAGAAGACGTTTCCTTTATTGAAGTAGACTCGTTAGATTGCTCAGAACGTGGCACCGGTGGCTTTGGAAGCAGTGGCGTAACAAATTAAAAAGTTTCTAAAATAGCCACTCTGACAGTTAAATTTGATGCAAAATCGTCCATTTGCTGATTTAACCCTTAAATAAGGCTTAATTTAAAGATTTTGTTCCTTCAAAGCAAATTTATAAAAAACCCAGAAACAGCAAGCCAACACAAGAAAACCCCTGATCAAAACTTAGATTTTGCAAAATCGTTATGTAAAGAATTTCTTGATTTTCAAACA
>CAVABR010000068.1:0-6371 GCA_963586955.1 bacterium
GGGCAAAACGCACGCTTAGAGCTGGTGCTCAGTTTTAAAGGTATCCCACCAACGGCTAATTTCGGCTTCGAATTCTTCGATGGTGCCATCGTTAGTAAAAACAACATCGGCAATGCTCACGCGTTTTTCATCAGGAACTTGATTGGTCAACCTATTGCGCGCATCTTCTTCAGTAAAGCCCCGATATGCCATAAGGCGCTGGATACGCACCTCTTCAGATGTGGTAAGCGCAATGATAAGATCTGCATTTTTTCCAAAATCATCGCGACCGTCAAGGATTGCCATCTCTAAAACAACAACCTCATGCGTCTTGCCAAGCTCTTCAATAGCTTCAAGGCAACCGGAATAAAGATAGGGCAAGGTAACAGAATCAAGTAATTTCGTATTTTCAGGAGAGGAAAAAGCCTTAGCCGCAAGAGCAGGGCGACTAACTTCGCCTTCAGCGTCAAAAACATCAGTCCCAAAAGCTTCAGCAAGCGCGCGCTTGACCTCAGGCTTGAACAGATTTTGGTGCCCTACCGCATCAGCTTCCACAGTAGCTGCGCCACGCGCTTCCAAAAAAGAAATGAGCGTTGATTTTCCGGATCCAATTCCGCCGGTAACAAATATCTTAATCATGGAAGTAATAACCATCCTTAAAAAGAAAACGATGAGGCTAGATAGCTAACCTCATCGTTTTATCAGTCAAGAATCACAACTCTGTAGTGACTATTCAGCCTCTGCAGGAGCCTCTTCTTTAGCTTCTGGTTCTTCAACAGCAATTTCCAAACCAAGCTCTTCAGCAGCAGACTTCATAGACAAGGAAATACGACGACGCTCAACGTTTACGTCCATAACCTTAACCTTAACATTGTCACCAACATGAACAACCTGTGCAGGAGAATCAATGTGCTTGAGAGCCATTTCAGAAATGTGAACCAAGCCCTCTACGTTGTCTCCAAGTTCAATGAAGGCACCGAAAGGAACAATCTTGGTAACTTTACCATCAGCAATGGTTCCAACAGGATAAGTCTCAACGAGCTTAGTCCAAGGATCCTCGGTGGTCTGCTTGAGACCCAAGGAGATGCGCTCGCGTTGCAAATCAACGTCGAGAACTTCAACCTCAACCTCTTCGCCAACTTTAACAACCTCTGAAGGATGATTTACGTGGCTCCAAGAGAGCTCGGAGATATGGATAAGACCGTCGATACCGCCAAGGTCAACAAAAGCACCAAAGTCTACGATTGAAGAAACGGTACCCTTCAAGCGCATACCCTTGCTGAGCTTCTCAAGGATTTCAGCACGTTCATTCTTACGGCCTTCTTCAAGAAGAACACGACGAGAAAGAACAACGTTGTTGCGGTTGCGATCCATCTCAATAACGCGAGCTTCAATTTCAGTACCAAGGTAAGCGGTAAGATCTTTAACACGACGAAGATCAACCAAGGAAGCAGGCAAGAAGCCACGAAGACCGATGTCAAGGATCAAGCCACCCTTAACAACCTCAATAACTTCACCAGTAACAACTTCTCCAGCCTTGAATTTATCTTCGACCTGAATCCAAGCACGTTCGTACTCAGCACGCTTCTTAGAAAGAATGAGGCGACCATCTTTGTCTTCTTTCTGAAGAACCAAAGCCTCAAGCTTGTCACCAAGGTTTACAACCTCTGATGGATCAGCATCTTTACGGATAGAAAGTTCACGTGCGGGAATAACACCTTCGCTCTTGAATCCGATGTCTACCAAAACCTCATCATGCTCGATCTTTACAACAGTGCCGTCAATGAGATCTCCCTCATCAAAGTCGGTCAAAGTGCCGTCGATCATCTGGTTCATTTCCTCATCGGAAATATCTTCGAATTCGATAACGGACGTGTTTTTGATTTCGGTCAAAACGGACCCCTTTCAAAAATATTTCGGGGACCCTTCGTACGTGTTTGTAGTTAAAACATTCACATGTATGTTACGAGGAAAAACACCTCGTCACCAACAAACATGTTCTCGGGGGCCAACAATTACTTCGTCTGCTTCTATACAGACTGTCAGAGTATACCATACCAATATGCGTGCGCTTTCTTTTTTTGAGTATATTTTCTACAACTTACTCATTTGCACATTGTGTCTGCGCAACCTAGCCTAAAGCGCAAGCGCCGCAACGCTAGGTTCTAGAACTTCAAGTACCACATGTTGTCGAAGTCAATCTTTTGGCTGATTTGATCCAGAACCTCATCGTTGACATCCCCATCAACGTTCATGAAAACGATGGCCTTATCGCTGTTTTCCTTTTTAGAGATCTGCATTGTTTCAATGTTGATGTTCGCTTCGCCAAGGATTGAGCCAATAACTCCTACCCTGCCCGGACGATCTTCATATTCGAAAATCAAAACATGCTTGGCAGGTGTGATATCGCAGGAATAACCCAACAAAGAAATAATGCGAGGCTTTTGCATTACGCCGGACAGCGTACAAGCAACTTCAAGACCATCAGCATACAAAGTGATGGCAGACGCATACTCTTGCGCATCAGGCACGCTCAAGGATTCCATTTTGATACCGTGGCGCTGAGCAACCGAGCGCGCATTCACGGGCGTTACCTTTGATTTTTTCTGGTAAGAAAGGAATCCGTCAAGAGCAGCAGCGCACAAAATTTCGGTATCAGATCCCGCAAGAGTGCCGGCAGCGGTTACACGCAGAGTCTGAGGGATAGCGCCTTTTGAAATTTGTGAGAGCATAGAGCCCAAAAGCTGACTTGCCGGAACATAAGGACCGACCAAATCCAGCACCTCAGGAGGAACTGGTGCCATATTTATAGCGGTAGGAACGATGGATCCTTCCAAGCCAGATGCAACAAATTCTGCAATTTGAACCGCAGCGCGAAGCTGAGCTTCTTTAGTAGCTGCACCCAAATGAGGCGTGAGCGTTGCTTCATCAAAACAGTGAAGCGGACTGTCCGTGCAAGGAATTTCATCCCAAACATCAATACCGCATGCAGCAATTTTGCCTGCAGCAATAAAATCTGAAAGCGACTTAATGTTATAAATTCCACCGCGAGCAGCATTAACCAAAATTACGCCGTCTTTCATGATGGCATATTCTTCTGGACCAAACATCCCAATGGTTTCTTCGGTCTTAGGAAGATGAACGGTAATGAAGTCAGCAAGGGGCAGTACTTCTTCAATTGAGCTGTACAGCTTTACATCAAGCGATTCTGCACGCTCGGCCGAACAATAAGGATCATAACCAATGAGGTTCATACCAAAGGCCTTTGCGCGCTTGGCTACTAAACCACCAACGCGTCCCAATCCAAAAATGGCAAGCGTCTTTTTGTAGAGTTCTACACCGGTAAGAGAGGTTCTATCCCATTTGCCCTGTTTCATTGCATGATCTGCCTGAGCAATTTTTCGGGCAGAGGCAAGCAGAAGTGCCATGGTATGCTCTGCAGCGGAAATGATGTTTGACGTAGGAGCATTGCATACAATAACGCCACGCTCTGTTGCGGCATCAACGTCAATATTGTCCACTCCTACTCCGGCACGACCAATAATTTTAAGGTTTTTACCGGCTTCAATTACTTCTTCAGTAACAGCAGTAGCAGAACGAACGATCAATGCATCATAAGAAGAAACTTCTGAACGTAATTCTTCTTGCGATAAATCAAGCTTGCATTCAACTTCATATCCGCGATCTTTAAGAAAATCGATTCCGGGCTGAGCAATTTCTTCAGTAATTAAGATTTTTTTAGCCATATTGTTTAACACGTACCCTCTCTGTATCACACAAGAAAGAAAACATTTTTAACCTGCTATGAAAAGCGAATTGATGCTTTTCATAATATGCCATCAGCCCTTACTAAAAGACTTTCTGCATTAAAAAGATTAAGGGAGCACAGGCTCCCTTAACCAAAAATTAACCAAACGAATCAAAAGGAAGCCAACTTATGAATGCTTAGCCTCAAATTCTTTCATGAACTGAACAAGTGCCTCAACGCCCGCTTTTGGCATAGCATTATAGATACTTGCACGCATGCCACCTACCGTGCGGTGACCCTTGATGCTTTCGATTCCAATCTTTTTTGCCTCTGCAACAAACTCAGCGTCAAGTTCATCACTGCCCGTAATGAAAGGAACGTTCATGATTGAGCGATCTTCTTTGCGTGCAGTAGCCTTGAAAAGCTTGCTCTGATCAAGGTAGTCATAAAGCAACTGAGCTTTTTCAACATTGCGCTTCTTCATTGCCTCAAGTCCGCCCTGAGCCTTGAGCCATTTGAATACTTTTCCGCAAATGTAAATACCATAAGCAGGAGGCGTATTGTAGAGACTGTCATTATCAACCTGGGTTTTGTAGCGAAGCATGGTTGGCGTATTAGGAAGCCATTCGTCTTTTACCAAATCTTCGCGAATGATAACAATTACCACACCCGCAGGGCCGATGTTTTTCTGAACGCCACCATAGATGAGACCATATTTAGAAACATCAACCGGCTCAGATAAAAAGCAGGATGAAACATCAGCAACCAAAGGAACATCTCCGGTTTCAGGAAGCTTATGATAGTGCGTACCATAGATGGTTTCGTTCTCACAGATATAGACGTAATCTGCTTCTGGATCTAAATCAAGCGAATCAACATCAGGAATATATGAGAAGTTTTCATCTTCGCTTGAAGCCACACAGCGTGCACCACCAAAAAGCGTTGCTTCCTTGTAAGCCTTTTTGGACCAGCTACCAGAAACAATGTAGTCAGCCTTACCGTGAAGCATCAAGTTCATAGGAATAGCTGCAAACTGCTGAGAAGCGCCACCCTGCAAGAAAAGTACCTTGTAATTTGAGGGAATGTTCATAAGTTCACGCAAGTCTGCTTCTGCCGTCTCAATGATTTCGGCAAACATCTTAGATCGGTGACTCATTTCCATCACTGACATGCCACAGCCTTTGTAGTCGAGCATTTCTTCAGCTGCTTCACGAAGCACCTCTTCAGGAAGAACAGCTGGACCAGCAGAAAAGTTGTACACCCTTCCCATAAAAAATCCTTTCACACATTGCTTTAAAGTTTTTGCTCTTCGCGTTTGAAAAACGCTAAAGCGAATAAAAGTATCCACTCACTTTAGCACGATAGATTAACGCGTGAATGTTTAATTTCCAAATCATTGCGTGAGCGGACAATTGAAACTTGCAATTGTATTTTTAGATAGGCGAAATTGAATATGGCGAAATTGGATCCACAAAAAAAATGGCCCGGGCAAACCCGAGCCATTTTGAAAAAACAACGTGGTAAGTATTCGTTATTTTTTGATCCAAGAGAACATAGAGCGAATCTTCTCGCCAGTCTTTTCGATCTCATGATCATTGATTGCCTCACGCTGTTCAATGAGCCATTTGTGTCCATTGTTGCAGTCATCAACAAATTCACGAGCAAATTCGCCATTCTGGATGCGCTCCAAGATGAGCTTCATAGCCTTGCGAGATTCGTCATTGATAACCTTAGGACCTGCGTAGTATTCGCCATATTCAGCGGTGTTAGAAATTGAGTAGTTCATGAAGTGAATGCCTGATTCATACATCAAGTCTACGATCATCTTCATCTCGTGGTAGCACTCAAAGTATGCAAGCTCTGGTGGGTAACCAGCGTCAACCAAGGTTTCAAAGCCAGCTTTAACAAGCTCAACTAAGCCACCGCAAAGAACTGCCTGCTCACCAAAGAGGTCTTCTTCAGTTTCCTCTTTGAAGGTTGCCTTGATGATACCGGAACGAGCTCCACCAACGCCCCATGCATAAGAAAGAGCCAAGTCAAAAGCATTTCCGGTTGCGTCTTGATATACACAAGCAAGATCAGGTACACCAGAACCCTCAGTGAACTGACGACGTACGATATGACCAGGACCTTTAGGAGCGATCATTACAACGTTAACGTCTTCAGGAGCCTTGATGTAACCATAATGAATGTTGAAGCCATGAGCAAAAGCCAAAGTATCGCCAGCTTTGAGGTGCTTAGCAATATGCTCCTCGTACACACTTGGCTGCTTCTCATCAGGAACCAAAATCATAATGAAATCAGCTTCTTCTGCTGCAGTATCAATGTCCGTAACTTTAAGACCAGCTTCTTCAGCGACTGCCCAAGATTTTGAACCCTCGCGAAGACCTACGCGTACATCACAACCAGAATCTTTAAGGTTGAGCGCATGAGCATGTCCCTGAGAGCCATAACCGATGATGGCAATCTTTTTGCTCTGGATTAATGAGGGATCTACGTCCTGTTCGTAATAAATAGTTACAGCCATGTTTTTTCCCTTCTACTCAATGACTGGTTTTACCATTGTAAACATCACATACCTTTTATGCGATATTTTTAACATTAATGTGCTTATTTCTCACAAAAGCAACGGTTAATCTAGGCC
>CAVABR010000069.1:0-8348 GCA_963586955.1 bacterium
ACCTTTTCTGATTTGCCTCTAAAGGAAATAATTAAGTTTCATTCATTACGCTATTGAAATTAGTTCATTGTCGCATGCGCGTCTAATGAAGGCTGAACGTGATATGCCTTCTTTTTTTGCAGCACGATCAATTGCTTCAAGCTCAAATTCGTACATTTTTACTGAAGTTGTTTTCAATTTGGGCTGAGGTTTTCCTTCTATTGGCTGACCAAAAGACATTTCGGAGAAATCGCCATTTTCATATTTTTGTGCGTCTTCTTCAACTTCTTCAATGGTTGTTCCGAACATTTTGCAAAGCTCTTTATCGTTCATGGCTTCTCCTTTCAAATCCAAGCTCTTTCTTGATTTTTTCTTGTGGCGGTGTTTGTGCATGCTTGATTAGCCACGAACCAGACTTGTTCCGTATGGCGACAACTTCAAGCAGTCTTCCATGCGAGTCATAGCCGATTCCAACATGTTCCTCTGGTTCTTTTCCTATTCTTGGCATGCTTCTTACGCAAAAGCGCCACGCATGGATTGCATCTTCTTGAGTTATATCAGGATGGCGCTTATTTATTCTTTCAAGCGCATAGATCTCTTCATTAAAATTTTTTTCCAATTACAACCTCCGTCTGTGACGGTATTACCTTTCAATAATACCAAAATATATTTAGATAGAAAAGGGAAAGCCTCGCAGAAACGAGGCTTTAAGCGGATCGGAATTTAGTAAATTATTTGAGTTGAGTTAAGGCTGTAACAATATTAGTAGTCAATTCCTTTTGCTGACTGTTGAAAGATCTACCATATTCGAAATAATGTATACGCAAGCTGTTTAACCACCAGCTTTATTTAGCATGCCATTAGGATCATTGTTTTTTTTGTAACGGCCTCAATGCCCCTTGCTGGTTCGCCTAGAATGGTTCGCCTGGAACACAGGGAACCAGCTTGATCGTTTCTGATTTCGCTTTATTCGGAAAGTTCAGAAGCATATTCTTTCAAGAATAGCTGATAATCTTTTTCATTTTGATCAGCATAGGCGGAGCTAAATTCAACCAAGGCATCGCTGAACGCATGACCTTTGCCTAAATAGCCAGCAATTGCAAAACGGTTGCCGGTACGGGCGTGAGCGCGTGCGAGGGTTTTGCCACAAGCTCTTGCAAGATTAGTAAGGCGCTTTGGCGTTATGGTGTCTAAGTCAATTGAGCCTTTGCCGTCCCAGAGCTGCCTTACGTAGTAATCGCGCGTGGTGCCGTCAAGATTCTTCGCCTTGGTCCAACCCAGAAGAACATCTCCGGTTGCTTGAATGGCTCGTTGTCCTTCAACGACGCGACGACCATTGTTATCGTAGGCTTTCTTTTTGGTGAATCTCGTCAATACAGAATCTTGCGCCTCTTTAATTTGAAGAACGAGCGGATCGTTTTTGTCTAAGCCTTCAAGCAACACTATCCAGCATCGTGTTCCCACGCTTCCTACTCCTACAACTTTGCGCGCAACATCAATGCCGTGAAATTGCCTTAAGAGGTTGCGTCTATCTTCGCGCAATGTTTCTTGATAAGAATGAAGCACAAGGGCAATAAATTTTTTCCGTGCATCAAAGACTGCGGGAGGAAGAGGAGCGTTGAGTCGTTCATCAATAAGCTCACGAACAGGAGAAACAAGAGGTGGCTTGCTTACGAACCGCAGTTTTCCGTCGTGGATTTCAGTAAGCTTTGAAACCGCACGAGCGCTATCTTTTGCCTTGGCTTTATTGATAACTTTTTCAGCATACGCGCGGTCTTTTTTCTTGAGATTCGTGCCGAACTGCGCATAGAGTTCTTCAACGTTAGTGTGGTAATACCATACGTCCATCGTGCTCATTTCGGAAAACTTCAACATATGGTCTTGGTAGCTTTCCACTGCTGCTCTCACTGCTTTTTGGCGCTGTTTTTCAGTGAAGCCTCGGTCACGGCCACAAATCTCTACGCTTGCAACGAGTCGTTTAAGATCCCATTCCCAAGGACCACGAGCGGTTTCGTCAAAGTCATTCAGGTCGAAAACAAGGTGGCGCTCGGCTGATCGGAAAAAGCCAAAGTTAGAAATGTGAGCATCACCGCAGGCTTGGACGTTGAGCCCCGTTGTTGGGGTGGTAGAAAGATCGCTTGCCATAATAAGCGCGCTTCCTCTGAAGAAGGCAAAGGCAGATGCCCCCATGCGCTCATGTCTGATAGGAAGAAGATCCTTAACACGCGATGCTTCTTGTTCGTTCAATAGCGTAATAGGACTTATTCTTTCGGGAGATGCTTCCCAGTAGGCATGCGCGCTTCGCGGTACCGTCTTGCGCAGTTCCTTGCCTCGTTTTTTGCTCTCTTCAGCAGTTTCTTGATTTTCGAAAGCAAGAAGGTCTTTTATTTCTTCTCGAAGATTAATTTTTGCTTGCTCAATTTTCTTTAAAACCATGATTTCCCCTCTTCTTTGCACCCTGGTTTTTCCTTCATAATATCTATGATAGCGTTTTGCGAAAGAGCAGATACAGATTAGGCGAAAATGTTGACTGCGCGTAAGGGCGCATGAGTGTTTATGAGTGCATGCGTGTGAGTGATAGCGCGACTAAAATGGCGGTTTGAAGTTCCATGTAGCATATCTGTGTAAGCTGGTATGTATATGGTTGCGCGACCGTGCGAGCTAACGAATATTCATGAGCTTCGCAGGTTTTGCGGGATTCGCAGGAGAAAGATAAGGGCAAATAATGCAGTATCGTGAAGATAAAAAAGGCAACAATAAGCTTTCTATTTTGGGATTTGGCTGCATGCGTTTTCCGAGTAGCATCCCAGGTGTGATTGACGAAAAGGCAACCGAGTTGCTCATTCTTTCAGCGTTTGAGCGGGGAATAAACTATTTTGATACCGCCTATATTTACCCTAATAGCGAACAGGTGCTTGGCTCAATCTTGGAGCGCAATTCCTTGCGAGAGCATATCTTCTTAGCAACCAAGCTCCCTCATCAATCTTGTAAAAAGACACCGGATTTTGACCGCTACCTAAACACTCAGCTTGAGCGCTTAAAAACTGACTATATTGACTACTACCTCATACATAACGTAACAAGTTTGGCCGAATGGCAACGTCTGGTTGATTTAGGTATTGAAGCATGGATCAGCCAGAAAAAACAGCAGGGTGCTATCAGGCAACTGGGCTTTTCGTTCCACGGTTCTCAGGCAGAATTCGCTCCTTTGTTAGAGGCCTACGATTGGGATTTTGTCCAGATTCAGTACAACTACATGAACGAAAATTACCAAGCGGGTCACTCAGGACTGGCGCTTGCTGCTTCTAAAGGGTTGCCGGTAATTATCATGGAGCCACTTTTAGGAGGAAAGCTTGCTCAAGGGCTTCCCAGACAAGCAAAAGAAGCCCTGCAAAAGAGCGATGAATCCCTAAGCCCTGCCGAGTGGGCGCTTTGGTGGCTATGGGATCAACCAGAAGTTACCGTGGTGCTTTCGGGTATGAATGCTCTTGAGCAGCTAGAAGAAAATGTTGAATTTGCAAGTAGTCATAAGGCTCTTTCGGCTTCAATGAATGAACCTGCGCGTGCCACAATTGACAAGGTTGTTGAGATATTCAACAAAAGCTATAAGGTTCCCTGCACGGGATGCAATTATTGTTTGCCTTGTCCTAAAGGTATCAACATTCCTGCAGCGTTTGCAGCGTACAACACTTCCTATGTTTTTGGTTGGTATCAAGGAGTGAAGGCGCATACGTTAAGTGCGGGTTCTACCAGTGATAAGCCTCATTATCTTGCCGATTGTACTGAATGCGGCGCTTGCGCGCGAAAATGTCCTCAGCATATTGCAATTCCTGAAGAGCTAAAAAAGGCTCGTAAAAGAGTTGAGCCTAAGTTTTTGTCATCAGTAATGAGTGTGGCCAGAAAAGTATTAAGCAAATGGTGATTGTTTTTATAGTGCTGTGTTTTGCTTAATACTAAGAAGGTGTTGCGCGTACAGACGGGTGCTGGATAAGTAATAAGGAAAGAAAGAAGTGGTGGGAGGTTTATTACTTATAGCACGCTCCGTCCGCCGCAAGGCTATTGTAAAAAATCAAACTGAAGAAAACCTTAAAGATTTTTTCTTATTGAGTAGCCTGCTCGCAACGCTCAACCATGAAATCTTTTACCTTGTCTCTATCAATATCAAGCGCAACGGCCAATTCATCACAGATCATTTTTTCTGCCATATCGAAATATCGTTTATCTGTCATGGTAATTTTCCGGCCCATTTCTTCGCGTTTAATGCAGTGTTCGTGAACAGATTTCAAGATAGGAATCATGTCTTCAAGGTTGGGAGACTTAAGCCTGCGGTCATATTCTTCTTTTATTTTTCGTTCAACCAAAGCAGAAGTTTGCGCTCCCTGAACAAGCGCTTGCTCATCAATTGGCTCAGCCGAAGGAATTTTGTCAATAAGTTCAAGTGCTTGCTCTTTTGACATGACGCTACGGCAAACGGGTGGTTTAGCCTTTGATATAGCAACGTAGAGTTTGAGTGTATTTTCAAATAAGGTATGAAGTTCAAAGTAGTCTTCGTTATCAAAATAGTTCTCGCGTATTTTTGCAATTTCGCAAACGTGATGACGATATACAACAATGTCGCCAATAGAAAACATACATGCCCCCAATCAGTAAAGATGACGAAAAAATCTATCGCGCCAACAAAGGCCCGGAGCTCTTAAAAGTGCAAGGGGAAATAGAAGACGTAGCAGATACTGTCTTATATTTTAGCACCGCAAATTGTCCTTATATATAATGAAACTTCAATAGGTTACATAAAGTCTTGGCTTGATTGCTCTATGCTCTTTAGAAGAAATATTTATTGCGTTGTGCCGTAAAATCCCCATCTTAGATATGGGGATATAAGGTACAGGAGCGTAAAGCAACTGAGTATTTATTGAAGGCAAGCAAAGCTCAGAAGTTTTGTTTGCGTAAAGGAAGCTATATGACAGATTCTGTTGGTCAGACAAAAAAGAAAATCCCGTTTCCTTTTAAGATTGTTATTGGTGTGGCGTTTGTTATTGTTGTGGTCGGTGCTTTTTTGCTCTGTAATCCCGAAACAAGGGGTTCGCTTACTGGCGAAGACGTGGTTAGTTCCACCCAGCTTAAACAAGCTATTAATATCGATAATCTTTCTTCGGCAGAGTTTGTCTATAATGGCATTGCTGAAAAATACAAAGACAACACCTCAACCATTGAGTATCGCGTGGCATATGACGCCACGGTCAAGGTTGGCATTCGTATGAGTGATATTGATTTTGACGTTGACCGAGCTAACAAAACGGTTACTCCGCGTCTTCCGGAGATCATTGTTAATAGCGTTTCAGTCGACATAAACACATTGAGCTACATGCCAAAAGATCCTGGCGCAGAAATTAAAGATGTTATAGAAGTATGCGAAAACGACGTTAAAACAGAGGCCAGCAATTCCAGCAAGTTTTATCAAACAGCTGAAGAGAATATGAAGTCAGTGGTTGAGGCGCTCACGTTGCCGTTGATAAAGAGCAAGGGGTATTCCCTTGTATGGGATCAAAATTAGGGGGCAGTGAGATGAAAATGAAAAAATTTGCCTATGTTGTCTTGCTTGCTCTTGCTGTTTGTCTGTGTGCGGTTATTTTTAGCGGATGCTCTTCAAAAGAAGAGAAAGGCGCAGACTTTTCAGGCGTTAGCTCGGTAGCGGAATTGGCAACGCTTAAATGCTATTACCATAATGTTGCTAAAGGTGAGACTGAAGGTTCCTGGTTTTTAAATATGGGCTACAAAAAAGTCTGGATTGAATACGACGGCGTTGTTGAAGTTGGTGTGGATGCAAGCCAAATAACCGTTAGTGACCCTGATGCACAAGGCAAGGTCAAGGTTCATATTCCTGAAGCACAAATCCTCAATGTATATCTGGATAAAGATTCTATTTCGGCTCCCATAATTGATACGGGCTTTTTGACTAACGTGACTACGGAAGAAAAAACCATCGCATTTGCTGAAGCGCAAAGCAATATGGAGAAAACAGCAGCTGAAAATAAAAGCATGCTTAACCAAGCGCGCGAGCGAGCCAAGCAAATCATAGAAGCCTACGTAAAAAACGTGGGTTCAGAAATTGGCAAAAGCTATAGCGTGGAGTGGGTGTAGCGCTTGGAGGTTGGCAGAGTTCTAGCATAAGGCAGGCTTGGTTTGCTGTCTGGACGTTTTTGAGCAGACTAAAGCGGTTAATTGCTTTAAGGTTAGAGATGCCGGGATGCTTTTCAATGTTGGTTTATGAGCTGACCTGGGGCTGAACTGGAGCGTTTCGAAGACTTCGTTTTGAGTGGTTTTAGACGCATGTTTCTTGATAGTAAAAAGTTGTTAACGCTTTTTTGACAACTTTTTGCGTTGTCTGTGAATAGTTTGGTTCAATCCATCTTTAACCTATACCATACTCTTCAATCCTTACCGGAAGTAAGGTCTAAGATGACTTTTCATTGTGCAAATTAGGAGCACGGTATGACTGATAATAAAAACAAAAAAAGAGAAGATGGCGCTACTGAGCGCGCTCAAGAAATAGTAGATTCACTGTTTGGAAAAAACACGTCGGCAAAATCTGCGGGCTCTCAAAAAGATCTTGCCGATGATACCGCTGGACGCATGGCTGCCGTTGCGGGTAGAGCGGTTGGCAAGGTTGCGCTTGGTTTTAGTAAGGGCATGCGTGCAATTTCGGCAAACAATTCAGCTAAGAATAAAGGTGCTACGCCAACCAAACGCAAAAGAAATACGGTAACCAATGAGGTAAATTCGGTTAAGCGTCGCTCGGTGAAGAGCAGTAGCGCAAGTCGCACTCGTGTTGTTAAGGCTGACTGGGGAGAGGTGCAGTCGGTTTCTGATGAAATCACTCGGCCTATTGATGAAGAGATAATTTTCGGTACTGATAAAACGCAAGTGCTGAGTGATGCTACTCAGGTGCTCTCAAGTGAAGGTCAAGCCTCAACTCAGAAGACGCAGGTGCTTACTGGCGGAGGCAAAGCGTCAAGCCAGAAGACGCAGATACTTTCGAGTGAAGATAAAGTGTCAAGTCAGAAGGCGCAAGCGATATCCACGGACGAGGTAGAAGGAGAGAAGCAAGAGCTTTCGTCAGAAGAGGCAGAAAGTGAAGCGTTGTCTGAAGCTCAGGATCAGGCGAAGGGTGCCAAAGACGCAGAAGGCGTTGATGGCGCCGAAGACGCAGAAGGTGACGATGGCGCGGAGGGTGCCGAGGGCGCGTCGCAGGAAACTGAAGCCGTGGGCGATGAGACCTCCGAGGACGGAGAGACCAAAGCCAAAGATGCTGAGATTGATGCAGAGGGTGCCGAAGGCACTGGGAGCGCCGAGGGCGCCAAGGGCGCTGAGGCTACCAAAGGTGCTGGGAGCGCTGAGGCTGACGCCGAAGATGAAGACGCCAAGTCTGATAGCGAAGATGCCAAGGATGATACTGACGACGCATCTGCTGAGCCTGACACCGATGCTGATGGCGCTCTGTCTGACACAGACGCTGACGAAGTCGAAGACGATGAAGTGTCAGATGGCAAAAACGAAGAGGGCACTTCTGAAGAGGAATTAGAAGAGTTCGATGAAGATTCCGAAGAGAAGCCCGATAGCTCAGAGCAAGATTCTGACGAAGAAATATCGGAAGAGGATGACGCAGAGGACGGAGAAGACACTGCGGAGGACACCGAAGAAGCTTCGGAGGATTCAGAAGAAGATACAGAAGATGGCACAGAGGATGCCGAAGATACAGAAGAAGCTGAAGAGGACGATTCAGAAGAGGATGACGAGTCAGAAGATTCGCAAGATTCCGAAGACGATTCAGAAGCCACTGATGACGACGCAGAAGAAGACGAGGAAGAAGAGGAAGACGATTCAATTCTTTCAAGCCGAAGAAAAGCTTCCCCTTCAAAGAGAGGACGTGCAACAACAAGCGTAAGTGCTGGTAGTGTTGTTTCTTCTTTGGTTCGTGCTCCTCTTAATCGTCGTCATGCGAAGAAGGAAGCCTGGGAATCAAGTAAGGCATCAAGGAGAAGCGTCTTGGAGGATGCGGATTACACGTCCTCTTACAAGGCCTACCAAAAAATGCTTACTAAGGGCGGAGCGCGCAAAAGTGGAGTCTTGCGCGGGCTTCACAATACGCCGGGTTGCTACGCTATAGCAACCTATCCTCCTAAGCTTAAGTGGGATCGAGACTTGGCTTCCTATACTGATATATATGTAGGCATGGCTGAGCGCGTAGGCGAAGGCGTGCTTGAATGTTGCTCCTGCCATGGATGCGCTGATGTGTATGCTGACATCAAGTACAAGCAAAACGTTCATGTGTTTATTTATGCTTGCGACGAAGACGACCTTGAGCAATT
>CAVABR010000070.1:0-24540 GCA_963586955.1 bacterium
TATGGCTGGTCAGCATAATGGAAAGCGTCTGATTACAAGCAATCACAGAGGTGATAAACGAAGTAACAATATAGGCAAAAAAGGCATGTGTTCGTTTCGCAATGTTGACTATAAGTTTTTTCAAGTTTTGAAAAAACGCCGTCTCATTAAATATCCCTGCATAGCAAGACGAAATGAGCACAATGGCAATAACATTGACCATCGACATTACCCCGCCCCCGGAAAATAAAGACATTTCTGCACTGGCGGATTCATACCCAAACACGCAAATATAAGCCAGCGATTCAAGGGGAATTTCTTGCACGCTAACAGCAATTACTCCTGCTGATACCACACTCACTGCAAGTGTTATCCGTATATCAAAGCGCAAAAACGAAAGGCCAAGAGCCAACAAAGCTGGAACTACAGTCCAAATATTTAGAACAAACGCTGAAGCTATACCGTCAACAGAAAAGGCTTCAGCGCTTGCGCCTTCCGAAGAAAAAACAAAGCCAAGCACCGCGTAGAGAGCACCCGTTAAAAGAAAGGGAATAACAGATGTCTTTACCATGACAGGAATATTGTCAGCCACTTTTGTCTCGCTAAGACTTCCAACTAAAAGAGCACTGGTAGAAAGAGGTGAACACCGATCACCAAAATAAGAGCCTGACAAAACAGCTCCACCAACCAATATCATAGGAACGCCCATCGCCATACAAACAGAGGCACAAATTACGCCCATAGTTGACGCTGTCCCAAATGCTGTCCCCGTAAGAAATGACATAAAACAACAGAGCAAAAAGGTTCCCAAAAGCATAACAACGGAAGGAAACACCCCAACGCAACCTTCTACAATAAAAGCAATGGTTCCACTAGCGCGCCACGTGGCAGTCAAAAGCCCGATCAAGACAAAGGCACTCAATATTTTCGAAGCGCTCTGCACACTACGCAACGAAGCGTGAGCTAGCTTGCGTAGTGATACCCCTTTTAATTTCCCGTATACAAAGAAAACAACCAGAGCAACCACAAGTGCCGGAACAAGAGAAACACTCATCAATGAGCACACGAATAAACTCACCGCAAAAACAAGTAAGATGATAAGCTCTGTCATCCCTTTTCCTTAATTATTCGCAATCAAACCTTGCTCAAAATGGTACGGATTTTATTCACAGTGTAAAACTGATTTTTTGTTGTAATATACACAGATAGACACCTGTGGAAAGAGGAGCAATGAATTTTCTTCATCTTCGTTATTTCATCGCCGTAGTAGAAAATAAAGGGATTAGCAAAGCGGCAAACAAGATCCATATCACCCAGCAAACCTTAAGTAGCCATATTGCGCACCTAGAAAAAGAACTTGGCGCTACCCTTTTTATTCGTAAACCAAAATTCAAATTAACACACGAAGGTGAACGCCTGTATCGCTATGCTCTTCAACTTACTGAAACGCACAACAACTTGATTCAAGAATTTAGCGATCACGCCCAAAAGAAAATTGCCTCGCTCAAAATTGGCGTGGCGCATACCAGAGGTCGCATCGTTATTCCCAAGCTGTTTGCTCAATATCTAGAAACCAATCCACAAGTCCAGATCACCCTTATAGAGCAATCAAATGACGAACTTATCGATTCGCTACTTAGCAAAAAGGTCGATCTGGCAATCGCCCGCTTTAACCATGCGCTTCCCGAACTTGAAATAACAACGCTTTATCAAGAACGCATGTTGCTTGTCGCAAAGAAAAACCTCTTACCTTCAGCAAAACCCCAGGTAAAAGACTTTTCTTCTCTTTCCTTTCTTTTGAGCGATTCAAAAGACATTGCAGGAACAATAGGCGAAATGGAACTCAAGAAGGCAGGAATTGTGCCTAAAACATTTATCCGCTCAAGCAATATTGAAACCGTTTTAGAGCTTTGCTTTTTAGGTGTTGGTGCCTGCTTTTGCCCCGATACCCTTTTAAAAAACACCGCAAGCAAAAAGGCTCTTTCGAGCCTTTTTATCTTGCCAGTTGGAAATCCTTATCCTATTTCGATAGCGCATCAAAGAAGTACCTATGTACCAAACGCCATCACCGAAATAAAAAACTTGGCGAAAACTATTTTTGAAAACTCAGGATTATCATCCTAGAAAGAATAAACATCCTTCCAGTTTCTGCGAATACAAACTTCCCCAGAGAAATTGGCATTGTCGTAGACAATTGACCACTGAGTATTGCTGGTAATTTCATCTTCTCTTGGAGCCTGCGATGCGGCACGCAATGCCTCCCACGCAACTTCCTTGCTTGGAACTTCGTCATCGGCATGCTTAGAGAGAATCTTTTCGATTGCTTCATAGCGCTCACGACCATGACCATAAACGCCATTGTGCTGATTAGCAACCACTTTATAACCATGCATGATATAGAAGTTGGTAACGCTGCGCGTTGGGGTTACCGTCATTTTTCGCTCAGGGCTTTCGCAGTCAAATTCAACAACTCTGCCGTCTCCGGTACTATCAGTGATATAGAAATGGTAATCCCTACCACAAATAGCAAACATGTCGTAATTGGAAAGCAGATCAACTGCCTCCTGCGTGGATGCAGCTCTATCCAATACCAAGCGAACAACCATAGCAGTTGAAAGAAGGGGCTTGGAACTAAATTGGCGAGTTGGCTTGCTATCAAGCGTGAGTACTGCAATAGATACGCCTTTTTCGTTAACTCCGTCAAGACACATAAAGGGTGCCATCAAGCCCGCAAACTTAAACATCAACTGCTTTTCAGGCTTTGTAACGTAGAGATTATCAAGCGCACAGAATGCAAGCGATTTATATCCATGCTTAGGATTCGAACGTACTAAAAGCGCAGATGAATCATTCTTGAAATCGTAATTACGACCCATAAGCATCTTGCCCTGCGTGCCCTGATAGGTAAACGCACTACAACCAAAATCTGGCGCCTTAATGTGAAGCGGAACAAATGGTGCAGCTTCTTTCCTTATAGCCTCAACACAGGCATCGCTGGTAGGAAGCGTATTCTTAATAATGCGATCAATATTGTAGTTATATTTGATATCCATAACATACAAGTTATAAGGCGAATCATAATCAGTGATTTTCTTCAAAGAAGCAGTGGTTTCTCGTCTTGAGCGATAATACAAACCAAGCCCTACAATTGGCGCAGCAACCGCACCCGCTGCTACTAATGGAATTAATGCTTTACGAAAATTCATAATAAGTACTCCCTTGCAATGTTGTCTCGCGATTAACATTTGTGAGCGATCTTGCCATCGTTTGAATCTACGATGCCCTCCTGCTTTAGATATTCTTATTGTACTTAAAACGAACCAGTTCTTTGGTCACAATCAAGAAACAATCCTTTGATTTGCCTTTCAAATGAAAGCGAAAGAAAATCTGCTAAACCCTGAGCGCTTATCCTGTCTCCGTAGCTACCACGAATCCAGTCAATAATAATGATGGCGCTGGCGTGCTGACAATAAAACGTAGTTGCATGAATTTCCTTTTTGCTTATCTTTATATTATTTTGCTCCACTGTTGCTACAACAAAATTGAACAAAAGCTCATGAGTATCAGAAAACAAAACATCACGCATAGCATTCCTGCCAACCCCTGAAAGAAGCGCAGCAAGATTATCCTTTTGGGAATCAATATGGATCATAAGTTCACTAAAGAGATCATGGGACGTTTTGCATTGACTTAAGTTAGGTTTCATACAGGAAAACTGTTCCAAACATGCAAATTCAACAAGGTCGGAAAGCGTTTCAAAATGATAGTAAAACGTTTGCCTATCAACCTGTGCTTCTTTTGCTATCGCCTTAACAGTAACTTTAGATAGAGGGGTAGTTTTCAAGAGTTTTTCTAGAGCATGCGCAAGCGCTTGTTTTGTTCGCATAGATTTTGTGATCATATACAACTCCCCCATGTTTTAACCGTCGCGTTACACGCATTAATGCCAAGCTAGTTTTTGACTACCCTCCACGCACCATTATTAACGCCTGCTCACGTCAACCTGCAACGCCTTTTTGTCATTTTCTTACACATGTAATAAAAGTGTCTATGGCCTTCATTTTATTACATTTGTATGATTTTCAAAAATGATGCTTTAAGAAACTCTTCCGAAGGACTACACGGGCAAAAACTTTCAGAAGAATATTTTTAAAACGCTGTTTTTGACGGTTATGAACTGTTTTGAGCATCCATTTATAACAGAGGAGAATCATGCGCACCGTTATCAAAGATGCTTTTAATGCCTTTAAAAAACCTTTTGTTTGGATAGCCATTATTGCCATACCAATCATTGCTGCCTGCTTTGGCTTGCTCTACTTTGGTACGTTTATTTCGCCTGATGAACGCCTAAAAGATCTTCCCATAGCAGTAATAAACAAGGATAAGGGTGCAACCGTAGACGATCAAACATACACCTACGGCGCAGATCTCGCCGATTCCATCACCGAAACCGACAAAGCAAAATGGCAAATCGAAGATGCCTCCCTTTTAGATGAAGGGCTTGAAAACACGGACTATTTTCTGGCAATCATTATTCCCGAAGATTTTTCTGAACGCGTAAGTGCAGGACAGACTCAAAAACCCACGCAGGCAAACATAACGTTTTACAAAAACGTGCGTAAGAACTATATGCTCTCTACCCTTTCTTCTCGTATAGAAAGCTCGCTTAAGGAACTTATCAATCAGTCAATTACCGAACAATATTCAAAAGCATATGTTGATGGCCTTATAAGCGCTAAAGACGGATACAGCAGCGCAGCCGAAGGAGCAGATTCTCTCACTGATGGCCTTACCACACTCGAGGACGGAAGCAGCACCCTTTCTAGCGGAATTCAAAGCGCCTCTTCAGGAGCGCAAAGCCTCACTTCAGGGCTTGAACAGCTCTCTTCGGGCGCTCAATCACTAGAAGAAGGAGGCACCACCCTTACCAGTAGCTCTGCTCAAATTTCCCAGGGGTTGTCTTCTCTTTCCAATGGCTCAAATACGTTCAACAACACCCTTACTGAAAACCAAAGCTCTATTGCCTCACAGTATGGCGGGGATCCTTCTTCTGCCATCCCGGCCCTCCAAGAGCAGTACACCCAAGCGCTTAAAAACTATGCAACCAACGTGGTAATTGCAACAAAAACAGGGCAAGACCCCTCACAAGTAAGCACCGAAGAGCTTCAACAAACGCTGAGCACACTCACCACTACTGCAGGAGCAACGGGTGCTTACTCCACGCTTGAACAAACACTTTCAGGCTATTCGAGCATTCGCGAAGGAATCGAAAGCCTCAATAGTGTCTACGGCACCTTTGATAGCGGGCTCAACACCTACACCTCTTCAACAGGCCAACTTTCAAGTGGCCTATCCAGCGCTCAAACCGGTGCAACAAGCCTCTCGTTGGGAGCATCACAACTTGAATCAGGCGCATCAAGTCTCAGCAGTGGCATAACGTCAGCAAAAGACGGTAGCTCTACTCTTTCTTCAAGTCTTACCGAAGGGGCAGATACCATTGATAGTTCCGTAACGGCAAGCTCAGATGAAATTGCCGAATATATAAGCGAACCTGTTTCTGTCAACGAGGAAACCTATGGAAATCTTGATAAATTTGGCTATGGTTTTGCACCACTGTTTCTAACGCTTAGCATTTGGTTGGGAAGCCTTATTATCTTCTTCCTTTTTGACCCCTTCCCTACCAAGAAAAATCTTGGTGCCAGCCGATTTGCCGTCATTTTCGGAAGATGGCCTCTCTATTTCATAGTCGGATTGCTTGAAGTTGCCATAGTACTTACGGGTGCGTTCTATTTAGGGCTTCCCTGCACCAACACCGCTTTGCTCATCGTATTCTTCCTAGTTATGTCATTCTCGTTTATCTGCATAATGCAATTCTTTAACTTCTTTGACGTCATAGGAAAAGCAATCGCTGTGCTGTTTGTTATTGTTCAGCTGGTATTTTGTTCGGGTACTTTCCCCGCACAACTCGGTAATGATATTGCTACAGCCGTTGGCCCTTGCCTTCCTTTCTACTATGCAATTGATGGCATAAGAGAGCTCATGAGCGGAGGTGTTGAAGCGAATGTATTCAATGACATGGGCACAATTCTTCTCTTTGGATTGGGCGGACTTGTCCTTTCGCTTATTTCTTATCCTCTTGCCCTCAAAAAGAAAAAGCAACGCAATGCTGAAATGCTTGAGGAATTGAGCGCAGAAACCGTAGAGGTCGTCCCCGCATAAATTAGCGGTTATTGACCGTTTCGGGATACAGGTCGTGATGGACTAACCTATCCCACGCAACCTCTTCCCAGCGAGTTCCCGGTTTTCCATAATTGCTATACGGATCAATCGAAATTCCTCCGCGAGGCAAAAACTTACCCCATACCTCAATATATTTGGGATCCATAAGAGCAATGAGATCCTTCTTGATGATATTGATACAGTCCTCATGGAAGTCACCGTGATTCCTGAATGAAAACAAATAAAGTTTGAGGCTTTTGCTCTCTACCATCTTTATATTTGGAACATAGGAAATATAGATGGTAGCAAAATCAGGCTGACCAGTAATAGGACAGAGCGAAGTAAACTCGGGGCAGTTGAACTTAACAAAATAGTCGGTATCAGGATGTTTGTTGTCGAAGGTTTCCAATACACTTGGGTCATAATCTTGAGGATAGGAAACATTCTTGTTGCCCAAAAGCGAAAGGTCATCAGCTCCAGCGCGATCAACGCTTGTATGACAAGCATTCACAGATGAAGCGCTCACACATTCAGTACTCGCAGTATTTTTTACGGTTCCTTCAGAGATGTTTGTTTTGGTATCGCTCACTGTTTTATACCCCTGTTCATTTTTTCTTTATTCAACAGAGTAATTGTATTCGCTGAATTCATGCATGATCAAGCGCTTTCATGCATAATTATGCACTTGGCTTCCCTTCCGGCTTTCGAAAAGAAACCTAGCTTGGCTTCTTCAAGCTTTCTCTTTGTTTAGCATTCATGCTCTCTATGCTCAGCATCACTGTGTTTTCTCTTTGCTCAGCTACTGCGCGCTTCATCCGCGCTCAACACCCCGCGCTTTCTCTTTGTTGAGATTCTGCGTATTTTAAGCCAAAAGAGGGTCACGCACGCCATTGAGTTCAAACGCACGCGCGCGGTCAATGCAGGTTCCGCAAACACCACAAGGATGCTCTCCCCCTTCGTAGCATGACCATGTCAGTTCGTAAGGGACGTTAAGTTCAAGACCCTTTTTTACAATATCTGCTTTTGACCAGGTAACAAACGGAGCTTCCAAGCGAAGTTGCCCACCCGTTCCCTCAACAATAGCGCAGTTCATAGCCTCAACAAATTCCTGCGAACAGTCAGGATAGGCATTACCTGCCCAGTCATCGTGGTGAGCGCCATAATACAAAACCGAACAATCAAGCGACAGTGCCACCGAAGCTGCCGAAGAAAGAAAGAGTCCATTCCTAAAAGGAACATAGGTACTCACCGGCTGGCCTTGTGTCTGATTGAGCTGGTCAGCATAGCTTTCTTCAGGAATATCTTCTGTTGAATGCGAAAGGAGCGAGCAATTACTATCAGCAAAAATTTGACTCAAATCCAAAAAGCGCTGTTCAACGCCATAGTAGCGTGCAACGACCTGTGCAGATGCCAGCTCTTTTTCGTGACGTTGTCCATAAGAGATGCTGAGCGCATATACATCGTTGGGGTCAAACTGCTCAAGCGTCATAGCAAGAAGCGTAGTTGAATCAAGTCCACCACTACAAAGCACGAGCGCCTTATCATGACTAACCTTATTTTGGTTTGCTTTGTTTTGGCTTAATTCGTTTTGGTTTGTTCTATTTTGGGGCACATTTTTGTCTGCCTCATCCTGGTATGTCTTGCCTTGAGATAGCATCTTTTGACTCAAACCTTCCTGAAGTGCAGTATCCTTGGACGTGTTTTCTTGTTGTGAATTCCGCCGATACATATTCTCTTGACGCGCTTTCTTACCGTTTGATTAATTCCAAAACGGCAAAACCTTACACGCCTCTCTCGTAACTAGGCCAAACAATCTTATGAAGCTGAAGTTGAAGCGTCACCTTTGTTAGACCCTTCGTCTTCATAAACTCAACAATGTCAGCAGGAGCCAACTGCCCAAACACCGGGCTTACGTATACCGACGTTTTAGACGAAAGCTCATACTTCATTATTATTTCGCGCATACGCTCCAAATCTTCTGCTGAACCAGCAACAAATTTCACCGTATCGCAAGCAGAAATAGAGGAAAGATTATTGACGTGCATGCGCTCTTCCATGCCACTGGAAGGCAACTTGTAATCCATAGTCAAAGACAGTGATCCGCAAACCGAATCATCCCATGATGTGCGCTGCTGGATAAAACGCATTATGTCAGTAGAGCCATTGGTTTCAATTTCTATCGCAAGCCCTGAGCCGTCTTCTAAAGGGATTCGAGCTAAAACATCAATCAAGTGACCAAGAAAAGGCTGTAATGTTGGTTCACCACCAGTAAGCGTTACATGGTGTACGCCTGATTCAATAACAAATGCAACCAATTCCTTTATAGAGACCAATTCATAAGAAATTTCCGCCTCATTTGCCCAGCGCGTGTCGCAATACGAACAGGACAAATTACATCCGGGAAAACGAATAAACGCTGCCAATTTTCCGGCGTTTTGTCCTTCGCCGTTGATGCTGACAAAGCGCTCAATAACAGGAAGCATTTCTTCTAGGTAGTTTTGATGAGGGAGCGAATCATAACAAAACATTGTTTAACAGTTCATCTCACTTTTGAAAAAACCGAGCGCAATTATTAGGAGTTTCATATACTTCAACCCCTGAAACGCAAAAACCTTTTTCTTTAAGCTTGGAATAAAAATAGTATGCTAAGTTTTCTGCCGTTGTACGAAAAGGAACAAACGAAAGCTCAAAGCCTTCTTCTTCAAGACAGGCGATGGTTTTGTCCATCAAAGAGCCCTCTTCAATAATGAAGGAATGGTCAAGTTCTTCAGTGAGATCACGAAGCGCCTGTTTAAAATCACCGAAATCGACCACCATATCTTTCATGGTTCCTTCGGTTTGAAGATGTTCTTGTTCAAGATAAGCCACAACACGCCAACGATGCCCATGAAGGTTTTCGCATTTGCCGTGATAGTCGGTCAAAAAATGAGCAGCATCAAAACTACTTTCAGTTTTTAGTCCGTACATGCCTATCCTTTCAGTTAATCAAGCCTGAATTATACTTTAGTCAGAACACGCGCCACGAACAAGATGTGACACAAAAGAGTCTAAAAAGCTTCAGCAACAAGCGCCAAACAGGCCAGCCCTTTTTCAAATACCAATCCTAAAGGAAACCGACTTTCTCAAAGCTGAAGCCAGCCCTTCCACTAGACTAAAACCGCCCCTTCTTCAAACGCAAGCGCTAAACAGTCCAGCTCTACCGCTAGGCAGAAAGTTCGTTTACCTTCTGTTGAATTTCATCATAACGGGCATACTGAGTCTTCGCGGAAGCATCGTCCGCCTCTTCAAGCGAAGCCAGGCTTCTATAAACCCAATCCATGATCTCAGGCTGATGATCTTCGAAAGCCTGCAAGGACATTGCAACTGCGCTCAAGGCAGAAAGAAGCTGTGATTTTACTTCGCTCAAGTCCGTCACGTCAGCTATCGGATGAGCGCTCACCCCACGATGTTCACTCACATGCTCAATAAAGGCCTCCGTGGTCTTAATTTGGCTCGCAAGCTCTTCTTCGCTTGCATAACTTTTAAGAACGATGAGTCCTGAGTTGGTTATTCTGGCAGGATTTCCGCAAGGAACAAACCCTTCTATGTTGTTCATTGCTTCGGTAATGGTAGCGCCTAGGCCAATCAAAGCGCCAGCTAATGTATCCCGTGAATTATCCATACTACATACCTTTCAACGCAAAACGCACCTTCTGTATGATGTGCCCACATGCTTTATCTTTCTTCTTCGAAAGGGTCGCACATCAAGCAAAGTAACAGAAGATGCGTTTTTAAATCTTACGTAACTACCTAATTTATTTGGCAAGCTTATTTAGCAAGTCCTACCTCTTTAAAGTAAGCCTCTACATCATCTTCCCAATTTGGAAGTTCTGCACCAAACATTTCCAGCATAAGGCTTTCCAGTAAAACTTGCTCTGCCGTAACTAGGTCAGTCGCAGGAGTCAAAACCTTATGAGGTTCATATCCGCAAACTTCCAAAACTTTCGACAAAAAAGTATAGCGGTTAACGGCTCCTTGGCCAGTGATGTGAAGAGTTCCGGTAGCTCTTTTTTCAATGGCTTTTACCAAAAAGCTCACATATGTCGAAATGGAAGTAGGTGAGGCATACTGATCTGTACGAGCTGGAATAGTTTTGCCCGCCTTAGCTGCATCAAGCGCATCTTTAACTTGTCCACCATTGATGCTATATACCCAAGACGAACGAATAATAAGGTGATCAGGCACAACATCGCGCACCATAACTTCACCTGCGCGCTTTGACTTGCCATACGGAGTCTCAGGATGGGGTGCGTCAAATTCGTTTGCAGGCTCAGCCATTCTGGTAGGGTAAACATCGTCAGTAGAAATTTGAACCATGAGTGCATTGACGCCATTAGCAGCAATTGCCACATTGCGCGCACCAAGCGCGTTAACTTCGTACGCTTTTATGCGATTGCTAATTCCCGTTGCAGCACGAGAAATACCAGCACCGTTAATAATCACATCAGGGCGAACCTCGTTAGCAAAAGACTCCAAACGCTCGAGTTCGCATACGCTCAACTCTTCGTCAGTTCCTACTACGCGATATCCATAGTCTTCTAGATGTGAAACTAGTTCACCACCAATAAACCCTTTAGCACCCGTAACCCAAATGGTCTTTGTCTCACTCATAGTGTCCCTCTTACTCTTTCTTTTCTCCCTTTTTTGTTGCCCGGCTTTGTTGCTTAATCACTAAGCGCTTGCCTCAGCAGGCGTAGGACCGGTTGGGGTTCCTCCGCCCTTGCGTTTATTGAGCGCTTTTTGAATAAGTGCAATACCAGCAATAACACAGAAGCCAACGATGTTAATAATAAGCCCGCTTACTTCTGCCAAAGATGCCGTAGGAATCATGATGCATACGCCAGCAACGATAGCCAACACACGGAATACCGGGTTGATCTTAGTGAAGAGGTATCCCTCAAAGCCTGCAGCAACACCAAACAGACCAAACATCGCCATAGCGGTATTGATAACAACAAACACAGGCTCTACCGGCACCTGCAAAATCAATGCAGGATAGAACGCAAACACAAACGGAATGATATAAGCAGCAATACCCAAGCGTGTCGCGTTGACCGCGGTCTTCATTGGGCGCGACTTCGCTATAGCACTACCCGCGTACGCCGCTAAAGCAACCGGAGGCGTGATGTCTGCCAAGATGCCGAAGTAGAATACGAAGAAGTGAGCACATACCAAAGGCACACCAAGCTGAATTAAAATTGGGGCGCATGTTGCTGCCATGATGCAGTAGTTTGCGGTAGTAGGAACGCCCATACCTAAAACGATGCAACAAAGCATTGTCAAAACCAGGCCGATGATAAGCGTGTCACCTGAAGCCATAACAATGACATTAATAAGCGTTGAAGCCAAGCCGGTTACGGTAATGCAACCAGCAATCAAACCAGCAAGCGCACAAGCAACGGCAACTGCAATGGTATTTTTAGCGCCTGCAGCAAATGCATCGCAAGCGGTCCAAAGAGAAGTCTTTACGGTTTCTACCAATACCGAGCCAAAGCTTTCATTTTCAGCACGCTCATTCCAGTTGGTTAACAAGAAGTGAAGGAAGCCAATTAAGAATGCAGCCAAGATTGAAATAGCAGCAGAAACTGCCATGGTATAAACGCCTGCAGCAACTAACCATACCAACAAAACCAAAGGAATAATGAGGTAGCAATTCTTAAGCAAGTAAATCCAAGTAGGAAGTTCTTTAAACGGAATACCCTTCAAGCCTCTACGCTTTGCTTCTAAATGTACGGTCATGAAAATACCCGTGAAATAAAGCAGGGCAGGAATGATAGCAATTGCAGCAACTTGGATATAAGGAATACCCATATACTCTGCCATCAAAAATGCAGCAGCGCCCATAATAGGAGGCATGATCTGGCCACCAGTTGAAGAAGCAGCCTCAACCGCACCCGCAAATTCGGGCTTATAACCGGTCTTTTTCATCATAGGAATAGTTACTGAACCAGTGGTAACCGTGTTACCAACAGAAGAACCAGAAACCATACCGCACAAAGCAGAAGAGATAACTGCTACCTTTGCAGGACCGCCGGAAGACCATCCAGCAAGGCGGTTTGCAAATGAAATAAAGAAGTTTGCAATACCCGTACGCTCAAGGAAGGCACCAAAGATAATAAACAAAACAATGTAGGTATAACAAACATTAGTTGGCGTTCCGATAACACCACTGGTGGTATAAAACAACTTTTGAATAACGTTAGAAAGCGAACGATACAAATCTGAGTTGTAAGAGAACTGCCAATAAAGCGCATAGATAAGCAAACATCCTACTACCACAATAATAGGGATACCCACGCAACGGCGACACAAATCAACCAATACGCCAATACCAATAATGCCCAGCACAACTTCCAAAACACCAATGCGCTGACCCATCATAAGAATATCAACGGTGTTGAAGG
Organism: bacterium; assembly: GCA_963586955.1. GTDB lineage: Bacteria > Actinomycetota > Coriobacteriia > Coriobacteriales > Eggerthellaceae > Anaerotardibacter. The sequence continues at coordinate 12,642 of CAVABR010000070.1, forward strand.
AGTAATACAGAAATGCTCCGGCGCCCGCCACCATCAAAATGATGTCGTACCACGGAAGATGGTTAACCTTGTGACCGGTCTTTCTTGAAGGATACATAAGATAGCCAACAATGATGACCATCGCAACAAAACGAGCAAGGCGTGTTTCAGCCTGCTCAACACTGAAGAGGGTCATGTACATACAGTACACGGAAAACAAAACCATGACTGCGGTAACAATTACCTTTGGAATACCCTCCCAAATGCGCGTGTTAGATTCACGATCATACTTGCGCATAACCGCTTCAGCATCAACCTCGCCTTCGGGCGTAAGTTCGACTTCAGCTTCGGGGGCTTTGTCTTTTTTCTTAAAAATGCTCATTAACTCTCCTTGTTGTTTTTACTGCTTTAAGTCTGAAATAAGTCTTTTTTATATGCCTGAAAGGCGTATTTCAGACCCAAAGTTTAACCAGTCAGGGCTACAACAGCATTTTGTTGCAGCCCTGATTTAACACGTTGGTTAAGTACCTTGCTTTTTTAGCGAGCGAAATTAGCTCGTTTTAACAGTGATACCCTGCTCGCTGTAGTACTTAGCTGCACCTGCATGATAAGGAACAGAAGTAATTGAGCTTGCTACGTTCTTGTCAAGTTCTGCGTACTTAGCATGAGCGTCTGCCTGCTTAGATGCACCGTCGAAGATTGAAGAGGTGAATTTGTAGATCGAATCTTCGCTTACAGAATTGTTTGCAAGAACAAGAGAAAGAACAGCAACGGTCTGAGTATCCTCAGTCATGCCTGAATAAGTTCCAGCCTTAATGGTTGTATCTGCATAGTAAGGGGAAGTTTCCTTAAGTTTTGCAATATGGTCAGCATCCATGGATACCAAGTATGCCTGCTTTGAAGTTGAAAGGTCGGTAATTGCAGTGGTTGGAGCACCAGCAACAATAAATGCAGCGTCAATCTTGCCATTCTTCAAAGAGTCAGCTGAGTCAGCGAAGTTCTGATATACCGCATTGATGTCTTTTTCAGTCATATCATAAGCGCCAAGAACATCTACTGCGTTGAAGTAAACGCCGGAGTTAGCAGCACCGATAGAAACGTTTTTACCCTTAAGATCTGCAACGGTCTTGATGTTAGGATCACAAGTTACAATTTGTACCTGCTCCTGATAAAGAGCTGCAACTACTGAGAAATCTTTGTAAGCAGCATCCTTAAAGAGGCTCTTGCCTTCATAAGCATACGTTGCAACGTCAGACTGGCAGAATGCAAGTTCTGCTTCACTGCTCTGAAGAGACTGTACGTTCGCCTTTGAACCTTCGCTTGAAAGTGCATTAACTTTGATGTCTCCATTGTTGGTTGCATACTGAGCAAGAACGGTGCCGTATGCATAATAGGTGCCAGATTCGCCACCGGTTACGAAACGAAGTTCATTGTTCTTTGAGCCAGAACTTGAGCTTCCGCATCCAACCAAAGCAAACGCCATAGCCATAGCGCATGCTGCGACAAAAATAGCGAGGAACTTTTTCTTCATGTTCAACTCTCTTTCTTTCCTGTCTTTTCCTTCTTAAGGAAGAAAACCTCTTAACAATGTTAGTAACTAGCCAACAAACAAGAATCCGCTTTGGGTTCTTTGGGAAACTGTTCCTTTTATGCTTTTAAAGAAAATTAATCTCTTTTAAAGCAAACCCGCGCTTTCCAGCAAAACAAAGACAAGGCTTCTCCTATATAACGAAAGTTGATTTTACGTGATCTTCCTGTAAAAAAAACGTAAAACACCAAATTTTTTTGTCATGTAACAAAAAATTATTGATTAAGGTACATCCATTCATCTTTTTGCGATTACTATTTTCCTGTCACGCAAAATTCAACCGGGACGGAAACGATGGCACTTGAAAACTGGGACTGGTTTATTAAGCTAGCCGAAACAGAAAATTTCACTAAAGCAGCTGAACGTCTGCAAATTTCACAACAAACGCTGAGTGCGCGCCTTGTTGCGCTTGAAAAAAACCTTGACGCAAAGCTTGTGGTAAGAGGAACGCCTATTTCTCTTACTTCGGCTGGTTTAGTCTTTTTAATGTTCGCGCGCGAACAACGCCAGGCTCGCCGTGATATGTTTCGCCAAATTGGCGAAGTGACCGGTGGCGGATCAGGAATTCTTAAAGTGGGAATCTCTCATGTAAGAGGACGTCTTTTGATGCCTCAGATTGTCGCCGATATGCGAAAAACGTTTCCGGGTGTAAGTATTTATTTGGTCGAAGGAACCAACCGAGAACTTATTCGTATGGCAGAGCATGCCGAAGTTGATGCGGTTATTGCACGCCTTGGTATGAATATCCCCGGCGTTGAAATTACCCCACTCTACAATGAAGAAGTGGTGCTGGCGCTTCGTGCTGACCTTTTGGAAGACGCTATGAAAATGCCAGCACAGACCGCAGTACACCTTCTTTCCGAAGAAGGAATTTCTGCCTTGAAAGATTGTCCGTTTGTGCTTGAATCGGTTGATGATATTGCCGGACGGATTGCTTATTCAGAGCTTCGCAATGCAGGTATTGAGCCTAAAGTGGTTGCAACAAGCGAAAACCTTCCTACTATCCTGGCAATGTGTGCACAAGGATTGGGAGCCGTTTTTTGCCCGCTTAATATGTTCGAATTGCTCCATGACAGCCTGACCAAAGACCTGATAAAGATACCTTTGTCGGCACAAGCAAGCTATGCCATTAGCTTGGGTGTTCCTCTTCAACGCGAACAATGGAAGGTACTTGATACCTTTAAAGAACTGGTGAAAGAAGAAACGGCTTAGGTTTGCTTCGTGTCTGCATTGGTTGCTTTGAACCTAGGCTGGAGTCCCGTTCGTCCGTGCGCTTTGTCCTAGATCTGAACGCTATTCAAGCCGGCCACTTCGGCTCTAAGTTTGCTTCGTTTGTTCTGTTTGTTCCAAATTCGCTTGCCCCGCATCAGGACTATTTGAACTATTCGAACCGTTTGAATCGTTTGGATCGTTCGCTTTTGCTTTAGGTTTTCGCGGGAATAGTTCGCTTATCAAAATTGCAATGAAGATAAGAACAAAGCCCGCTACCAAACGAATTGTCATTTCCTCTCCATAGATGAGGATGGAAAAAATAACACCAAACACCGACTCTAGGCTTAAAAACAACGAAGCCTGAGCGGGAGGAACATAGGCAAGCGCAACATTTTGGATACCAAAGCAAATAACCGAAGCAAACACAACCAAAAAAGCCAACTGAAGAATAACGTCAGTGGTGAACACATCAAGAGTTGGCATGGGTTCGGTCACTGCCCCAACTCCCAACGCAATCATGCCTTCGAACAAGAACTGAATAGCCGTTAGAACAAGTGCGTTAGCAAAACGGGAAAATCTGGCTACCGCAACAATATGAAAAGCAAAAAAGAGTGCACAAACTAACGTGAGCCCTTCGCCGAGACCAAGCGAAAGTCCTTCGCCTGAGCTACTCACCGAAACAAACCAGATACCAACAAGCGCGATAAGGGCAGCGCCAATATTAAAAACAGTGGGGCGTTTGCGTCCCACTACCCACCAAACAAACGGGACAATGACACAATAAGTTGCCGTAAGAAAGGCATTGATTCCTGGTGTGGTATATATAAGGCCTACTGTCTGAGTGTAAAACGCAATAAATTCCAATACCGCTAAGACTAAGCCCATCGCAACAACCTTTAGCGAAAGAATCCGTGCGATTTGCTTCCTCAAAAAGAACGCAATGATTATGCCAGCAAGCGTGAAGCGTATTCCTAAAAGCCAAGCAGGAGGAATAACGGCAACCACATCTTTCATGACAACAAAGGCATATCCCCAGAGTGCAGTTGCTCCAATGAGAAGAAGTTTATAAACATTAACGGGTATTTTGGCAAAAAAATTCATAACCACGAGATTATAAATCTCTTATGAATTATTGCTTCGAAAGATCTCTTTTGTGGGGCGAAAGCGCAAAATCTTTTGAGCGAAAGGCAGAGATTTTTGGCTCGAAGAAGGCTCACGCAAAACAACATCGCGCATGGTAGCCACGCGCAGGACAATACAGGAAGGCATACAACATGACAAAAGGGCTGACACGCAAAGAATGGCTCCCTTTAATTGGAATGGTTGTCGCCACGTTTGTTTTTAATTCTTCAGAATTTATGCCTATCGGGCTTCTTACTGACATAGGCTCAACCTTCAAAACAGACGAAGCTCAAACAGGTTTTATTGTTTCAGCCTATGCCTGGGCGGTTATGATCTTGTCTCTACCCCTTATGGTCTTGGCCACGCGCGTTGATTTTCGCCGGCTGTTCCTTTTGGTTGTATTTGTTTTTACCTTTGGACAAGTACTTTCGGCGCTGGCTGTTAGCTACGAAATGCTTTTAGGTGCTCGATTGGTTGTAGCCTGCGCGCATTCGGTTTTTTGGGCCATTATTGCCCCCATTGCAGTTCGCGTGGTACATCCAAAGCATCAGGCACTTGCCTTAAGCTTGGTTGAAATGGGTGGCGCCGTTGCTATGGTAGCAGGCCTTCCTCTTGGCAGAACCATCGGGCTTCTTATGAGCTGGAGGTCTACCTTTGCCTGCATAGCGATTGTTTCATTTCTGCTGTTGATCTATCTTTGGCGCGTGATGCCCCCGGTTGCAGGTGCCGAAAAATTCAGCCTTTCCAACCTGCCTTACCTTTTCAAGAACAAGGCGCTCGTGGGTATTTTCATACTGACGGCGCTCTATGCCATGGGCTACTACGCCGGATATAGCTATATCGAGCCCTTCTTTTTACAAGTTGCCTCTCTTAAAGAAGAAGTGGTTACCGTTGCCCTCTGCGTATTTGGCCTCGCGGGAATTTTGAGTAGTTTTCTCTATGCAAAAGGGTATGTAAAATTCCGTTTCCTGCTTTTAGGATCAGCCGTAGTAGGTGTGGCGCTTTGTCTTGTTTTGATGCGTTTTGTTTGTTTGAGCTTGGGTGGCGCCCTGCTAATATGCGCAATATGGGGACTGTGTTCTACTATCTACAATATTGCAGCGCAAGCAGAAATAATCAAAGTTACTCCCGGCGAAGAACAAACCGTGGCGATGGCTATTTTCTCAGGCATCTTTAATTTAGGCATAGGCACCGGAACACTCATTGGGGGATGCGCGGTAAATAATTTTGGAATAGAAAACGTTGGATTTGTAGGAGCCGTTATTGGGGTGGTTGCTTCTCTTTATTGCATCCTCGTGGTAATTAGACGCTTGAAGAGTGCAACGCAAAAAATCATTGAGCACTGATACAAACAAAAGACAAACGTCCACCAAAAAAACAAGCAGAGTAGCCCCAAACGCAACGTCATACCATGCGCCCTTTACTCGCTTACAACAACGCAATACTAGATCTAGCCACAATCAAGCGCTTAGCACGAAAGACAAACGCGCATTATTCGCTTGCAAGGAGCGTTGCGCCCAACGCCTATCATTATTCGTATGCAAGAAGTGCCGCGCCCAACACCCATCATTATTCGCTTGCAAGAAGAGCCGCACCCAACGCGCCACAAAGTTGCGCATATTCGCTAATCAAAATAGGCGACCCAAGCTTCTCTTCTAACGTTTTGACCAATCCATGATTGCGCGAAACGCCACCGGTCATCATGAAAGGCGCCACTCCATTTACACGCTTGACCAGCGCTTTTGTTTTCACCGCAACTGCTTTATTGAGGCCGTGAACAATATCGTCAACGTCTTTGTTTTGCGCAATTAAAGACACCACTTCAGATTCGGCAAAAACTGAGCACATGCTTGAAATAGTGATGTCTTCTTTGTACTCAAGCCCGCGCTCGCTCATATGGTCAAGATCCATCTCCATGGTGCGCGCCATCATATCCAAAAAACGTCCCGTGCCCGCTGCACATTTGTCGTTCATAGTGAAGTTGACAACATTGCCCTCTTCATCAAGGCTGATAGCTTTGCTGTCCTGCCCACCAATATCAATAATGGTACGAATAGATGGGTCAATAAAATGAACACCCCGCGCATGACAAGTGATTTCCGTCACTGTTTTGTCTCCTGCCTCAATTACTGATCGGCCATAACCAGTGGTAACCAATTCAGTAATGTCATCAGGAGTAATTCCTGCCATCTTGCAGGCTTCAGCAAGCGCAGCGTCCGCACTGGCCGAAGCGCCGGCACCTGTAGAAGCGATCAGTTTTGCCACGATGGTTTTGTCTTCGTCAAGAATTACCACATCGGTACTGGTAGAACCACTGTCAATTCCGGCATAGTATCTCTTGCGTCCATCCATGGTGTTCTCCTTATGTTTTGAATGAGCGGAAACAGTCTCAGGGGCAATGCTCTCAGAAAATGCTTCCAACCTGGTAAGTAGCTGTCCGGCGCTTTGTGTGGTGTAATCCGATTCAATCTTGACCAAAGGAAGCTTGGCCGAATTTTTAATTTGCGAATACTCCAACCCGTAAAAATCGCAGAAACGTACCGTATGATAGACAACCCCCTTCAGCTGAGGATCCTCCAAAATACGTCGTCGTCCTTGCACGTCAGCCATGCGCATACAGGGTAACTGCCCCACCATTTCTCCTGCATACCAATCAATGAGCTCATCAAGATCAAGATCAGAAGGAGGTGTAACCTCTCCTACATTGCGATTATTGACACAAGTCATGTTTTCAACAGGATAAGGCATAGCCTCTTTGACCATATCAAACAGCTGCGTACCCATGCGAGCGCCCAAAATACTCACGTGTGGCTCATTGACTTTCTCCACGGGATGAAAGGCCTTGCGCAAAGATTCCACTGTAAGCGTTATGCCTTTATAAGCGCCATAAGCCTGGGCGAAATCCTTGATTTGAAGCGCCATCCATTCGCGTGCACACGGACCATCCCCGCGCATCACATCAAACAAATAAAGAAAATCAAGCTTGCCCGAATCAAGCAGAACATCATAGACACTCTTGATAGAATCGCAACAATTAACCAGCACCAATTCGCGTACGTCACCAGCAAAAACCGATTCAATTACCGTTTTGCCAAAACCACAAATATTAGCTCCCATAAGCAGTTCAGCCTGATCAAAGCCTTCTTGCATCTCGTTGAGGTTTTCCGGTGTTCCTCCAAGCGCTTCAATAACTTCAAGAGGCGTGTACTTGCATACGTAATACGTTGGTGTAGCCATCTATACCTCCAGCATTTCCAAGAAAGCATCAAGGCGTGTTGCGGTTTGACCTTCGCCACCATGGGCACTGTCAACACCGTCGCCATCAAGCACCAAAAACGGCAAGCCCGCCTCTTCGAATTTGCGCTTTGCTAGCTGAGATGCCCCAATGGTATGCTTGCAGCCCCAGTGGTTAAACCACACAACACCATCAGCGCCGAGCTCTTTGGCATGCTTGATTCCCGCCTCAATCCTGCGCAGGGCACCCCCGTTTAGATTGTTATGAACCATGCGCCAAGCCATAGCGTAATAAGGATCATCCGTTGCAAAAAGCGGTTCACACAGCTGCCCTATGTCACAGCCAACAATTTGAGCCTTGTCCGAAAAGGCAAAATCATTAGCCGTTGCTTCTGACCAATACGGAATGGTATGCATCCAGTAAATATGAGCACAGCGCTTTGCCGATGCTTTTTGAGCATCTTTGATGAGCTTGTCTATGTAGTACTCTTCCGCTTCAGTTCCCAGCAGAATATTGCTGGTCATGGCGGCATATAAAGGAGAAACCAGATCAGAAGGAATATCGCGCCCTTTACGAAGGCGACAAAATTCTTGATAGGAAACAAGGGTGCGCTTACTGCGCTCTACGCGAACCCTCAGCGCGTCTTCGTTGATAGGTTTTCCTGTTTGTTCTTCAAGAAAATGGCTCAGTTCTCTTAGTTGCCCTGCCACGTAAGTAATGCTGGTTTCGGAAATAACATCGGGCACATCTATCTGGAATGAAGGAACGTTGAATAGATCAGCAAGCGCCTTAAATGTGATCATGTTTGCGTCGCAGGTAAGATTGGTATAAACAATACACTTCGGCCGAGGCATGAAACCACGCTGAGCAGCACCAATGAATGTTTTATGGTAACTGCATAAAGTTTCTGGAACGCCATTTGCTTCAGCTAATTCAATACAGGGGCGAGAAATATCAGAAGCCGCCAAATAGCACGAAAAGCTTTCCACGTTGTAAGGATTAAGGTCTAGCTCTTGAAGAATTTCACACGGAACAAAAACGCTAATTGCCACTGCTTGTTCAGGCTTTTTTAAGGGCGCCAACATGGTATCCATCATTAAATGAGCAAGGTATTGATCGGCAGAACAAAGACGCTTATCAGGCAAGGCTTTAAACTTGGTATTCATCAAGTTCCAACCAAACCTTAAAAATTTACGGCTTGCTTCGGGATTCTTCTCTACCAGCGAATCAAGTATTTTGCCAAATAACGCAACGACATCCATTAAGAAAAGAGGCACATCCTTTGTTCAAATTTACTCAGGATTTATCTTAGCGATTCGCTAAGCTACCGCAACAACTTCAGCTTAAAATTCCCATTTTCGCCCACTACTCCCACTACTCTTGATGAGCAACCTTACTAGATGCTGCTATTCTTACAGGCTTGTAGGCTCTCTTTCTTGCAATAAAGAACAGCACAATCATGACACTGCCCGTGACTATCCACGTTATGGGATAAATGAGCATCAAATTCGAAAAGCTTGAAATAGCTGGGAAAATGAAGAGGACATAGCCTATTCGCAAGAAACAGGATCCAATGATAACCACAACCGTTGGTAATACTGACCAACCCATGCCTCTCATTCCTGCTGCAGTGATTTCATAAGAACAGGGCATGCATTCCAAGAGTTCAACGTGCCACATACGAATAGAGCCATAAGCTAGGGCTCCGCTCTCGGTGGTGAAAACGCCCAAAGAAATATCTCCCAGCCCTACGAAGATCAAGCTGAGCGCCAGCGTGATTCCAACCGCTGCGCCCATACAGAATTTCATGACGGTATCGCATCGGTCGTAGCGCTTGGCAGCAAAGTTTTGCCCGATAAACGTAACTGCCGCCTGGGAAAATGCGTTAGTGAAAAAGTAGGTGTAATACTCATAGTTCATAGCGGCTGCCGAGCCTGCTGCCGCATCCGTTCCAAAGCTGTTGATAGCACCTTGAATAACCACATTCGAAAGCGCAAAAACCGCTCCCTGAAGCGCTGCCGGAATACCAATATAGAGAAGCGATTTAATGTCTGTTTTGCTAACTTTAAAATTAGCGAAGGTGAGCCTGAAAGTTTCTTCCTCTTTTACTAGAAAGCCCACAACCATAACGCAACTCACCGCATTAGCAATAACGGTTGCAAGAGCAATTCCTGGAACACCACCATTAAACGCTACAACGGCAATATAGTTGAGAATAATGTTGAGAGCAACAGAAACCGCAAGCGCATAAAGTGGTCGACGCGTGTCTCCCTTTGCGCGCAAAACAGCAGAAGCAAAGTTATAAATTACAAAAAATACCACGCCTAAAAAGTAGATATGCAGATAATCCTTTGCCTCATCCCAGGCATCTTGAGGAACGTTAACCGCCTCAAGGATATAGTCAGTTGAAGCTACACCAATAATGGTAAGAAGTAATGAACAAACAAGTGCAACCGCAACGGTAGCGTGAATGCCTCCACGAATCTTAGCGCTGTCGCCACGTCCAATATAGACCGCAATTAAAACATTCGAACCAATGGAAAGCCCCACAAATACAGCAATATAGAGGCTGATGATAGGCGCAACGCCACCGACTGCAGCCAGCGCAGAACTGCCAATGTATTGACCAGCAATAATGGCATCAGCCGAATTGAAAAGCTGTTGCAAGATACTACTAAGTGCTAGCGGTACAGCAAAAAGGATAATCTTAAAGGGAAGCGGGCCGTTGAGCATGTCGATGCTATTTTGTTTTTTGGTATATTCCTTCATTTCCCTTTACTTCTGCGATGCCATCTGCACGCATCGCCTCGCCTCGATTAACTTCTGCAAATTTTTGCAAACCGATTCTGTCACTACCCCAACCCGAAAACAAGAGCCTCAGGAAGGTTTTTACTAAAAACCAACGTTCTGCGGGTATAAAACGCTGAACGCAAAATGGTGGGCGGGCATAAAACGGCGGGCGCAAGAGACAAGCTCACTCAACAAAAGACAAGCCACCATTTGCAGGTGACTTATCTGTCAGATACAACAGATGCCATACACCATTACTCACAACTAATGACTAACGCAAAGACAAGCGTAATGTAAGACACCAGAGCGCCTGATCAACGCGCTCACCCACCGAATAACAGTTGCACCGCGCAGTAGTTGCACCGCGCAGTAGTCACCTCTTACAAAACCGAATATTCTTCGTCCGAAACTGGCTCGCACCATTCATTTGAAGTTTCTTCCCCAGGAACCTCAACAGCAATATGACTAAACCAGCTATGAGCTTTCGCGCCATGCCAATGCTTAACTTCGGCAGGGATAACTACCACGTCACCCGGTTGCAAACTCCGTGCAGGCTTTCCTTCTTCTTGATACCAGCCTTCGCCATCGACACACAAAAGGATCTGTCCACCGCCCGATTTTGCGTGATGAATATGCCAGTTGTTTCTACACGATGGCTCAAAAGTGACATTCGCCAAAAATACCGAGGTCTCTTCAGGGTTCACCAAAGGCTTCAAATAACTATTGCCAATGAAGTACTGCGCGTAGGCTGTATTGGGCTCTCCCTGGCCAAAGAAACCGCCATGCTCTTCTTCTGCCTCTTCGGCATAAACCTCTTTTGCCATATTGAAGGCAGCCCATGCATTAGGCCAACCTGCATAAAAGGCAGCATGAGTGATGAGTTCGGCCATTTCGGTTTTTGTAACCCCGTTTGCCTTTGCAGACTGAAGGTGATACTGGAAAGCGGAATCAAGCATCCCTTTTCCAATCAAAACTGAAACAGTAACCATCGATCTATGTTTAAGCGAAAGCTGAGATTCGCGCGACCACACTTCGCCAAAAAGCACGTCATCGTTCAGCGCCGCAAACGTGGGCGCGAACTGCCCTAGCTGATCTCTTCCTGCAGTTTGTTTAACCATTGTCTTTCCTCTCTACTTTTTTATGCTTTCGCTTTTGTTTAACTCTTTGCTTATTTTTTACTACTTGTTAAGTTACGCAACGTCACTTACCTTGTCAATAAATAAATGACACTTTGTTTCTTATTTTTATATGCTATATTTCAAGAAGAACTCGAAAAATATTCGGGAGAGGTAATGCAAGAATTTAAGCGAGCACGATCAGTAGAACAGAAAAATCAACGGATGGCAGACATCAAGAAGGCCACCGCTGACTTGTTTCGCGAAAATCCTTATCACGAAATCACGCTCACAACTATTGCAGAACGCCTTGGTTGGTCTAGAGCAAATCTATACAAATACGTAACTACCAAAGAAGAAATCTTTCTTGATTTAGCTGCTGATGCGCGTGATGAGTATTTTGAAGCTTTGCTTGGAGCTTTTCCCAAAAAAGCTTGCACTGATCTTGAGGCGCTAGCCAAAGAATGGGCTCATATTGCAGATGAGAACAGGGACTGGGCTGTCTACGGAACAATCCTCATGACCATCATCGAAGCCAACGTAACCATTGAACGTCTTAAAGTATTCAAAAAAGGCTATTACGACTGGTTGCCTACTCTTTCTGAATATTTTTCTTGCGTGCTTGGTATCAAAGAAGAAAGCTTTCCTACCTTACTTAATACCATCCACAATCAAGCGGTTGGCTTAGCAGGAAATTGCGCCAACAACCCTTTGGTAGCAGAAGCAATCAAGCAGCTCAACATCAAACGCACACCCGTAAACTTTCAAGAAAACATGGCAGATTTTATCTATATGTGCGTTAACCACTGGAAAGAAAAAGCAGGACTTGATGCCTAGCTTTCTGTTGTGTGCTTAATC
>CAVABR010000071.1:0-8102 GCA_963586955.1 bacterium
TGGTGCAAGTCAACGCCACGGTACTCGCAACGGTTAACATTAACCAACGTCTCCGCGCCCGTAACAGCTACCACAAGCTTGCGTTACCGCGTCCGCAACGGACAACCTAAATCAACTTCGCCACGGCAACCTTTGTTCGAAAAAAGCATTTCCCAAACTAAAACCTTTCCTTGTTTTAGCTAGTTTTTGAACCACGAGACATGGCAATCATACCGGTGCGAATAATCTCTTTGATGCCATAAGCGCGAAGCAAATCTTCAATACCTTGGAGCTTGCTTTGCGTACCGGTTGCCTCAATGGTAAGTGAGCTTTTGCCTACATCAACAATCTTGGCACGGAAGATGTTGGCAATCTCAATTATTTCGCTACGCATATCTTGTGGTGCATGAACCTTGAAGAGGACCAATTCACGCTCGATAGCATTGCCGCCGGTAAGGTCAGTGATCTTATGAACGCTGATAAGCTTATGGAGCTGTTTGGTAATTTGCTCGTATGCTACCGCGTCTGCCTCCATAACGATGGTCAAACGAGAAAGCGTTGGATCTTCAGTAGGTCCTACTGAAAGAGACTCGATGTTAAAGCCACGTCGGGAAATCAATCCCGCAACACGAGAGAGAACACCTGATTTATTTTCAACAAGAACAGAAAGAATATGTCTCATTGTTATCTTCCTTCCTCTTCATGCATGTCAATCATTTCAGAAATTGGACCAACGTTGATTGCGCCAATGATGTCATCTATTGGAGCCCCTGGAGCAACCATAGGGAAAACATTTTCAGAACTATCAAAGCGCATATCCAAAAGTGCCGGACCTTCCGCATCAAGCAAACGCTTCATAGCGTCAGTTAGCTCTTCGGGCTTGCTTACCGATTCTGCCTGCCAACCATAAGCTTGAGAAAGCAACACAAAGTTAGGATTATCAGGCAAAACGGTTTGGCTGTAGCGCTCTTCGTAGAACAAGCCTTGCCACTGATGAACCATGCCAAGCGCGGAATTGTTCATCAAAAGAACCTTAACGTTGATGTTGTTGATTGCTGCTGTTGCCATTTCCTGAACATTCATTTGGAATGATCCGTCACCAGCAATGCAGACAACCTGCTTTTCAGGGCAAGCCACCTTCGCACCAATTGCAGCAGGGAATCCAAAGCCCATGGTTCCCAAGCCACCGCTGGTCAAGAACGTACGAGGAACATCACGGTCAATATGCTGCGCTGCCCACATTTGATGTTGGCCAACTTCGGTAGTGACAATTGAATTTTCCTGATCAAGCATGTCGGAAAGCAGATCAAGCGCACCTTCCGGGGAGATGGTATGAGCAGGCGTTGCAAGACCGGGGCTATAGAACGGATGAGCGTCGCGCCATTCGTTAATTTGGGCAAGCCATTCTTTAGTAACGGGCTCATAGCTTTCATTAGCAAGCTGTTCTTCAATGCCTTTGAGAACAACCTTAGCGTCACCAACAATAGGAATTTGCGGAAGACGATTTTTGCCAATTTCAGCCGGGTCTACATCAACGTGAATAACCTTGGCATGCGGGGCGAAATCTGCCAGCTTTCCTGTTACGCGATCTGAAAAACGAGCACCGATGGCAATCAATAAATCAGCGTTGGTAATGGCGAAGTTAGCATATTTAGAACCATGCATTCCCACATGGCCTAAGTTAAGCGGGTTCGATGCCGGGAAAGCACCCTTTCCCATCAACGTGGTAACAACTGGAATTTGCATCTGTTCAGCAACATTGAGCAACTCTTCTTCTGAATGAGAAGCAATGATGCCACCACCAATATAGAAAATAGGACGCTTGGATTCCTTGATCATGTCAACAGCTTGTCTGATCTGTCGAACATTTCCCTTAACCGTTGGCTTGTAGGAAGGAATATGAACATCGGCAGGATATTCAAATACCATATCTGCGCCAGCAAGGTCTGAAGGAATATCGATCAAGACAGGTCCTGGACGACCAGAATTTGCAATATAGAATGCCTCACGGAACGTGCGGGTCATATCTTCGCAACTTTGCAAAAGATAGCTGTGCTTGACTACCGGCATGGTAATTCCCACGATGTCTGATTCCTGAAACGCATCAGTACCAATGACATTTTGTGGAACCTGTCCGGTGATAACCACCATCGGAACGCTGTCCATGTATGCGGTAGCAATACCGGTAACCGTGTTAGTAGCACCCGGACCACTGGTTACAATAACAACACCCGTCTTTCCAGTAGCACGTGCATAGCCATCAGCTTCATGGGTAGCGCCCTGTTCATGTCTGGACAGAATATGATTGATTTTGGTGGAATCATACAGCGCGTCATAAATTTTGATAGCCTGGCCTCCCGGGTAACCAAATACGGTATCTACCCCTTCTGCCTCAAGCGAGGCTATGATAGCCTCCGCACCGAGCATGGTCTTGCCCTGCTTTTCGGTGTAGGGACCTAGTCCCATCTTTTTTTCGTATTCACCGTCAATGATCATCCGAAATATGCCCCCTTATCTGCACTTGAAACAAGCTTTGAATAACGTGCCAAAACGCCCGTCTTATATTTAGGCTCAGGCTTTACCCATGCACTACGACGAGCTTCAAGCTCTTCGTCATCCACTAGCAAATTCAACGTGCCTTTGTCGATATCAATATCAATGAGGTCTCCTTCTTGCACGAGCGCGATAGGACCTCCTGCATATGCCTCAGGGCTTACATGTCCAATAGCAGGGCCTTTTGTTGCGCCCGAGAAGCGACCATCAGTAATGAGTGCCACGCTCTTATCAAGACCCATACCACAAATTGCCGAAGTTGGCGTGAGCATTTCACGCATACCCGGACCTCCTGCAGGACCTTCGTAGCGAATTACTACCACGTCACCTTCGTTGATCTTGCCACCAAAGATGGCCTCACATGCTTCCTCTTCGCTTCCGAATACTCGAGCGGGACCTTTATGCTGGCGCATATCGTCAGAGACCGCGCTCTGCTTAACAACGCCACAATTAGGAGCAAGATTGCCCTTCATGACACGCAAGCCACCCACGGTGCTGTATGCGTTTTCCACTGTACGAACTACTTCACCATCTACTTCAGGGCATTCATTGATCCATTCTTTCATGGTTCCGTGACAGGTAAGCGCCGAATCATTCAAGAGGCCGTGACGTCCCAGCTCGCCAATGATAGCGCTAATGCCACCGACATCATTGAGGTCTTGAATATGAAGAGGACCTGCCGGAGCAATGCGGGTGATGTTTGGAATCTGAGAGCAAATCTTGTCCCAGTCTTCCATGGTGATAGGGCATCCTGCAGCGTGAGCGATTGCGGTTAAGTGAAGCATGGTATTAGTTGAGCCACCGAAGGCCATATCAAGCGCCATGCCGTTATGAATTGAAGCCTCGTTGATGATATCAAGCGCCTTGATGTCTTTTTCAATGAGCTCCATAACCTTCATGCCGGCATGCTTTGCCAAGCGAATGCGCTCTGAATAAACCGCAGGAACAGTACCATTTCCAGGAAGCGCAATACCTAAGCCTTCGGAAAGGCAGCAAATAGAGTTAGCGGTAAACATGCCCGAGCAACTTCCGCAAGTTGGGCATGCTGTTTCTTCAAACCACTTGCATTCCTCTTCGGTCATGGTGCCACTGGTAACCTGACCAACTGCATCAAAGAGCGTATTGAGGTCGGTCTGATTTCCGCACTTGTCATGACCAGCAAGCATAGGACCGCCAGAAACAAGCACGGTTGGAATATTAAGCCTGCATGCCGCAAGCAACATGCCCGGAACAATCTTGTCACAAGAAGGGATGAGTACCATCGCGTCGAACTGATGACCCTGAACCGCACATTCAACCGAATCAGCAATAACTTCACGGCTGGTAAGCGAATAACGCATACCTTCGTGGTTCATAGCAATGCCATCACATACACCGATGGTTGTCATTTGAAGCGGAGTGCCTCCCGCAAGACGAACACCAGCCTTGACAGCATCGGCAATGGTTTGCAGGTGAATATGACCCGGGATAATTTCATTTTGTGACGAAATTACCGCGACGAGAGGACGATCAAGTTCCTCATCAGTCAAGCCATCAGCCTTGAGCAAACTGCGGTGTGGCGCACGTGCTAGGCCTTTCTTAATTGAGTCACTCCTCATTTGCATGTCTACCCCTTTTCTCACAAGACATAAAAATCAGTTGCGGTTTATAAAACAAAAAATCCTGTGCAGTAAGTTGCATCAGGACTTCATAGCGCGCTGGCTTATTGACCACTTACGGGTGTCTCCGATTCAACTTACTGATTAGGCGTTTAGCTGAAGATCGTTCAGTAAATCACCTAACGTTCAAATTGAATAGCTCGAAGGTGCCTTTTCGGACCGTCCACTATTGGCTTCCAGCAAACCGCCAACTCTCTAGAAAATGGATTCGTCCCTACTTTTCCTTGTCATAGCTTTTCATTTGTTTTTCTTTTGTGAGGCCATTATAGCGCCTTAAAAAATTAGTGAAAGGGGGATTTTGATTGTTTGTAAAAATATATGATAATTCTCACAAAGCCGATATTTTTATACCTGCCGTCGAAGGAGAAAAGCCCATGAAGCTCAACGATGTACACCTTCATCCCAAAAGTTATTTAGCACCAAACTGCACGCTCATTGGAAGCATATTTGTAGACGAAAACGCTTCCATTTTTCCAGGAGTCACCATTCGCGCTGACAGAGAGCGCGTGGTCATTGGAAAAAATACCAACATTCAGGAAAATGCAATCCTGCATGTTGAAACTGATTTCCCCTGCGTACTTGGAGACAATGTAACTATTGGTCATGGCGCTATCATTCACGCCTGCACGGTAGAGAACAATTGCATCATTGGCATGGGAGCCATTGTTATGGACGGTGCTGTTGTTGGCGAAAATAGCGTCGTGGGCGCTGGAGCGGTTATTTCTAAAGGAGTAAAAATTCCACCGAAATCTATTGTTATGGGATTGCCAGGGAAGGTTAAGCGCGAGGTTACCGAAGCAGAAATTGCCTACAATCAGCAATCTGCCGATGATTATTTTAAAAATGCTTACGAACTTTGCCAGGAAGGGTTTTTCATGCGCGGTGGCGATGTACCCGCTGACCATCCCACTATCAAGATTTGTTGTGAGTGATGGTTGGCTTGCGGGCAATTAAAACCCTATTGCGTCCCGTAAGATCTTGAGCAATGCGCACCCGGTCAAAGCCTTTTTCCTTCGCAAGCAAGCTAGCTTCTTCAAGAGAATCTTCGAATAGCTCAACGGCAAATACGCCGTCAGGCTTTAAGCAAGTCCATACATCATCAAGGCAGGCGCGGAATAAATCCAAGCCATCATTTCCTCCATCAAGGGCAAGGCTTGGCTCAAAGTCCAAGACTTCCCTATCAAGCGATGAAAGAACTTCTGAAGGAACATATGGCGGATTGGAAATAATAAGATCAAACGAAGCAGAATAGGTATCCCTCATTCCACTCATAAGGTCATTTTGCACAACCTCAATCTTTTCCTGCAAACCAAAAGCATCCCTATTCTTAAGGGCAAGCTCACAGGCTTCGGGTGAAATATCAGAAGCTATTACATGCGCAGAGGGATATTCTGAAGCAAGCGCGCAAGCAATACATCCCGAACCGGTACAAAGATCAAGCACAAAAATGGGATGTTCTTCGCTTGCTTCAACAACTTCTGATTCATCTTTGATTACCACATGTTTGGCAACGCGAGGCAGGGCAAGTTCCTCTAGTGCTTCGCTTACCAATACTTCGGTTTCAGGGCGCGGAATAAGAACGCCCTTCTGCACGGCAACAGTCAAATAGCGAAAAGGAGCCTTGCCACAAATAAGTTGCAGAGGTTCTCCTTGGGCGCGTCGGCGCACCCATTCGCGCATGGTTGCACGCTCTTCAGTTGTAAGCGGTTTATCAAGGCTGACATAGAGCTCTAACCGAGACAGGCCAAGCGCCTCACTTAAAAGCCACTGAGCAGAAAGGCGCGGGTTGGGATCTCCATTTTTTTCAAGATATCCCACGCACCAATCAAGAATTGCTTTAACGGTCCATACGTCAGTCATATAAGCTCTGTTTCATCACGCAACAATTTGGCATTGCACTAGCTTGCCAAATTATACGGTGCTCTCAAGTTTTGCAGCGCGATCTGCTGCCTGAAGCGCAGTGATAAGTTCGGCCAAACCACTGCCACCAGATCCAAGCAAAACGCCCCCGTAGGTACCGTTGTAACCAATACGATGATCAGTCACGCGGTCTTGAGGCTGGTTATACGTACGAATTTTCTCAGAACGATCACCCGTGCCAATTTGATTACGGCGAGCTTCGCCTTCGGCAGCCTGCTGTTCGGCAAGCATTTTTTCGTAGAGGCGTGCGCGTAAAACTGTCATAGCGGCAAGCTTGTTTTGCAACTGCGACTTTTGATCCTGGGACTGAACAACCAAACCGGTTGGCAAGTGAGTTATGCGTACCGCTGAGTCAGTAGTGTTAACACATTGCCCGCCCGGGCCACCTGCGCGATATACGTCAATGCGCAAATCGTTAGGGTTGATATCAACTTCCACTTCGTCAGCTTCAGGCAAGACCGCTACCGTAGCCGTTGAAGTATGAATGCGGCCCTGGCTTTCCGTTTTAGGAATGCGCTGAACGCGGTGAACACCGCTTTCAAACTTCATGACAGAATAAACTTTGTCACCAAGCACCTTAAACTGGATTTCTTTGTATCCACCTGCGTCAGAGGGGTGCATATTCATGACTTCACACTTCCAACCCTGATCAGATGCAAAACGGGTATACATGCTATAAAGATCTCCCGCAAAGATAGCGGCCTCATCCCCGCCAGCGCCGGCGCGAATCTCAACGATGATGTCTTTTTCATCTGCCGGGTCAGACGGAATGAGCATAAATTTAATTTCTTCTTCCATGGAAGGAAGCTTTGCTTCAATTTCTGCAATTTCTTCTTGAGCGAACTCTTTCATGTCCGCGTCAGAAAGCATTTCTTTTGCAGCTGCCAAATCATCAAGGCTCTGAATGTATTCACGCGACATTTTTACCAATGGGCCTTGATCAGCATAGCTTTTTGCCAGCTTGTTATATTCGCTTTGGTTGGCAATTATTGAAGGATCACCCAATTTTGATTCAAGTTCTTCGTATGCTGCAATTATTTTTTCAAGCTTTTCACGCATGGGTTCTTTCAACGCTCCTTTTAACTATTGCCAGAAGTTTTTCAAATTGGTTTGATAGCACATTTCTAGACTAGCAGAAAGCTATCTTAACACGTTGCAAGAAACTTGACAGCGGCCTGCGCCGCAATAGCACCATCAGAGACGGCGGTTACCACCTGACGAAGAGTAGTTCGGCGCACATCCCCGACGGCAAATACACCGGGAAGCGACGTTTCGCATTCGTTGTTGGTAATGAGGTAGCCCTGATTATCTTTCGAAACGCCTTCAAGCCATTCTGTTTGAGGCAAGCTTCCAATGGCAACAAAAAGGCCGGCGCAGGCAAGCGTGGAAGTTTGTGGTTCTGAGGCGTAGCGGGAAGACGCGAAAGCGGGAGGTGGTGGTTCAGAAGGTACTGGATCAGAAACCGAGCCGGAAGGCGCGGAAGCGGGAGTCGCTGGTTCAGACGGTGCCGAAGTAGAAGACACTGGTTCAGACGACACCGAACTAGAAGGCGCTGAATCAGAAGAACCACCAGCGGTAAAACCAGGTTTGGTCTCCAGTGTAATACCCGCAAGACGCCCTTCTTTTTCTTGATAACCTACTACTTCGCTATTCCAATGAAGAGTGATCTTGTCATTATGCAACACCTGCTCTTGATACCAATGATTAGCACGCAGGCTATCTCTGCGATGAATAAGATGAACATGAGAAGCCAGCCGAGAAAGATAGAGTGCCTCAGCGCAGGCGGTATCTCCACCGCCAACCAGGGTCACTTCCCTTCCGGCAAAAAAGTTTCCGTCACAGGTAGCACAATAGGAAACGCCTCGTCCTTCCAAAGCGGTAAGATCTACCCGAGGAAGCTTTCGGGGCTTTGTTCCCGTGGCAATACAGACGCATAACACGTCATAGCTCTTTGCGGATGTTTCAATTCGATACCTTGGTTGCTTACCTGCC
>CAVABR010000072.1:0-29099 GCA_963586955.1 bacterium
AGTTACCTTCCCAGTTTTCAGAAAATTCTTCCACCGGTGAGAACTTACTTAGACAACAATGCCGATCAAGGCAAAGAACAGACTTTTTTCCAATATATCTATCGTTCGGGGCGATAGTTCTGTAAAATTGCATAGGATATATTGAGGGTTGGATTTTTCGAGGTAATTCGTGTCGCTATCATTTTTAGACTTCATTTCTCAGGCTGCAACGCATCCTGTCTTGATCGTCATTCTTGTTTTAGTCATTGGCGTCACGGCAGTTTCGGGTGCTACTGATGCTCCTAATGCTATTACCACGGTTGTTTCTACTCGTTGCTTAAGCCCTAATGTTGCTATTGCGCTTGCAGCGGTATTTAACTTTGTTGGCCTGGTAGGAATGACCTTTATTTCTACTGCAGTTGCAAAAACAATGTTTGGAATGGTTAATTTTTCGGGCGATAGTAACGCTGCCCTCCTGGCGCTGGTGGCAGCCATGATAGGCGCCATTGTATGGGGTGTAATTTGCTGGATTTTTGGTATTCCTTGTTCTAAGTCACATTCATTGATTGCCGGCATTACTGGTGGCGCTATAGCGCTCAATGGGCTTTCTGGTGTTATCCCAAGCGAATGGGCGAAGGTTATCTACGGTATGGTTTTCTCCTTGGTAGTTGGCTTTCTTCTGGGTTGGCTCTTTACCAAGTTGATTGAAAAGATTTTTCATGGCGTTAATAGGCAGTCGGCCAATAAGCTTTTTGTGGTAGTGCAAGACCTGTGCGCCATTGCTCTTTCGTTTTTGCATGGTGCGCAAGATGGCCAGAAGTTCATGTCTATTGCGGTTTTGGGTATTGCACTTTCATTTGGAATTTCTGAGCCAAGCGCAGATGGTTTTCCGCTCTGGATCATGATTATTTGTTCCGCTGCTATTTCTGCTGGTACAGCCATTGGTGGCAAGCGCATTATTAAATCGGTTGGCATGGATATGGTTAAACTGGAAAAGTATCAAGGTGTTGCTGCAAACTTCTCAACTACCTTTACGCTTTTGGTTGCTAGCCTTACCGGTATGCCTGTTTCAACAAGTCACTGCAACACTTCGGCCATTATGGGTGTTGGAGCCTCAAAGAGCGTCCGCAGAGTTAATTGGGGCATTGCACGCAACATGGTTTTTGCTTGGGTTATCACTTTTCCAGTATGTGGCGTGATTGGCTATATCTTGGCCTCTATTTTCTTGATGTTCGCCTAAGTTGTTTGCCTAAGCTGTTTACGTAAAAAACTGAGGAGGAGCTGTGTATATCCGCTCAAGAAAAGCTTCACTTGTTTTTAAGTTTGCGCTTGCGCTTTTAGGGACAGCGGTTCTGGTAGATCAGACGGGTTTATTAGCCGGCTCACTCAGCACCATATTTTTTCTCATGTTTACCAATTTAAGCAACATTGCAGTAGTGCTGTGTTTTTGGATTGTGGGGTTTTATGCACTGGCTCATCCCGAAAGAGGGCAACGTCCCTGGTGTCCAAAAATCAAACATGCTCTCATGCTTGCCATAACGGTAACGTTTCTTGTTGCGCACTTCATGCTAAATGGTGGCATGGTTTTCATGAATGGAGTATTTAATTTTGACATGCTGGTACTGCACTATATTGTGCCTATTGGTGCCATTCTTGATTGGTTGCTTTTTGATGAAAAGGGAACCATTGCCAAGTTCGAACCTTTTTTGTGGCTGATATTTCCGCTTGCATATTTTGCCTACATTATGATCATGGTTTTAGGTCTAGGAGTAAACGTTGGAACAGGGATGAGCGCTGCGGGGCGCTGGCCGTATCCGTTTCTCAATATTGATTTGCTTGGTGTTCCTACGGTGGCGGGTATTGTTGTTGCCATGGTCGTTTTCTTTTTGTTGCTGGGATACGGGTATTATTTTATTGATAAAAAGCTTGCTCAGTCGAGCAAAAAAAGAAAGGCAAATTAACGGCACCAGCGCTGAATTGATTCAACCAGTGTTGAAACAACGGAACTAGTACCGAATTGATTCGACCGACATTGATTCGCTAAATTCAATTTCGGGGCATCGTATACGAAAAGATTAAGCTTGAGGTCACCTTTTTATGCCCCCAATTTCCTAAGGCTCTACATACGGGCTAGGGGCTAGGTTTACTGAAAAACAAAAAAAGGGTTTCTTGCGAAACCCTTTTCAAACCTCCCGGTCAAAAGAATGTCTCTTGACCTCCCTATCTTACTTACCGCATTGACTCCAACTGTCTCCCCTAAAGCTCCAACTAGCTCCCCGACAATGTGGCTGATCAGCAAGATTTAAACTCGTTGTTAAGTTGTTGATATTATGTCTGAATAGCAACAACAAAAGTGCAACAAAAAACCATGTTTTCTCCACCTATCAATAAAAAGTTAAAACACGTTCATTTTTGTTTTCAAAAGCGCAAACCTGTGATAACACGTTCAAAATTTGCTTTCCTGTTTCGTACCAATCAGTCGTCAAGGCACACGCTATGCCGATAAGCCAGCCAGACACATGCCATGCCAATAAGCTAACCAGACACTTTTGCATAGACAGTCTTGCGCAAATTTATCCTTAAGTAAATGATTGATTGCCAAATTCAGTTAGCTCTAAACCTTCGTTGTGATCAAGGGCGTAATTCAGGTTCCACTCGCTGGTGAACAGCAAAAGCTTTTCACCTCTCATATTTTCTACGCGGTGCGTATCGTGAGTGAGCGTGAGCTTTGAAACGTCAACATCGTCAGAGTTTGCAACCCAGCGAATAACCGAATAGGGAAGCCCTTGACGGCGAATTTCAACGTTGTATTCGCTTTTGAGACGTTGTTCAAGTACCTCAAACTGCAAGACGCCCACCGCACCTACAATAACGCTTTCCATGCCACCGCCTAATTCGCGGAAAATCTGAACAGCGCCTTCTTGAGCCAATTCTTCCATGCCTTTAACAAACTGCTTGCGCTTGAGAGTGTTTACCTGGGTAACGCGCGCAAAAAGTTCTGGAACAAACATGGGGATATCCGGGTACTGAATAGGGTCTTTGCCGGTATAGACCGTATCTCCAATAGAGAAAATGCCGGGATCAAAAAGCCCTACGATATCACCGGCATACGCTTCGTCCACAATGGCACGGTCATCTGCCATAAGAGAAGTTCCCGTAGCAAGCTTAAGTTTGCGTCCGCCTTGGGTGTGGTTAGCCTCCATGCCTCGTTGGAACTTGCCGGAGCAGATACGCACAAAGGCAATGCGGTCACGATGATGCTTGTCCATATTTGCTTGAATCTTGAACACAAAGCCAGAGAAATTGTCCTGCGTTGGCTCAACCGCTTCACCCGTAAGGCGATTGGTATAAGGCAGAGGGCTTGGCGCAAGGCGAAGGAACTCTTTCAAGAAGGGTTCTACGCCAAAGTTAGTGAGCGCCGATCCAAAGAACACGGGCGACAATTTTCCGGTATGCACAAGATCAAGATCCAGTTCATCTCCTGCGCCATCCAAAAGCTCAATGTCGTCCATAAGATTTTCGTGGTTATCCTGGCCAATGAGCTCATCAAGTGATTTGTCGCCTAGTTCGGCTTCAATTTCTGCAACCTTTTTGGAAGAATTTCCCTTGCCGTCTCCCTCGAAGGCAATAACGCGTCGAGTCTGTCTGTCAAAGACACCACGGAAGTTGTAGCCACAACCAATAGGCCAG
Organism: bacterium; assembly: GCA_963586955.1. Taxonomy (GTDB): domain Bacteria; phylum Actinomycetota; class Coriobacteriia; order Coriobacteriales; family Eggerthellaceae; genus Anaerotardibacter. Next base: position 3,670 of record CAVABR010000072.1, read on the forward strand.
TTCATAGGGTAGGTTCCAATGCCTAAAACGGTCTCAATCTCTTCCATCAATTCGAAAGGATCGCGCGCTTCGCGGTCAAGTTTGTTGACGAAGGTGAAAATAGGAATATGGCGCAAGGTGCATACCTTAAAGAGCTTTTTCGTTTGCGCCTCAACGCCTTTAGCGGCGTCAATTACCATGACGGCAGCGTCTGCTGCCATGAGGGTACGGTAGGTGTCTTCGGAAAAATCCTGGTGTCCGGGGGTGTCAAGAATGTTTACGCAAGCGCCTTCATAGGTGAACTGGAGCACCGAAGAAGTAACCGAAATTCCACGTTCTTTCTCTATTTCCATCCAGTCAGAAACGGCATGCTTTGAACTGCTTTTGCCTTTGACAGAACCCGCCGTTTGAATGCTTCCCGTATAGAGAAGAAGCTTTTCGGTAAGGGTCGTTTTTCCTGCGTCTGGGTGAGAGATGATGGCGAATGTTCGCCTTGATGATATTTCTTCGGCCAAGCTTGACATGGTTGATTGTGTCTCCTGTGTTTGAAAGTGTTTAGCGTGCTTGTGTATTTATCTTTCAGCGAATTCATACCTTAGCAAAAGCACTCTGGTTTTCCTACTGCAAGAAGGCGAAAAGAAAATTTATACGTTTGTGGGCGGGGTAGGGGCGTATGTTAAGTAAGACACTTTGGCTTGCGAGGTATCTTGCCATGTGGTGAGACACCTTCGCCACATAAGGCGCACGGGTTTGCCTCTCCGCCTGCATCATGGATAAATCCTTTTTGTGCGCTCTTTTGGGGAATCAAAACAAGAGAGCGTTGACTATCGTTACAATAGCTACGTTGTATATATTACGTGGGATTTTAAGAAGGATAAGGACGGTGCTGGCGTGTATAACGTCAAATCGCAGAGTGCAATAGATTTTATTGATCATCACGAAATAATGGAAACACTTATTTATGCCGATGAGCACAAAGATGATCTTGAGCTTTGTCAGAAGATTTTAGACAAAGCGCGCCTAAACCTTAAACCTTCGCGTGATCATGGTGCAAGCATTTCCCACCGAGAAGCTTCCGTTCTTCTTGCTTGCGAAGACCCTCATATCAACGAAGAAATCAAAAAGCTTGCTCGTCAAATCAAACTGGCTTATTACGGCAATCGCATTGTGCTTTTTGCACCACTTTACCTTTCAAACTATTGCGTAAATGGCTGTTTGTATTGCCCTTACCATGCAAAAAATCGTGAAATTCCTCGTAGGAAGTTAACGCAAGAAGAAATTCGTGCGGAGGTTATTGCCTTACAGGATATGGGTCACAAACGTTTAGCTATTGAAGCAGGCGAAGACCCTAAGCATAACCCCCTGGAATATATCCTTGAGAGCATGGAGACCATCTATACCACCAAGCACAAAAATGGTGCAATTCGCAGGGTGAATGTCAATATTGCCGCCACTACGGTTGAGGAATATCGCAAGCTCAAACAAGCCGACATTGGAACCTATATTCTGTTCCAAGAAACATACAACAAGCTTGGATATGAAAAGCTTCATCCTACTGGTCCTAAGAGTGACTATTGCTGGCATACGGAGGCAATGGATCGTGCTATGCAAGGTGGAATTGATGATGTGGGGCTTGGTGTGCTCTTTGGTCTTCAGGGCTATCAGTACGAATTTGCTGGCCTGCTTATGCATGCCGAACATCTTGAAGCAACCTATGGCGTAGGTCCTCATACCATTAGTGTCCCGCGCGTGAAGCCTGCTATGGATATCAATCCTGAGGTGTTTGATAACGGAATTCCTGATGAGATTTTCGAGAAGATCATCGCGCTTATTCGTCTTTCGGTTCCGTATACCGGGATCATCATTTCAACGCGTGAAAATGAAACCGTGCGCGAACATGCGCTTAGCTATGGGGTAAGTCAAATTTCCGGTGGGTCACGTACGTCGGTTGGGGGTTATGTTGAAGAAGAGCGCCCCCATGATACTGAACAGTTCGATGTTTTTGATGAGCGCAGTCTTGACGAAGTAATCTCCTGGCTTATTGATAATGAGCATATTCCAAGTTTTTGCACTGCTTGTTATCGCGCTGGACGCACGGGCGATAGGTTTATGAGCTTCTGCAAAAATGGAGAGATTCTTAATTACTGCCATCCTAATGCGCTTATGACGCTCGCAGAATATTTGGCCGATTATGCCTTACCTGAAACCAAACAAAAAGGTCTTGCCATAATTGACAAGGAGCTTGAGCGCATTCCCTTGGAGAAAACACGCGAATTAACGAAGCAACATATTGATGACATCCTTGCTGGCACGGGCAATGATTTCAGGTTCTAGAGCGTTGGCAGGGTCTACTTTCGCGTGCAGGTTGAGGAAACAAGGCTGACTTTAAGGGAAAACGAGATCTAAGATAAAATCAGGCTTTAAGAGAAAATTAAGCTAGCCACACTAAAACCTAAGGCTGCTATTCCAATGGTGCTTGCATAGGTAAGTGCAAGGTAGCCGAATCCTTCCTTAAAGTGCTTTTGCATGATGAGCTCTACTGCTTCATAGTTCATGGTTGAAAGCGTTGAAAAACCTCCCAGAAAGCCCATGGTGAGTGCCAAATAAAACACCTGATTCAAAGAACCTTGGAAGTAGAGCGCAATGCCTGCTATAGCACACGATGTCAAATTGATAAACAGAGTTGGAAGGGGAATTCTCTGGTGAAAACGAGGTTTAAGGAAGGTGTTTGCGCGGTTTCTGCACCATGCGCCTAAGGCTCCTCCAACGCTTACTGCCAAAATGGTGAAGAAGCTCATCGGTCTTCACCTTCTAAAGTGTTGCTTTTTGATGCTACGACTTTTTGCGTGGAGTCTTCGGTTGACTTATCCACTAAAGAAGCCAAGGGTGTTGAATAAACAAAAGGCTCTTCCGCTACCTTGTGCTGGGTTTTTCGGTGAAGGAGGTGCTCTTCGCGTAGGCGCCGCACTCTTCGTAAGGCAAGAAGTTGTGCTACCACTCTTCCGGCAAGGGCGGCCAAAAACGTGCCTAGAATGGTAACGCTGATATAAACAAGGACAAGCGCGATGGCGCCTTCGCGGAAAAACGAAAGACACTGGGTTGAAAAGGCGGCAATAGTGGTAAACGCCCCAATGAGACCTATGCCTATAGACTTTACCAAGGGTGCAGGTAAATGCAGGCGCCTTCCTACATATTGATTGATGATTTCAAGCACAAAGCAACCAAAGATATTCACAATAAGGGTTGCGAAGGGGAATCCATTATAAGATGGAATTATCCATTCAAGTAGATACCGAAGGGACGCTCCAATAAAACCCATGAGCAAAATAAGAGGAGTTAGTGCGCGTGGTTTGCGCAGGGTTTTTCTTATTTTTGCGGAAATATCTTCTTGCGTTAGTGATGAGTGTTCGGTGGTCATGGATAAAACTTACAACGATTACAATGCCAACCTATAGTAGCAAAGGCAGGAAACAAAGCGGCATCGCGGGTCAATTTAGTGCTTGAGTGGTACGAATAAAAAAGTGTTGGCTTGGAAGCGGTATGGGTTTGGAAAAGCGTTTCTTCATCAAAGGTGCTAGTTCGGATAACAAAAAATGCGCTGACACATGAAAGGTGCCAGCGCGTAGGTTTGGTGGGGTTGATTATTGTCTGCTTAATAAAGCTGATTCCCTGCAGTGGTGTTCCATGAAATTCCTGCAAGAGCATTTTAGGCGCGCTCCTGCAGGATCGCTCAGAGATTCTACAGGGCTACTCGGGGGAGTGCCCCTGTGAAGTTATCCGAGGGGCGCCCCTCGCGAGATCGGGGTAGGATAAGGAATTTACCCAGCAGGGGTTCGCCTGATTCTAGCCTGATCTTATTACCCAACCCTTTTAAGCATTCGCATAAAGCCCAACGGTATAGCGCGTGATGTCGCTACGGTTGATAATGCCAACCATTTTGTCTCCATCCATTACCGGAGCCTTCTTTAAGTGATGGCTGGTAAGGAGGCTACAAACATCGCGCATGTCGTCATTGACGGATACCGAAAGAATGCTCTTAGTTGCAATAGTGCCTACCGGAATACTTTCGAGCTCTTGGGCTTTTTCGCCAAAGTCAGAGCTATTTCCTTCGGTGGTGAAGGCATAGAAGCTGGTGAACGTAGGGTTTTGTCTAGAGAGCGTACCAATGATGTCACCATCGCTCACAAAGCCTACCAGTTTCCCTCTTTTGTTTAGAACAGGCGCGCCTGAGATTTTCTTTTCGGCAAAGAGGCGAAGAGCTTCAAGAGCGCTCTGGTCTTCATTTAAGGTATAAACGTCTGTTCTCATAAGCGCGGTCAAGCGATTAGCAACAGCACCTGCGCCTGAGGTAGCAGGAGTTGCTGATGCAGCCTGCTCTTGTTGGGCTTGTGCGCCACATTTTTTGAACTTAAAAGCAAGAATAAAAGCAATAGCTGCCAAAATAAGGGCGAACAAAAAGCCCCAGTGTGATCCTTGCGCGAAAGCTGAAGTTGAACCGGTGCCACCAGTCTCTAAAAATGCGCTCGATCCTGTTGCTACCAAATAGGTTGCTATAGCGGTTGAAATTGCACCCATAACCTGTTGCATGGTGTTGATCATAGTGCTTCCATCAGTGGAAAGCTTTGGAGGCAGGGAAGAGAGTGCATGTGTCTGACAAGGAGACATAGCCAAAGGCACGCCAATCATAAGCAGGATATGACAGGCAATAACATAACCAAGAGGCGAATCAGGCGTTGCCATCATAAGCAATGCGCAACCAATAACAGAAATACCAAAGCCTAACAGCGCTGGTATACGTGCGCCAATGCGGTCATAGATATGTCCGGAAATCATGCTGACAAAGGCGTTGATAATTCCGCCTGGAAGCATGATAAGACCGGCAAAACTTACTGCAAGCAACATGCTGTTCTGATAGAACTGAGGCAAGATATACATGGCTGAAAGTGTGATGCCAAAGTTGAGCATGACGCAAAGCGCACCAACTCTAAATCCAGGAACAGTGAATACGCGCAGGTCAATAACAGGAACTTCCATGCCAAGCTGTCGTTTCGCATAGATAACAAGAGCAATTACGCCAACGATAAGAGCAATGATGGTTGGTGCGGAATTCCAGCCGAAAAGACTTGCCATGCCAACACCCAATACAACTCCACCGAATCCGATGCAGGAAGTAAGAACAGAGATGCCGTCAATGGCAGGCTTGGTAAGTTCGTAAGGGTTTACCTGGAATTTCAGCGTAAAGAAAATTCCTACGGCCAATACAATAGCAAAGCTAAAAAATACCCAATTCCAAGAAAGGGCACCAATAAGAAAGCCGGCAAGGGTAGGACCAATAGCTGAAGCCGACATGATAACAAGTGCGTTGATGCCCATGGCTGCGCCAATTTTATGAGGAGGAATAACCTCCATAACCATTGCGAACATCAAAGGTAATACCAGGCCAGTACCAATACCTTGAATGATACGTCCGGCAAGGGCAACTTCAAACGTTGTTGAAAAACCGCTGATCAAAGCCCCTACCAAAAAAGCACCAAGGGCAAAGATGGTAATTTTGCGAGCGGAAAACCATTTCATCAACAAACTGGCAAAGGGCAAAACGATACCAATTGCTAGCATGTATCCCACCACAAGCCACTGCACAAGCGATAGCTCTACTCCAAAAGCGCTTGAAAGCTGGGGTAGTGCAATATTGAGGGCAGTTTCGCTATACATTCCGGTGAAACCGCCAAGATATAAGCCCATAAGGCTAAGATAAGGGTGCGCAACTTTCACGCGCGCTTGAGGGAGTGCTCCATTCTGAGGTTGACTCACTTGTTTCTACTTCCTTTCCAAAGTAGGCTCCCGAAACTCGGGCTCGTATTAGAGGTGCAGTAAAAGCTTCCAAACCTCGCCAAGGCACTATTTCTCGGCGTTGCTTTTTTGGCTTGTCTCTTTCGGTGCGCTTTGTTTTTTGCAGAGGTTTCTCATCTGCAAGTTTTTGTTCCTTAAGCTGACTTAAGACCAGCATTGCAACAAAAAAACGAAGCACGCTGTTTGGCCAACAAAAAAGCGCCCGTAACTTGAAAGCTACGAGCGCTCCGTATGGGTGAAGCTACTTCACTGCGTTTAACAGCTAAGTATTAAAGCACAAAATGAGCCGTTTTCGTAAGTGTTTCTTTGTGAAAGTTTTGTGATGGCAAGCGAGCGTCTTATAATAGAAGAACAGGCATTATAGCCTTTTTTGGGGGGGATCATTATGGTCGTTGGAAAAAGCAAATCCTTTTTGGATGATAGTGACAATCAACAAAATATTCTTTATCAGACGCTTCAGCATGTTGGATGCATTCTTTCGTGTCTTAACAATCTTGATCAAACTTCTAATGAAAAAGAACTTGCAGAAGAACTACCTGCTCTTCTAGAAGCGATAGGAGAATTTACGGGTGCTGAGCGCGTTAGTATCTTTGATTTTCATAAAGCAAATCCGCAGGTTGTTTCGAGTAAGTTTGAGTGGTGCGCTGAAGGTGTTCAATCGCTACTAGGCACTGATCAGCTTCCCGTAGCGCAAATGGAATATTTTCATAGTGTTCTACGAAAGGGAGAGGTAGTTACCATTAATAACCTGGATGATATAAAAGATCAGCATCCGGGTATGTATGAAATCTTCTCTTCGCGCGGAAACCACTCCTTAATAGAATTTCCCATTCTTGCAGGGGATAAACTTGGTGGATATGTATGCGTTGAAAACCCCCGCATAGAAGATTTCGTTCTTGATCCTGAGAAAATTCTTCTTTCAATGGGTGGTCATTTAGGTAAATTGCGCTCAAACATGAGAGTGGTGGCTGAGTTAGAAGAAGAGCGAAAAAACTTAGAGATTGCAAAGCTAGAGGCAGAGTATGCTAATGCTGCCAAAAGCGAATTTTTGCGTCGCATGAGCCATGATGTCAGAACGCCAATCAATGGTATTCGTGGCATGATTGAGATTGCGGGTTTATGCAAGGATGACCCAGCTAAACAAGCTGAATGTCGTAAGAAAATCTGGGATGCATCAGGTTATTTGCTTTCTTTGGTCAGCAGTGTTTTGGATATGAGCAAGCTTGAATCGGGCAAGGTGGCTTTAGAAAACAAGCCGTTTGACTTGTGGGATTTGTTTAAGGAAATGCTCAGTGTTTCTCAAATGCAGGCTAGTGAGAAAAGCATTTCTTTTGAGGCTGACATGGATGCAATGAATGTAGAGCACTGGGATGTTTTCGGTAGTCCTGTTCATATCAAGCAAATGCTTATCAATGTCACAACTAATGCTATTAAATATGGTCGAGAAAATGGTCATGTGCGTGTTCATTGCAAAGAAGAGTCTTTCGATGGGGTATATGCAACCTATCATTTTGTTTGCATAGATGACGGCATTGGTATGAGCGAAGAGTTTTTGGATCAGGCCTTTGAAACGTTCACCCAGGAAAATCGTGATGATGCACGTACAATCTATGCTGGTACAGGCTTAGGCCTTTCCATTACCAAGAAATTTGCCGAAAGTATGGGCGGTTCTATTAAGTTAGACAGCAAGGAAGGCGAAGGGACAAAGGTAGATATCACCATCCCGCTCCGTGTTGACTTAAAGCCAAAGGTTTCTTTTAGGAAACACCCTCCTGCTTCCATTGAGGGTATGAACATTCTGCTCGTTGAAGACAATGCGCTCAATCTTGAGATTGCGCAGTTTATGCTTGAGCACGGTGGCGCGCAGGTAACATGCGCTGAAAATGGTAAAAAAGCTGTTGAGATTTTCGAACAAAGCGAAGAAGGTTCGTTCGACGTCATTCTTATGGATATCATGATGCCGGTTATGAACGGCCTTGATGCAACGCGTAAAATTCGCTCGCTTGATAGAGCGGACGCTCAAAGTGTGGCTATTGTTGCCATGACAGCCAATGCATTTACGGATGATTTTAAGCGAAGCGAAGAGGCAGGGATGAACGATCATCTTATTAAGCCTCTTGATGAGAAGTCGCTCGTGAAGGCTTTATCCCGTTTTCGTTCGTCTCATTAGGGGCAACAGGCGAAGGAATTTCAAAACGAAAGGGTGCAGACCGATTAAGTCTGCACCCTTTTTCATAGCTCCGAACTTTGCCCTTGAATGAAATAAGATTTGTCAAGAAAGAAAAACGAAGAAAGGAGTTGGGCAAAGCTGGTCTGGTATTTTTTGCTTATGGTTCCGTCACCTTACGATTTATCAATAAAGTAAAGCCCAACACGAATCTGATCCCAAGGTTCTGCTCGTTCATCAACTTTAAGCGTTCTGCATTCAAGAACTTTTTTGTGCCCGAATCTTAAGAGTTGTGCAGGAAGTCCATTGAATTCACGGGGAACGAATCCAAGTTTGTGCTCTTTGTAATAGATTGCTACCGCATCAGGGTCATACGCATTGTCTGGTTCTGCAACCAAATCAAGCTTTTGTCCCGGTTTAAGCTGGCAAACTACTAAGGAGCCATCCCAATAACGCATACCTGCAATGGTGAAATCAGCTAAATATTTTGATTGCTTGCTCATAACGCATCCTTTCCTTCTGCGATTTGATGATTAAAGATTATTCCTTTTATTTGATTTTTCTGTACTACAAAAAGGACAGGCACAACTTTTTTCGATTGTTTGATAAAATTATTCAAGAAATTGGACAGTTGCGCTGAAAAAAGGAGCGTTGGCACCATGGCTCAAAATGGTAAATCTAAATTAAAACTTCTTTATTTGCATAAAATTTTAAGAGAAGAAACTGATGAAGAAAAAGGCTTAACAATGCCTGAAATATTGGAGCGCCTCCAAGAGTACGGCATCAGCGCTGAGCGTAAAAGCATCTATACCGATCTTAAAGTCCTTCGTGAATTTGATGATATTAAGATGTACCAACGAAGCCCCGTGGAATATGCCATGGTGAAAGACAAGTTTTCCATAGGGGAGCTTATGCTGATGGTTGATGCTATTTTGTCCTGTCGTGCTATTACTGAAAACCAAGCAAATCTGCTTATCAAAAATATTAAAACGCTTGCGAGCAAACGCGAGCAAAGATTGCTTAATCGTCGCATCCATGTAATAGGAAGGGTAAAGTCCAAGCGCGAGAGCGTCTTTGGTACGATCGACGATATTCATGAGGCTATCAGCAAACGGAGAAAGGTGGAGTTTCTCTATATAAAATTTCCTCAGAGCAACGGGGAAGTGCATATAGTTACGCCTATTTGTATTACTTACGATGAAGGATTTTATTATCTATCTGCATGGGATGCCGGTAGTGACTCAAAGAAGGAATTCCGCCTTGATCGTATGGAAAATATCAATATTCGTGAAGATGATCGCGCTGATCGTAATGAAGAAATTAGCAATTATAAGCCCGAAGAAGACGATGCAGTTTCTTTTGGGCATTTTAAGGGTAAAAAAGTTTCAGTAACGCTGGTATGTCCTGCCGAAAAGGTTGAAATTATTACTGACCGTTTTGGTAAGCTTGCACAACTGAGTGAAACTGAAGACGGAGAAGTTAGAGCGTTTGTCAAGGTATACAAAAGCGAGCAATTTTTTGGCTGGGTTGCCGGAATGGGCAAGGCTGTCAGAATTGTTAGCCCTGACAACCTTGTTAAAGAGTACCGAGGTTTTTTGAAAAGCTTACTCGAAGAATAAAACGTCCATTTCGTCAAAGACTATTTGTATTTCTTCGTTTTCAGTATGCGTAATTGAATATGCTTGTTGACCAACGAGTTCTTGAAGTTCCGGATGGCTCATCCAGTACAGACAGTATTCTGGTTGATCAATGTCTTCGTTTTCAGGCTGAGCCTGGAAATCATCAAGGCATTGTTCAGTATCTATTGCGCCAATCCACAGTGATAATTTGCCGGTATCGTCGCTCACAACCAGAAGGTCTATTTCTTCAAATCGCAAAAGTATGGGAGAGTTATGCAAAGGGAAGTCATCAAAGCATTCCCATACTTCAAGCACTTCCGCTAAATATTGCCCTTCAAGAGCTTTGATATTGGTGAGAGGTTCAAGCGGGGTGGCCTCTAAATACCTGAGCGGATCAAACGTTGGAGGCATTTCAGTGGGGATGCAAGAAGAATCATTAGTGCTACCAAAGAGAAAATGCGTAGTTTGCTCCGCCATGAGAATACCTCCTTATTCATTAGTTATAACGCTTGCTAGTTTAGTGGGCTGGGTAATAAAAGTGTGTCCTACTAAGAGGACACACTTTAAATAAATAATTTTTCTTTTGTTATGGATTGCCGTCTTATACCAACGCCACGTCGTTGTGTTCAATGAGACAGATGTTTACGCCATTGGGGTCTTTGATGAACGCTTGCTTTCCCACGGTAGTTTCTACTGGTCCTAAGGTAGGTTCGATGCCTTTTGTTTTTAGGCTTGCTAGTACTTCATCAAGGTTATCAACATCGGTACCAATGGAATAAAACCCGGTTTCAAAACGAGCGCTTTCTATAAGCTCAACAAAGGCTCCATCAGGGCTTTTCATAAGGGTGATGCGTCCGTTTTCGCCCAGCTCAACATGGTAGCCTTCCGTGAAACCAAGCGTATCGCGATAAAAAGCTACGGATTCTTCTAAATTGTCAACAATAAGTGTTGCATATTGAACGGTGATTCTCATAGTTGGTCCTTCCTTTTGGATATTGATGAGGACGTAAGGTTTTGATGTTGTAAATATAGCATGGTCAAGGTTAGAGACTAACAAACAAGCCACAAGGTTTCTTGTTTGCTCAGAGGGGCTTTTATCTTTGTATGTCTAAAAGAAACAAGAGTTCAATCAGGTATTTGTTTATAATAGGACTAGATTTGAGGGAAAGGGAGAAACTATGGAACCACTTCAGGCTATGCTTTTTAGGCTTCAGTTAGAAAAAGCGGAAGAAACTGACAAACAATTAAAAGAGTTTAACGATCGTCATTTTGGCTCTAAGACTCATAACAAGGAGGAGTCTTCTGATCCATCGTTTGATAGCCATGATGACAATACCAACGATTTCGACGATTACGAAGACTACGATGATGACGATGAGCGCGATGTCTATCCGTGGGATGAAGACTTCGATGATAACGACGAATACGAAGATGACAACTACGATGACTTCGACGATGAATACGATGACTACGACGATGAATACGATGACGATTTTGACGACGACTATGATGACGACGATGATTCGTGGGATGCTGACTAATAAGGTTGAGTCAAGCTTGTACTAAAGCTTTAACTACAGAGATTAGTTGCGACGTTCATAGTTGGGGTGCTGACTGATAAAGTTAAGCTTGTAGCTACGCAGGCGTGAGTTAAGACAATAACGGTAGATGGAGTAACCGTATCAAATTGTTTTATACATTTTGTTCTTTCAAATCAATAAGGAGGAGCTACGCGCTCCTCAATAAGAGGGTAATTCCCCATAATGTGGACTTTTATTTTTAGGAGGGTTCGTAATGGATTTTATTAAGTCGCTGTTTGCAACATATCCGAATGGCGTTGATCTGACGCTACAGGATTTCGTATTTAGCTTAAGCCCCGACAATCCTGCGTTTGGACTGACATTATTTACTACCTTGTTCACCTTCTTTTTGGGGTTCATGGTATATGTTTATTCGGTTTTGCTTGTGAATAGGGAAGGCGCAGGGCCTTATCCCGTATGGATGCATACGTTCTATTGCGCAGCGGACTTCATGGGAATTTGGGTATTCTTAAGCGCCTATGAAGCAGTAGGTGGCTTTTGGTTCTTCATGTTGGGGTGCGTTGGAGAAGCAGTTTGGGTATTGGTTGAGATCTATTGCCTCTATAAAACTGTTACCGTTGAACGTTTTGAAATGTGGGGAAAAGATTGCACTGCCAAGCGCGCCATCGCTCTTATCTGTGCGCAAATCTTGATCTTCTTTGTTTCGCTTAACTTTTTGCGTGTTGAGTTGGGTGACGTTTCAATGTTCAAGTTCTGGATCTTTACCCAGGTTATTATTGTTTGTGCGCCCGGTTTATTCTGGCTTAAGCGCAAGAGCCGTGTAGGATCATGTTGGCAACTCGTAATAACGCTGGTGCTTGTTTGTATCATGTCATTTAACCCCTTTGGGAATATGTGGTCGCTCGTGAGCCCCTACTTTGCGCTCGAAAACAACCCCTGGTTTTATGTGATGGGTCTTGGAGTATTTGTTTTTGCCGTACTTGATGTATGTATCTATGCAAAGCTTCCCAAGAAGCCTAAGGTCTTGCCGAATGGGAAGAAGCCTCTGTTCTAAGGCGCAAAGGCGAAGCTGGGTAGTCTTGCAATAAAGAATCCGGCGCTCATTAAAACGCCGGTAGTGCGTCAAGACGCCTTCCCTTCAAATGAGGGGAAGGCGTTTGTTATGCCGTTGCTCCATTTTCCAGCTTAGTGTTTTTACGTTTGCTTAAACGCTCTCTGCATTCGACAAAACATCATCAAGGGTATCAAGCAAGATTTGAATATTGATAGGCTTTGCAATATGCCCATTCATGCCTGAATCGAAAGCCTTTTGTCTATCTTCGTCAAAGGCATTTGCGGTCATAGCAACAATAGGTATATTTGCTACCTTTTCATCTTCCATTTCGCGAATCTTTTGCGTTGCCTTATAGCCATTCAAGCGAGGCATCTGGATATCCATGAGGATGAGATCATAGGTAGAACCCTTAGGGGATGCCATAAGTTCAACAGCATCTGCGCCGTCTTCTACCTCATCCACAATCAAGCCAGCCTCTTTGAGAATCTCAGCTGCAATTTCTCGGTTGAGTTGATTGTCTTCAACCAAAAGAGCACGCTTGCCTTTGCAGTCAACATGCTCTCTGATAGTGGGCTTCTCAAGCAAAGGAGACGAAGTAAGCGCAGCGCGCAGTTCCGACATAAAGAGTGGTTTGCCCACAAAGGCAGTAACGCCTGCTTCTCGTGCTTCCTCTTCAATTTCAGACCAGTCATAGGCGGTCAAAATGATGACCGGAACGTCATCTCCGACAACTTTGCGAATCCTTCTTACGGTTTCAATACCGTTCATGTCAGGCATGAGTAGGTCAATGATGTATGCGCTGAAGGCATCTTTGTCTTCGTATGCTTCAAAGGCGCGAACAACCGCTTCTTTACCTGAAGTTGACCAGTCAGCGCGCATTTCAATATCACGAAGCATCTTGCTGATATTCATGCAGGTATCAATATCATCATCAACTACCAAAGCACGGGCATTCTTAAAGCCAGGTAGAGGAGATTCAAGAGTAATATTTCCTGATATCTTGCAGTCAAGCTTAACAACGAATTCTGTCCCTTTGCCCAGCTCACTGGTAAGGCTAATATCGCCACCCATCATATCAACGATGTTTTTAGTGATTGCCATACCAAGGCCAGTTCCTTGAGCTCCGCTCTTTGTGGTATTTCGCTCACGAGCAAAGGAATCAAATACATGGCTCTGGAATTCTTCTGACATACCAATGCCGTTGTCTTTAACGCTGAACTCAAGCGAGGTATACCCTTGCATTGAAGAGGGCTTTTCCTTGATGCGGATATTGATGGTGCCCCCAGCGGGCGTAAATTTAATAGCGTTGCTCACAATGTTCAAAAGGATTTGATTGAGGCGAAGCTGGTCAGTAATGATGTCTTCGTGTTTAACATCTTGGGTATCAATGTAGAGATCTTGCCTTTTAGCGGCAACATTTCCCTGGATAATGGTACGAAGGTCATGAAGAATATCAGGTAGATGAACTTCGGTCTCTTCAATTTTTATACTGCCACTTTCAATACGGCTCATATCCAAGACATCGTTGATTAAGCTCAGTAGATGGGTGCTTGAAGTGGTGATTTTCTTCAGATAGTCCATTACCGCTTCTTGGCTGTCGATATGCGTTACCGCAAGGGAAGTGAAGCCAATAATGGCATTCATAGGCGTGCGGATATCATGAGACATGTTATTCAAGAACGTGGTTTTAGCGCGACTTGCATGTTCTGCTTGCGCAAGCGCATTCCTGAGCGCTTCTTCGCGTGCTTCTCTCTCGCTGGTTTCCTTGGTGATATCCATTCCGTAGATAAAGCATTCAAGGTTGTTTGAACGGGGATTAGTAATGAGCCGAGCAGTGATTCGTGCAGGGTGAACGTTGCCATCCAGGAGATAGGTATATACTTCCTTGTTAATTTCTGCTTTGCCTTTTTTGTATGTTTCCAAAAGAGAATCACGGCAAAAGAATTCAAAGTATTCTTTTCGTCCTTCTTCTTCAGGAACGTAGCTGGCAAGATGGGTTATGAAGCTATCGATATCGTTGATGTTGTCAAGCTTTTTAACTTCTTCAGTACTTCCGTTGATGGTAACAATCTTGTCAGCAGAAAGATTTAAGTGAAATATTCCTTGCGCATCAGGGATAGAGGTAAGCAACATGCTGATTTGAGACTCATAGCTTTTTCGTGCTTGATGAAGCTCTGTGATGTCATTGGTGTAGGCAATAAGAGCCTCCCTGCCATCGAGCTTAATTTTTTTGCCTTTAAGCAGGTAGACTTTATCGTCGGTATGGACTTCGGTCTCATAAGAATCAGCGTCAGTTGCTTGACGAAGAGGGCAAAAGGAACATTGCTCTTTTTGCCCCATCATATATTCATAGCAATGTTTACCCTCGTAGGATTCACCTTCGGGGTGTCTACCTCGTGTAATGGCAGACTTGTTTGCATAGATCATTGAGAAGGTTTGTGCATCGCTAACCTGAACCATTTCATTAGTATTATCAAGGATTTGCTCAAGTAATTGTGCGTCGATATGCAATGCTATCTCCTCCTTAAGCATTATTTATTTAGGTGTTTTTTCAGGGCATATCTTGCCTAAAAAACCATTCCCAAGCATACCATAGACGGCAATTACGAGAATGGATTTTAGGCAAAAGAAATGCTTCCTCAAATAACTATAGAAGCTGTTTGATTGCAATCATACTCTGCGCACTGTCGAACTAGAGAAGCTGTAGGGCGGCTTCTCTGATCATTTCAGAAACAGTAGGGTGAGGATGAATTGCTGAGGTTAGATCTTTTACGGTCAGATTGTTGCGAATAGCAAGAGCAAGTTCTGAGATCATGTCAGTTGCATGAGGGCAAATGAGCTGGCCACCAATAATTTTGCCGGTGTCTTTTTCTGCTACCAGTTTTGCCATGCCGGTATCAACCCCTTCAATGAGGCATTTGCCATTTGCGCTTGCCAGCGCTTTGGCGCGAATAGCTTCTATGCCGGCCTCTTTTGCTTCTATATCAGTAAGGCCAACCTGGGCAATTTCGGGGAAGGTATAAACGCAACCGGGAACAAGATGTTCGTCAACTTCTTGAGGGGCGCCCAAAATGGTTGACACAACGTTTTCTGCTTGCGCAGCCGCAACATGAGCAAGCTGGATACCGTGATAGCGAACGTCGCCAATGGCATACATGCCAGGAATGCTGGTCTGACCCAATTCATCTACGACGATTGCTCCGCGTTCCATATTAGGTTCACATTCTTTTGCGAAAAGATCCTTGGTATTAGGGGTGCGCCCAACAGCAACCAGAACTCCGCATGTCTCAATAGTGCAAGCTTCGCCTTTTTTATCTTCAAAGGAGACCTGCATAGATCCTGCTTCCCCTGAAAAAGAAGTTACTTTGCAACTGGTATTTATTTCAACGCCACGTTTTTTAAGCGAAGTTCCCATGCGCTGAGAAATTTCTTTATCAAAGGTAGGAAGAATGCGCTTGGCTGCTTCAATAATGACAACTGGAGTTCCAATGGCGCTATACATGCTGGCGAATTCTAGCCCGATAACGCCACCGCCTACAATGACGATTGAATCAAGCTTAGGAGATGCATCTGAAAGAAGATCATCTGAGGTGTAGACACCCGGAAGCTGAATGCCGTCAATAGGAGGTATGGCTGGGGTTGAACCGGTAGCAATGATGATATTTTCTACCTGGTATTCTTCGCTTGCGGTGCTGATGGTATTCGCTTTCGTGATACGGGCGTGTTCGTGTATCACGGTAACTCCGCTTTTGAGCATTGCTGACGAAACGCCATCGCGCAAAGTGTTTACCACGTGGTTTTTGCGCTCATGCACCACAATGTGGTCAAGCTCTACTCCCTTAGTTGTTATACCCAGATCAGTGGAACTTTTTGCCGTATGAAAGGCTTGAGCAGAACGAAGGAGCGTCTTGGTGGGAATGCAACCACGATTAAGACAGGTTCCGCCTAATTCGCGTTCTTCGAATAAAACAACGCTTTTGCCTGCCTGAGATGCTTTTTCGGCTGCGGTATAGCCACCAGGTCCGCCTCCGATAACAGCAAGATCGAATGTTTTCATTACTACCTCCTTGAGGTGATTAGGTTTGCAAGGTCTTTTACGTATAACTCTTTTTGTTCTTGGGAAGAACCTGAGGTTTCTTTGATAAGGGGCTTAAGCGCTTCGGTGATGGAGCTTAAGGAAATTTCGCACCGCTCAAGTGCGTGCGGGATGGCTTCAAGAAAATCAGCATCAAGGCCATCTGAATAGAGGGCAATTCTTTTGAAGCGATTATTTTCTTCGTCCCAGTCAACGCGCACGCAACCCCATTCAAAACGGTCTTCTAAGGAATATTGGCACGGGTTTTCTCCTTTTAAGATCCACTTTCTTGAAGCAAATTCTTCTTGGTAGGATTCTATCTGGTTGCGCGCTTTGTCTCCAAGGGATTCAAGCGAGATTTCTTCAAAAGCAAGATTTGAGTGCTTCGAAGCAGAGGTATCATTGCCCGATGTAAAGGTGTCCTCTTCGAAGCTGAGGCTTGGGGTTTTAGTAGTGACTGTGTTTTGGTCCGACCCAAGAGCGAAGCTTTCGTGGCCGTGATTTAAAGCCAGTTCAGCTTTGCCGGCATAAACCGCAAAAAATGCTTCCTGTAAGGCGCGCGCTACCGCTTCAACGCTCAGCCCTGGCAGAACGTCTGCTAAGTTGCCAACGCGTGATTTTACCGACGCCACCCCCTTGGCTTTGAGTTTTAGCGGGGAAGGGTTGAGGTACGTCGCCATATTCTCAAGGTCAGCATGAATCAAAAGCGTACCGTGATGGTAGCTGTGATTGCGCGTGTGGTAATAGGCATGTCCTGAAAACTTTTTCCCCTCAACCAGCAAGTCATTACGCCCGGTCTTTTCGGCTTGAATACCCAAGAGCTTAAGCGCATAAAGAATCACGCTTGTTTGAAGTGACTCGTCAAAAAGATCTGTGGGGGCTAGAAAGGTGAAATTAAGATTTCCTAAGTCATGGTAAACCGACCCGCCACCAGAGAGACGGCGAGCTAAAAGCCCGCCGTCTGATTTCAATTTCTGGATACGGCATTCGCTCAAGGCGCTTTGGTTTCTGCCAATTACTACCGTATGTTTGTTTTGCCAGAGATATAAAATCACCTGGTCTTTTGCTACGGTTTCAAGCAAATAGCGCTCGAGCGCAAGGTTTTTATAGGGGTCTGTACCCGTTGATTTGATAAGACCCAAGCGCATGGCTATTCGCACTCCTCCGTCTGTGCGTCAAAGCTGTAACGAAGATTAGGCTTGCGTGCAGCTTGTACTTCATCAGGGCGTTTGATGGCGCAGGCGCAGGGCGCGCTGTGCAAAACGTCTGCATTGGTGTTTGCTTCGTTCATAATAGAGATGAACACTTCTGCTGCTTCATCAAGCGTTTCCTTGCTTTCTGTTTCAGTTGGCTCAACCATTAAAGCCTCATGAACGATAAGCGGGAAGTACATAGTAGGCGGATGGATGCCAAAATCAAGAAGACGTTTAGCAACATCAAGCGCACTAACTTCTTTGTCATGATGGAGCTTCTCAAGTGTCATGACGAACTCATGCATGCACGGAGCAGGGTAGGCCATTTCATAAGCTTTTGAAAGCTTATGCATAAGGTAGTTTGCGTTGAGAACTGCCGTTTCGCTTGCTTGAGAAATACCTTCAGCGCCAAGCATGGTGATATAAGCAAGCGCGCGAACAACAACACTGAAGTTTCCGTTAAAGCTTCTAACGCGCCCAATGCTTTGTTCGGGTGCGAAAAGCTCAAAGCCTCCTTCGTCTGTTTGACGTACGCGCTGACCGGGCAAAAAGTCTGCCAGATTATTCTTGCAACCAACCGGTCCTGAACCTGGTCCGCCACCACCGTGAGGGGTAGAAAAGGTCTTGTGCAAATTAACATGCACGCAGTCAAAGCCCATGTCGCCCGGGCGTACATGACCCATAACGGCATTAAGGTTTGCACCGTCGTAATAACAAAGGCCTCCTGCTTGGTGTACGATGTCGCAAATTTCAATAATGTTGGGATCGAATACGCCAACCGTATTGGGATTGGTAAGCATAAGGCCAGCGGTTTGAGAGCCACAAGCTTCGCGGAGCGCATCAAGATCAATGCCACCAGCTTCGTTAGAAGCAACATTGACAACTTCAAAGCCTGCCATTACCGCAGAGGCAGGATTGGTGCCATGGGCAGAATCAGGAACAATGATTTGGGTGCGCTCGGTATCTTGGTTGTGCAAATGATATGCACGAATGAGTAACAGCCCGGTAAATTCACCATGAGCGCCCGCTGCAGGTTGGAGCGTCATGGCGTCCATTCCGCAGATTTCGCAGAGCAATTTGTCTGCTTGGTACAAAACTTCCAAGCAACCTTGGGCGGTGTTTGCTGGCTGAAGTGGGTGAATGTTGCTAAACCCAGGAAGGGAAGCAAATTCTTCGTTCATATAGGGGTTGTATTTCATAGTACAAGAACCCAAGGGGTAAAAGCCATCGTTGACCCCGTGTGTTTGCTTTGCAAGCTCGGTATAGTGTCTGCTTACTTCAATCTCTGGTAATTCAGGAAGATGAGGTGTTGTTTCGCGCAATAAGCTGGCGTCAAAGTCTACCTCAGGTACATCGCATGCGGGCACAAGAGATTGGGATCTTCCTTCATGGCTTCGCTCAAATAATAGCTTCATTAGCAAAGCACCTCCTTGATAGCGCCAACGAGTTCGTCAATTTGGTCTTTGGTATTAAGCTCGGTGCAACACCAAAGAAGCTTGTTGTCTTCAAGGGGGAGGCCACACAAGATGCCTTGTTCAGCCAGTTTGGTTTCTAACTGAGCCACGTCGATAGGGCAGGTGGTAACAAACTCATGGAAAAACGGTGCATCATTTTGCGCCTCAAAGCCCAAGTCTTTCAAGCACTGGGCAAGATAGTGGGCATGCGCCGTGGAGTTTTTGGCAACTTGAGCAATGCCCTTAGGTCCCATGCAAGCAAGATAGACTGAAGCGGTCATAGCGCAGAGCGCTTCGTTTGAACAGATATTAGACGAAGCCTTTTCGCGACGAATATGCTGTTCGCGAGCCTGCAAGGTCAAAACAAAGCAACGGTTTCCATCGCTATCAACGGTTTGGCCAACAATTCTGCCTGGCAATTTGCGCATCAGCTTTTTCGTGCTTGCCATAAAGCCCAGATACGGTCCGCCGTAAGAAAGAGGCATGCCTAAAGGCTGTCCTTCGCCAACGGCAATATCGGCTCCTACTTCGCCAGGGGTTTTTAATAAACCAAGCGAAATAGGATTGACGGACATGATGGCTTTAGCTTTTGCTTCGTGCGCTACCTCAACAATGCGCTCAGCATCTTCAATGACTCCGTAGTAATTGGGGCTTTGGATAAGGATGCTGGCAACGTTAGGAGCAATAGTCTCAACGGCTGAAACATCAGTTTTGCCGTCCTTGAGCGGAATAAGGGTGATTTCAACCCCGCGTGGCTGGCAATAGGTGCGCAAAGTCTCAAGTGTTTGAGGGTCAATGCCTTCTGATACGCCAACGCCAGTGCGTTTGCGCTCTTCGCACATAAATACTGCCTCTGCGGCTGCTGTTGCGCCGTCATAGACTGAAGCGTTTGATACCTCCATGTCAGTGAGTTCGCAAATTTGTGTTTGGTATTCAAAGATGGACTGCAAAACACCCTGGCTGATTTCTGCCTGATAGGGAGTATAGGCAGTAACGAATTCCTCTTTGGTGCAGACACCGCGCACGGTTGCCGGGATGAAATGGCGATATGCTCCTGCTCCTCTGAAGCAACTCTTGAAGCGCGTATTGTTGTCTGCAAGCGCATTGATATAAGCGCTTACTTCCATTTCGCTTTTGCCGGGTTCTAGATCAACCTGCTCAAGATAGACTGAATCGGGAACGTTAGCATACATTTCTCGGATGCTTTCGTAGCCAATCTCTTTGAGCATGGCGCTACGCTCTTGGGGCGTAGAGGGGATAAAGCTACCCATGATTTACTCCTCTTTTGCGCACACGTCTTGGTAGGCTTTGGCGTCAAGAAGGCCTTCAGTGTTGCTTACACCTTCAATCTTGACCAACCATGCACCGTAAGGATCTTGATTGAGTGCTGCAGGGTTATCAAGCAAGTCTTCATTTACTTCAGCTACGGTGCCAGAAATTGGGCTAAATACATCAGAGACTGCCTTTACTGATTCAACGTCGGCGAAGGCTTCTCCTGCTTCAACTTCGTCTCCTTCTTCAGGAAGGTTGACAAACACAATGTCGCCCAAGGCGTTTTGAGCAAAGTCAGTAAGGCCAATCAAAGCACTGTCGCCTTCGATTTTTACCCATTCGTGAGATTCAGCGTATTTAAGGTTTTCAGGGATTTGAGTTTCTGCCATGGTGTTCTCCTTTTCAAAATTGGGGTAGTTGGGATGGCATCTTTATTAATGGTTTATTGACGGGGCGTCTGTGCCCGTTGTTGTTTTTAATGTTGTGGCGTCGGCTTCCTTCTGCTTTCCTGCGTCCTTTTGTTTCGTTTCGCGTATGGTGCGCTTGTGTGGCATCCACTCATGCTACGCACTTGTTTGGTGCTTGTTTGGCGTCCACTTGCTGTCCACTCAAGAGGTGCTCGTTGCCATTAGAAGCGCGCCACCAGGGTTATTTCTTGCGCGAATAGAAGGGAAGCGGAACCACTTTTGCAGCTACGCGTCTTCCGCGAACATCCACTTCAACTTCGCTTCCTACTTCGCTATAAGCGCGGTCAATGTAGGCCATTGCGAGTGCCTTTCCTAAGAAGGGACACATGGTGCCTGATGTGGTTTGGCCAATAGCTTTATCTCCAACATATACGGTTTGGTGTTCACGGATGATGCCACGGCCAGTTACCTCAAGGCCAACGCGCGGTTGTTCAGGTTCTCCTTCTGCGGCAAGCGCATCGCGTCCAATGAAGTCATGGTCAAGTTTGATAGCAAACGAAAGACCTGCTTTAACTGGGGAAATGTCATCGGCAAGCTCATGCCCATAGAGAGGCATAGCTGCTTCCAAGCGAAGGGTATCGCGTGCACCAAGGCCGCAAGGTACCAGGCCATATTCGGTGCCAGCTTCGCGTAACATCTTCCAGATTTTGCATCCGTTTTCTGCTGCGGTATAGATTTCGTAACCGCCTTCTCCGGTATAGCCCGTGCACGATACCATGCAGTCAATACCGGCAATATCAACGTGAGCCTGGGCGGTGTAATAGCCTGTTGGAAGCGTGCCCGGGTCAGTAAGTTTTTCAAGGATTTGTGTTGCATTTGGTCCTTGAAGAGCAAGCTGTGCAATAGAGTCAGAGATGTCTTGCGCCTGCGTGTCAGCGAGCAAGTTAGAAGAAATGTGAGCGAAGTCTTTTTCGCGATTTGCTGCATTTACTACCACAAAGTATGACTCTTCGCCAAATTTATACACAATGAGGTCATCAACAGAGCCACCGTCTTCATGACACATAACGCTGTAGCGCACGCGACCCACTTTCATGTTGGTGAAATCGTTGGTCATGAGGTGATTCAAGCTTGCAAGCGCACCCGGGCCGGTTACCAGCACTTCGCCCATGTGCGAAACATCAAAAAGGCCAGCCTGTGTGCGAACCGCTTTGTGTTCCGCTATGACGCCTTCATACTGGACGGGCAACAGATACCCTGCGAAGGGCACAATCTTGCCCCCTTCTTCCACGTGGACATCATAGAGGGGTGTTTTCTTTTCCATTGATCCTCCTATCAATCAAAAAAGGCACAAACAGCTTGTTACTGCTTGTGCCTCTGTCGTTGGCCTGAAAGATTCTTCGCACATAAGGCGAATTGCTTCTTCGGCGCATTAAAATGCGTTTCCAGAGTTTCGTCCAAAGCCGGTCCTTTTGCCTGAGAGTTTCTGCTGCCCCTTCGGCGCTATGCGGTGGGTTTTAGGTTGGTTTGACTGATGTGCTTAGCGGATACGTTCAACCGTGTGGCTGATGTGTTCAGCTGCTGCGCTCAGTCCAAAGATTGTATAAATTCCTTTAGTGCTTCACTATAAACCCAAGCTAGCCTCTCCCGGTTTTATCATCCGAATGGTATATGGTTTTGCGTCGTGCAAATTGCCTTTCGTTTGGTAGACAATTTTGCCTGACGCGTACAATTTTACGAAGAGCGTTTCGTGTAAGAGTTTTAGTTTTGAATGAATTCGGTATCTACGCTTCTTTTTAAGGATGAAAGGCGGGCGCTTACCCGTAGCTCATAAGCTTTGCGCGAACTGTGCACCCGCAACCCTTATGCAAATTCTTCTAAGGTGGTGCGAAGCAAATCAGGATCGATGGGCTTTGCCATATGAGTGTTCATCCCTGCTTCAAGGCAAGCGTTTCTATCTTCAATAAAAGCATTCGCTGTCATTGCAATAATGGGAACCGTTTGCGCATCAGGGCGATCAAGCTTGCGAATTTCCTTTGTGGCTTCAAGGCCATTCATGACTGGCATCATAACATCCATGAAAATGT
Organism: bacterium; assembly: GCA_963586955.1. Lineage (GTDB taxonomy): Bacteria > Actinomycetota > Coriobacteriia > Coriobacteriales > Eggerthellaceae > Anaerotardibacter. Next base: position 26,368 of record CAVABR010000072.1, read on the forward strand.
AGGAGAATTCGCTTGGTTTGGACTGGGCGAAAATATCTAACGCCTCTTTACCATTTTTGGCTTCAATAATGCTAAGTCCTAAATCTTCAAGCAAAACATGGGCAATTTCCATATTGAGATCATTGTCTTCAACAAGAAGAAGCTTGCGTCCTGCTAGATCTACGTGAGGATGATCAGGTTCTTCAGTTGTGATTATCTGCTGTGGTTGAGATTGATCAAGTTCAAGCGTAAGCGTGATAGACACGGTTGTGCCCACGTTTTCTTCGCTTTCAAGCTCAACAGTGCCACCCATGCCATCTTCAATAATTTCTTTAACTATAGAAAGCCCGAGTCCAGACCCGCTATAGCCATTAGTGGTCTCTTTCCCTTCTTGGGCAAAAGGTTCAAAGGCGTGTTTTTGAAAGTCTTTGCTCATGCCAATTCCCGTGTCTTTGCAGACAAACTTGTAGGTAGCAGTGGTTTCATCGCTTTCAAGTTCTGTACAGAAAAGCTCAACGGATCCGCCGGGGCGATTGTACTTAATAGCATTAGAAGCAATGTTCATAAGTACGCGATTAAGATGCAAGGGGCTTCCGACAACAAAAAGATGCTCCATCTTTGATGATACTCTGCCCCCTTTGAAGACAATTCCATTTTCTGTGGCATTAACCTCAACAATGGGAATGGTTCTTAAGAGCAGTGCGCCAAGATTAAAGGGTTTGTTTTCTAATTCGAAATTGCCTGATTCAAGCCTGCTGATCTCTAAGACGTTGTTGACAAGGTCCATAAGATAATCAATTGAATGAGTAATCTTCTCTCTGCAGTCTTGAACTTTTTCAGGATCATCTTTGTATCTTTGAGCAATATTTACCATTCCCACAATGCCATTAAGAGGCGTTCTGATGTCATGGCTCATACGGCGTAAGAACATTGTCTTTGAGGCGTTGGCGCGTTCTGCTTGTATAGCGGTGTTTCGTAGCTGTTCCTGAAGAGTTAGTTCTCGTTTTTTCTCTTCGGTGAAATCACGGGCGACATAGAGTGCTTCGGCAAGGTTTCCTTCTTCATCTCTTGACTTTGCAATAAAACGAGATTGGAACCAATGGCCTCGAGGGTCTTGGTATTCGGTCATTATCGTATCGCAGTTACTCAAGCGCTCAGGAAGGGTATCTAAATCAAGGAACTTTTTCATTTTTGGACGCATCTCTTCAGCCATGAAGGCATCCAAAATACCCTTGATTACGTCATCGATTGTTCCCGAAATACCAGCGACATCACCCATAAGCTCAACGCTTTTGATTACCTGGTAACTTTTGTCTTCCAGTTTTAAGAGGAAAATGGTGGTATAGAGGGTTGCTAGCGCTGAAATAATTTCTGCATTATGAAGTTCTTGCGACGTAGTATCGGTAAGATTTTGATTGTATGTTTGAGCGCTTTTACTGTCGGTTGTAGGCTGTTCCACTTGCGCCCCCCCCCTTATTTAAAAGCTATTTTACAAGAAGAAAAAAATAACGAGCAATAAAGTTGATCTGACCCTGATCTGGTTCCTATCCTTCACAGGATGTATCCGAAGAAAAGGTCATGTTCTACCTCGTTGTTTCATCTTCATTGCGAAGCGGGCAATTTATTTTTGGCTTATTTTATAGAAAGATCATCATTTTTTAAGACTTTTTGAAGGATTGGATAAATTTTTCCATTAAGAGGTTTTTGGTAAAGGGAGCGCCTGCGTAAATTCGCAAAAGGAGTGGCGCTCAGATTCGTCACGGGTGGAATAGTCTTGATTTGATCTGTTTTACGTGTCCGTATGCAAAACCTGACATGCCGGGCTTAGATTTTGCAGTTCTTTGTTCTATTTTAAAAAGATTTTCTTTTTAGTATTTTTGGTTCTTTACGTTAGAATAAAACTAATTGAGAGCAGGGGTTTTACTACGTGAAGCAGTTTTGCTTCGAAGGGGGAGTGGTAGTTATGTCAGAAGAAAAGAAAAAGAAACCAAGTCAGCTTGCAAGTTTTAGAGAATTTCTTGTTGATTCTACAGTTCTTGAATGGGCTCTCGGCTGGATTTTGGGCGAAGTCATTAGTCGTCTCCTTACTTCCTTGGTCCATGATGTTCTTTTCCCGTTGCTTGGTATTGCGGTTGGTTCCGATGTTTCAGAATATACCATTGAAGTACATGGAATAGCGTTAGACTACGGCTCCTTTATTATTAACTGTACAGATTGCATAGTTACCATTGTTCTTGTCTTTTTCATGGTTCAACTGGTGCATCATATTCGGGTAAAGCACAATATTGTAGACGAAGACGAAGAGGCAGAAAACGAAAAGATGGAGCTGTTGACCAGCATCAGAGACTTGTTAGCTGCTCAGCAAAACATTGCGCCTGAACAGATCGAAGCATACTTGGCCAAAAATCGCCAAGAGCAGTCTGATACTTCAGACGGTTCGGATTCTTCAATAGAGAAAACTGAGGACACTTCAATAAAATAGCTTCAAAGTAAATTTGTTAAGCCGCTCCAGCAGGGTAGCGCAAGCTTTCCCGTTGGGGTGGTTTTTGTTTGGTTGCGTGCCTTGAGGGGCTTTTCTGGCAGCACGTTTCGCTTCGCATTCAAGCTCACTTATTCTAAGAGCTTTTTAAAGCCGGTTTTAATCCTTTAAAGCCAGCCTTGGCTTTCTGAGCAGAATAATAAGATAGAATTTCCCTTCATAAAACAGGGTAGAAATTTGATCATTGTTAAGGTTTCTTTGCTTTGCTCAAAGG
>CAVABR010000073.1:0-47704 GCA_963586955.1 bacterium
AAGAAGTAATTACGAGCTCTTTTTATTTTTTTCACAGAGTATTCTTAATTTATATCAATAAGAGCACTCCGAAGCATCCAACCCCTACCACAATGGACCATACCAGTGATTTCGTCTTGATGGCAACCGGTATTACCACCGCAGCAGAAATCAGCGGAATCAGGCCTTGCCAAATGCCCGAATCAAACATCGTAGGCGACAAAATATCGCTTGCAATAAGTGCTGCAAATGCAGCAGGCGGGATAAAGGTAAGCGCTTGCGAAAGCCAACCCGGAAGTTCTTTTCCACGAAGCAAAAACAACGGTGCCGTTCTAAAAATGAGAATGGTAAGCGCGCAAGCAATGCCAATAAAAGCAAACTCTTCCCAGGTGATGTTATTCATGAGACTCACCACCAAATGAAGGCTTGTCGGTTCTCTTAGAGACAATCATGCCTGCCACCACGCCAAGCAAAGCACCAATCAAGATTGCCGGACCCGAAAGGCCAACCAGCTTGCACAAAAATACCCCCGCAGCCGCCACCACGGCCGCCACAATATTTCCGGCAGTCTTTTTTTGAGAGAACAAAAGACACAAAAAGATACTGGTCATAGCAAACGAAGCTAATGCGGTTGGTACCGTTAAGATATTTCCTAAGATCACCCCAATAACATTTGCCAGAGCCCAGCACAGCTGAGAGAAAATGTTGACCAGGGTTGCACCTTTTACGCTCCAATTGCCTAATTCGAAACGTGCCAAATTAACCGCGAATGACTCATCCGTAACAGTAGCTCCATACAAAAAAGAAAGAGACTTCTTCGTATTATTGCAAAACCGAGAAAGCGAAGCCCCATAGAGCATCTGGCGCGAATTTACCAAGGTCACACTCGCAATAATGGCAAATATGGGGGAACCCGCAAGCCACATATTGGGTATCATGTATTGACCTGCTCCCGAATAGAACAGCATGCTCAACAAAAACACCTGAAGCGCGTCAAGACCAATCTGCTGACCTAAGATTCCGCAGGGAATACCTAAAAATATGTATCCAACCATAATAGGAGCCGCAAGACGAAGGGCATCCTTAACAACCGACAAATTATTCATAGCCGGGCAATTATAGCGCACTCTGGCCTAGTAGTTCCAAGAATGAGGAATAAACATGTCCTTGAAGTAATTCTTCGCAAAGCGATCGGTCATTCCGGCAACATAGTCGGTAACCGCACGAAGATTATCTCCGCCTGAAATTTCGTGAAATTCGCTTGGAACTTGATCAGGATGACGAACAAAATAATTGAAGAGATCTTCAATAAGATGCTTGGCTTTGTATACTTCTTTCATTACGGGCTCAGACGTATATACTTCGTCAAACAGAAAGCTTCTCAGCTCCATCATGGCATCCCAAACGCGCTCGCTCATTTCAATGTCATCGCGCACGGCAGATGTTTCTATCATGTCATGGACAAGTGTCTGAATTCGAGAAGAATGGTTGCGTCCTAAAACGCGATGGGTAGATTCAGGCAAATCTTCTTCGCGCAATGCCCCTGCCCTGATGGCATCATCAATGTCATGGTTGACATAAGCAATACGGTCAGCCGTGGCTACAATTCTTCCTTCAAGTGTTTCGGCACGCTGAGAGCCGGTATGGCAAACAATACCATCTCGTACTTCATAGGTAAGATTGAGGCCTTTGCCTGCGTTTTCAATCACTTCAACCACGCGCAAGCTCTGAACGTTGTGCTTGTAGAGCGCTTTGTTTTCTGGCAATTCAGGGTCAAGGCCTTTATGGAGCGCCAAACAATGCGATATTGCCTCTTCTCCCACATGACCAAACGGGGTATGCCCTAAATCATGACCAAGGGCGATGGCTTCTGTAAGATCTTCATTGAGACCAAGGGCACGGGCGATGGTTCGCGCAATTTGAGCCACCTCAAGAGTATGAGTTAAACGGGTGCGGTAATGGTCTCCCACCGGGGCTAAAAACACCTGCGTTTTATGCGAAAGACGGCGAAAAGACTTGGTATGAAGGATTTTATCTCTGTCGCGCTGATATTCGCTTCGATACAAATCAGTTTCCGAAGGGCGCTTGCGTCCTTCGCTTTCATCCGAAAACATTGCTTCGGCATTAAGACGACGATGTTCTTGATCAATCTGATTCTCACGAGTAACTAGCTTCATAGTCATCTCCTCACCCCTGTTTTACCCCAATTTTGCTCTAGGCCTTGCAAGCTAGCGTGACGAGCCACTTGTTGGCGCCACGCTTAGCACCTTGCTGGCTACACCAGAGCGCCAAACTTGTCGGCTACACCCGAGCGCCAAAAGCGCCACTGTCACAGCCCCGGCCACCAACCAGACCACGGCCACAACCGCCACCCCGGCCACCAACCAGGCCACAGCGACAACCAACCAATGGCCACTACCTAAACGCCACACAGCACGCTAGAACACAAGCCCTAGCAAAGCTCCTCAATCACCAACAAACGGCCACATGAAGGACACGTTGCCAGCGGTGCCTCTTCTTTGACCTGGTTAAGTTTGCCGTGATCAAACGTATTGCGACAAGCACTGCATTGATTATCCTTTAGCGTTGCAATTCCCACGCCACCACAACGAAGCGCGGTTTCTTCGTATCGTTTAAGAAGCGCAGGGTCAAGCTGTTGCGCAAGCTGAACATGGGCTTTTTCTGCTTCTGCAATTTTCATCTTTAGCGCCCCGCCCTGCTGACGAAAGGATTCAATCTGAGCTTTCTCTTTCTTTTCAAGCTCTCTCATGGCCGCCATTACCTGCTTCATAACAGCAGAAATACGCTCGATCTGTTCGCCAACTTTCTCTGACTCTTTGCCAATGGTCTTCTTTCGCTTTTCAACTCCATTGAGCTTTTTGCTCAGAGATTCAACACTGCGAAAGTCGCCTTTTTCTTCTTGAAGTGTTTGCTGAATTTCGTTTTGCTTTTCGGTAAGCTTTTCGTCTTCTTCAACTAATTTATCGAAGGCTTCTTCCGCTTCATCAAGCATGTCTTGAACTTGGGTTTTCTTTTTGTAAACGCCATCAAGTTTTTGCCTGAGTTCCAAAATAGCCTTGCGATGAGGAAGGCTATTGAGTTCTTTTTCAGAAAGCTGTCGCGTTCTGTCAGCTTCTTGAAGCTTTTGTAAAACCTCGATGTCTTCATCGGTTGCAAACATGGAAAACCTTCCTCTTATTCCCTTCTGGCGAACACCCTACTGACGGACAGTTTCAGGAATATACCAATTATTTTCTTGCTTAAGTATGGTAACGCATGATTGCGCTACGCCCGCTTTGACAACCTCGGCAGCAAGTAATGCACACAGAGGAAGCTCCGATACATCATGTCCCAGTTCAATTATGGTAAGCCCCGATTCAGCTGCATCAAGTGCGTCGTGATATTTCACTTCGCCACATATCAAACAATCAACCGAATGAGCGAGGCAATTTTTGATGAGACTGCCTGCCGAGCCACCACACGTGACCACCGTTTCAATCTTAGTTGAAGGATTTCCCCACACCCGAGGAAATGATTCAAAAACCGAAACACAGCGCGCCGACAAATGTTGAAGCGAAGTTTCTTCTTGAACGGTACAAAGAGCACCAAAGCCCTTGTTGCGGTCATGCTCAAGCGGTTCAAGAACACCCACCTGGTTCAAACGCAAAAGCGAAGGAAGTATGGCAAGCCCTTCAACTGAAACATCGCATGCCGTATGAAAAGCCATACAGCTAAGCCCGTGAGAGAGCGCATAGTGCAAACCTGCGCCACTTGTTTGTCCTTGGAATTCATAGGGAGTAAAAAGATCTGGCGCATCAAGGAAAACAGGATGATGGGTTACCAGTACGTTTGCTCCCATTTCAACTGCTTCTTTCATAGCGCGAACCGTTGGATCAAGCGCCACCGCAACTCCGCGCACTTCTTCGGCCGGATTACCAACGCGCATTCCGGTGTAGTCCCACGAAAGAGCATCTTGAGCAGGAAAAGCCGAAAGCAAAGAGCGCTCAAGGGATCCCACTGTTACCTGAGCACCGTTTGTTGCTAAAGGACCGGTTGGGTTCTTTTTTAATGAATTAGAATCTTGCATTGTTGCGCACCCCTCTAAGTAATATCAAAGAACCAATATGGGGCAAACTACTATGAAAGAGGAATTACTCTTCTGTCTCCGCCGGGAACAACCACGGTGAGCTCTCGGTAACCTGCCTCATACATATGACGATACCCTTCAACAATAGCACGATTTACGTCTAATGCCGTATGAGCATCCGTTCCAATCGTACAAGGAACACCTGCCCTACAAAATTCACGCAGAAGGTCAATGTTGGGATAAAGCTCTTTGCATGCATAGAAAAGCCCCGAAGTATTCACTTCAATCATGCGATTTCCTGCGCGTGCCGCCTCAGCTGCCTGCGAATAGTATTTCTTGATACTGCCTTCGGGGTAGATGTTGAACTTTTTAACCAAATCAGGATGCGCCATGACCGTAAACGGAGCAGAAGAAGTTACCGCTTCGCACCAAACCTCAAAATAGCGATCCCAAATCCAGCGAGGGCTCATCTTGTCCCAATAGTCTTTTTGCTCAGGATCATCAAAGGGCCACAAGTCCAAATAATGCACTGAGCCCAAAATGATATCGAAATCGTCAAATTCGTCAGGAGCGAAGGTTCTGTCTTCGTCATCTCCAAGCCAATCAAGCTCACAACCTACCAAGATTTCCATCTCAGGATGCTTTGCTCTCTGCTCTAAGATTTGCTCCTTATACAGAGGAAGCGAAGATTTTGGCATGGAAATATAGTTTGGTTCATCAATGGCTTTACTCAAGGGGTAATGTTCAGTGACCGCAATATTGGTCATGCCCAATTTCGAAGCCTGAGTGATAAGCTGCTCAACGCTTCCTTCGCCATGCCCGGTAAAACCCGTGTGATTATGTTGACTTACAAATTCCATGCTGCCTCTTTCGATCAACCTACCCTCTTATTTTTCACACAAATCAAAGCGAATTGGTGCTCATTGGGCAATTATTCGCTTAAACGTTGAAAGAAAGGCCTCAATATCTTCTTTGGTTGTTTTTGAACCAAGAGAAATGCGAAGAGCTGATTGTGCCCTGTCTTTTTCTACATGAAGCGCGCTGAGCACATGAGAAGGCTCAAGCGAATGCGAAGCGCAAGACGAGCCACCTGAAAGGCAAATTCCTTCATTGTCAAAGCGCAAAATAAGCGTTTCGCTTTCAAACCCTGGAACCGTCACAAAAACAATATGGGGTGCAAACGTGGCATCTTCAGCCTTGACAGGCACAACCGCTGACACTGCTCCTGTTTTCAACAGCTCCTCATAGCAATAATCTCTCAGCGCGGTAAGGCGCTGTGCTTCTTTTTCTTGATAAGTAACGGCTTCTTTGCATGCCGCCGCAAATCCAACCGCTCCCATTACATTTTGCGTGCCACTGCGCTGTGAAGATTCTTGACCGCCTCCTACTATTTGAGCAGAAAAAGGCGTGCGTTCTTTTATATAGAGCGCGCCAATACCCTTTGGTCCGCCAACTTTATGAGAAGAAAACGAAAGCGCATCAACATTCCATTGCGAAACATCGAGCGGAATTTTCCCTAGTGCCTGGGTGGCATCGGTATGAAAAAGCGCACCATAACGGTGGGCAACTTCTGCAAGCGAAGCTATGTCCATAACGCTTCCTATTTCATTATTGACTGCCATGATTGAAACAAGAATAGTATGTTCGCTCATCACTTCTTCAAGCGCTTCAGGGCTAATATGACCCGTTGCATCGGGCTCAACTGCAATAATTTGTGCACCCCACTGGTTAAGTACGCGCGCTGCCTGTAACACTGCATCATGCTCAATAGAGGAAATGACAACCTCGGGCACGCATTCATGGTCTCCTTCGTGTTCTGCCTTTAACATAAGCGCATCCACAAGACCAAAGAGTGCAGCGTTGTCTGATTCGGTTGCGCCGGAAGTGAAGATCACCTCATAGGGACGCTTGGCACCAATTGAGTGCGCAATATCTTTTCTTGCTTGCTCAAGTTCACGAAACGCTTTACGTCCCACCGCATAGAGGGCGTTTGCATTAGCGCCACCCGCTTCAAAACCAGACATACCAGGGACTAAATATGGTTTCATGGCTTCACATGCTGTTTCAGATAAAGGGGCGCTTGCCGCCCAGTCAAGATAGATCATGTTTAAACACTTTCTCTTAAAGGAGAGTTTATTTACTAAGCGTTACATAGGACGCAAAAGCCTACAGTTAGCACGAATAGGGCATACCGCGAAACCTTACCACGAAGGGTTGTGTGCGTTGGTGTTGGTTCCGCCGACGCCATCAATATGCCAGGCGGTATCGAATGCGAAAATACCTACCGTGAAGCATTACGCGCATTGGTTCCACTGGTGCGAATCTCGCTCACTGCCACCTTTGGATCAGGAGCAGCAAAAACCCCGGATCCTGCTACCAAAACGTCTGCTCCTTGAGCACAAACCAAACCGGCCGTACGCGCAGCGCTGATACCACCATCAACTTCAATAAGCAACAAGGGGTTATCCTTCAGGGCGCGCTGGGCAATATAGCCCACGCGGTCTTCGCTTCCTTCAATATAAGATTGACCCGAAAAGCCGGGGAATACACTCATTACCAAGACCATATCAAGATCAGCAATAAAAGGGTCAAGGCGTTCAGGAGCACAATCGGGCTTGAATGACAGCGCTGCTTTTCTTCCTGCATCATGGACGCGCTCAATAAACTCTTGAACTTCTTTTTCGTTAGCAAACGCCTCAATATGAGCCGTAAGAATATCTGCACCCGCCTTGAGATACCAATCAAGTTGTTCAAGTGGATTGGTTATCATCAAATGCACATCAAGCGGAAGATCGGTGATTTTTTTCAACTGAGAAACCAAAGGAACGCCGATGGTAAGGTTGGGTACAAAGTGCCCATCCATCACATCAACGTGAACAAAATCTGCCCCCGCATCTTCAAGCATGCGAATATCTTTTTCTAGATTCATAAAATCTGCCGACAAAATTGAGGGAGCAATTTTTATTTCGCCAAACACGAGCCTTTCCTTTCTTTCTCAACCCTTCAAACGGGTTGCTTGGTTTACACCTTTTGCGCTTGTTCTTTTGCAAGCGTATTTTTTTCTAAATCAAGCAGAAACTTCTTTATCTTTAGACCAAAAGCGTAACCCACCAAGTCACCATTTGTTCCAATAACTCTGTGACAGGGAATAACAATGGGAAGCGGGTTTTTGTTGTTCGCCATTCCTACCGCACGCATTGCTTTAGGGTTGCCAAGCATCTGGGCAACTTCTTTATATGAACGCGTTTGTCCATAAGGGATAGTTTGAAGCTTATCCCAAACATTTCGCTGAAATTGTGTCCCCAAAGGATGAAGAGGTAGATCAAACATCTTTCGCTTTCCTGCCAGATATTCTTGTATCTGGGTTGAAGCGCGATTAGTAATTTCGCACGGAGCATATGTCCCGACAAGCTCTTGAACGCCAAAGACGACCCGCGTTAGACCAGCGCCGTCACAGGCAAGCGTTATTCTTCCTAACGGTGTTGGATATACAAAAAATGTTTCCGAAGCCAAAGACACCACCCCCTGCCTTTCCTATTTATTGACAATCCCCCAGAATTCTGTGGTCAGCGGTCTATCAAAGAGCTTGTCGGCTGCACTTTGAGGGTCTATCCCTTCCCAAACTACCCCGCGAACAATATCAGTAATGGGAAGCTCAACCTTGTAACGATTAGCCAAAGGAGAGATTGTTTTGCATGCAAGCGCGCCCTCTACCACCATGTGGGTTTTCTTTTCGTATTCTGCAACCGTAACCCCTTGCGCCAACTCTCTGCCAAACGCGCGATTACGGGAATGTTCCGAAGTACAGGTAGCAATCAAGTCACCTGCGCCGGCAAGCCCCATAACGGTGATAGCCTCACCGCCACAAGCCTGAACCAAGCGCCCCATCTCTGCCATGCCACGCGTCATGATCATAGCGGCCGTATTGTCACCATAGCCAATGCCATAGGCGGCACCTACCGCAATGGCAATAACGTTTTTAAAGGCAGCGCACAATTCGACGCCAAGATAGTCATTTGACACATAGCAACGAAAGCGCGACGTAGAGAACAAATCTCTAAAAAATTCTGCGGTTTTATCTGATGAAGAGGCAATAACGGTAGCGGCCGGCAAACCTAAAATAACCTCTTCGGCATGATTAGGACCCGAAAGCGCAGCAAGCCTTTCCTCTGACCCTAAAACTTCAGAGAAAACCTCAACCGGCAACAAGCTGGTTTTTTCTTCGACTCCTTTAGAGCAAATGATAATAGGAATATCATCGCCAAGATGTGGCTTTAAATCGCAGGCAAACTGGCGAATCAACCGAGAAGGAACCACCACTACAACCGCTTCGGCATCTTTTACACATATCGATAAATCATCAGTGGCACTAATGTGGTCAGAAAGCGTAACATCGCTTAAATAACGAGGGTTGATATGCTCATCTGTTATTGAAGCTGCAACTTCTTTTTTTCTTGCCCACATAACAACATCATTGCCCGATTGAGCAAGCGTTTGAGCTAAGGCTGTGCCCCAAGAACCAGCACCGATAACCGCCACTTTCATTTAAGCATTCTCCTTTTTGGAACCTATTCTGTTCTCACAATGATTGAGAAGACGCGAAATATTTTCTCGATGAGCAAACACTACATTGAGTGCGGTAATGGTAATAATGAAAATTGCTACCCAATTTCCCATATAGAAATAGAGCGAAAGGAAAGGGCATAACAGCGCAGCTGCGATAGATCCCACTGAAACATAGCGAGTAAGAATAACCAAGACAGCAAAAAGCGCAAGTTCAATGAGCGCACCTACCGGGCCAAACAAAAAGAACAGAGCACCTACCGCAACGGCAATGCCCTTTCCTCCATGAAACCCCAGCCAGGGCGAATAAATGTGACCGAGCGTACAACCGGCAAAAGAAATTGCCAAGCAAATTCCTACCAGTTCTTCAGTTGCCCCGCTGAGAAGATAAGTCGAACAAACGCCCGCCAAAAAGCCTGATAACAGCCCTTTGCCAAAGTCAAGAACAAAAACGGCAATGCCTCCCGCTTTGCCTAACGTTCTCATGGCATTAGTGGTTCCAATATTGCCCGATCCTTCCTTGCGAATGTCCTTATGGAACACCAGGCGTGAGATAACAAGCCCCCAAGGAACAGATCCCAACAAAAACGTTACAACGAATAAAAGTATCAATGCCGGCGCGGTTGCCATGTTTGATTAGTCCTTTCGCTTGAATTTCAGACGGATTGGCGTTCCCGTTAAATCAAAGGTTGAACGTAATCTGTTTTCTAAATATCGCTCATATGAAGGTTCAATTAAATCAGGATGATTGCAGAAAAAAGTGAACTGCGGAGGCATCGTTGATGTCTGGGTGATGTACTTCATCTTCAGGATTTTCTTTCCTTTAGAAATAGTATGTCCAAAATCACGAATTTCTTGCAACCAATTGTTAAGTTTACTCGTTGATATGGAGATGCAGTAATTTGCATAAGCTTGATCGATAGCATTCCAAATACGATGAACATTTTTCCCCGAAAGAGCAGAAATGGCTATCACGGGCGCATAACCAACATAGGTAAGACGATCCGCAATGCGTTCGCGAATTTCTGCTTTTCTATCAGGGCCTTCAACCAAATCCCACTTGTTTAGGATGATTGCCATAGCACACCCGCGCTCAGCAGCCATGCCCGCCACGCGTTGGTCTTGGTCGGTCAACCCAAGGGTTGAATCAATAACCAAAAGAACCACATCGGCTCTGTCTATTGCTCTCATCGCGCGAACAAAACCGTAGTACTCCACATCCTCATCAATAACGCTTTTGCGTCTGAGACCCGCGGTATCAACAATGGTGTAGTACGTGCCCTCATGGCAAATAGTGGTATCAATGGCATCACGCGTGGTTCCTGCAACGTCAGAAACAATGGAGCGGTCATTATTGGTAAGCTTATTGGTGAGGGAAGATTTTCCGGCATTCGGCCTTCCGATGATGGCAACATTTATTGCGCCCAAGTCTTCCTCTTCGGGCATTTCCTCTGGGAAATAAGTAACAACTTCATCAAGCAAATCCCCTGTTCCTGTTCCGTGAAGAGAAGAAACGGGCCATGGTTCTCCAAGACCAAGTTGCATGAATTCCCACATGGCATTGTTGTCTTTGGGATTATCAAGCTTATTAACAACTAACAAAACCGGTTTTTTGGTCTTGCGCAAAATACCTGCAACTGCTTCGTCATCTGCATTGATGCCCGTTTGGCCATCAACCAAAAATACTATTACGTCAGCTTCTTGCGTAGCCATAATTGCTTGAGCACGAATGGAGCCCTGAAAGGCATCGTCGTTGCCCATTTCGATTCCGCCCGTATCAATCAACGTGAAACTGTGGCCGTTCCAATCTGCCTCATGGTATGAACGATCACGCGTAACGCCACGCATTTCATGGACAATGGCTTCGTTATTTTCTGCTATGCGATTCACGAACGTAGATTTGCCCACATTGGGGCGTCCTACTACCGCAACTATTGGTAAAGACATTCGATCATTCCTCGCTCATGGATAGACATAAGATTTATGAAACTAGAATACCACGCATCGCGCTCATGAAAATTATAAGGATTCCAAAAATGAAACAACTGCATCAATTTGATTTTCTGGCGTAGATGCTCCGGCACTTACCCCAACAATCATTCCTTCTTCAAACCATGCGGGATCTATTTCATCAACCGTTTCAATATGATAAGCATGATCACAATATTGCTGGCAAAGCTCGAACAGGCGGGTGGTATTCGAAGAATTTCGTCCGCCTATCACTATCATCACCTGCGCATCTTGAGCAAGTTGCACGGCCGCTTCCTGGCGCTGAGTGGTAGCAAAGCAGATGGTGTCTTTCACCAAAGGTTGTATTCCTTTTTGGCAAAGTGCGTCAACAACCGCATTGAGAACTTTTCGTGATTGCGTTGTTTGTACTACTACGCCCACCTGCGCAGGAAGAGCTTCAGGAATATCTGCGGGCTCTGCCACAATGGAGCACTTCCCACCCGCAGCGCGCGCATGAGCAGAAATTCCCTCTACTTCAGGATGCCCCGCTTCGCCAATAACTAAAACATAGAAGCCGTCTCGTGCAAGCTTTTCAGCGGCGCGTTGCGCTCGTAAAACGTGAGGACAAGTTGCATCAACCACTCTAAATTCGCGCCGTTTAAGCTCTTCGATAGTTTCAGGAACAACACCGTGAGAGCGAATGACCACTGAACCTTCTGTTATATCGTCAACCGATGAAGCGGCCACAATGCCTTCTTCTTCCAGTTCGTTTACTACCCGCGGATTATGAATAAGCGGACCTAAGGTCCACACACGCCCGCCTTCTGAAGAAACTTGATAGGTCATGTCAAGCGCACGTTGCACGCCATAGCAAGCTCCTGCATATTCAGCGAGTCTCACTTCAACTTTGCCCATGTCAAAAACCGCCCTCTATTCTTTTGAATACTCTTTAAGATCACCAGACGAAACACGCTCTATTACTTTGTCGGCAAAAAGCTCGGTATAGTCTTTTGAATCAGGAAACAGCGCGGGCATGTCTACTTCGGTGGCGCTGATATCATGACTGAGCGCCATAGCTTCGCGCAAGACATACCACATGCAAGCATCAAGGCGCTCTTCTTTGGGCAGAAAATTAAACGAATCAACCGAAATAGGTTCGCCAAATTGTGCCGTTATCTTAGGGAAGCGAACACACTTACCCTTCTGCTTAACAAGCTCAAGGTTCTTAAGACCCAAAGGAATAAGAGGGGCTCTTCCCATGCGCGCAATAAGCGCAGCGCCTCCGTGAAGTTCAGGCATTTTACTGCCTTTTCCTCTTCTGGTTCCTTCAGGAAATATCCCAATAAGCTCACCGTTTTTGAGCATTCTGGTAGCACGTTTGATAGCTGTCCTATCTGCGGTATCTCGTTTGATGGGAAATGCGCCTACGCGTGAGAGAAGCCATCCTAAAACACCCTTGAAAAGCGAATCTCGGCCGATTAAGCGGACCCACTGCTTAGGACGAACCGACAAAAACATTATGACAACGTCTAAGTACGAAACATGAGGCGCAATAATAACAGCGCCTCTGGTTTTTCCTATAAACATTTGAGGGATTTCTTGATTTTCTATCTTGAAGCGAAAGGCAATTTTGCAAAACCCATTAACAACCGCAGACAAAAACCGAGCAACACCCAAAGGGATTTCATTGCTGGTATCATTACCCCCAAAGGAGCTATCCCAAAAACGCTCAAGACCCTGTTCTTTAGCCATGCTATGACATCCTTGCTTGAGCGAGCGTAATTATCTTTTCGATAATTGCCTCAATGTATTCGTTGGTTGAATCAATATGGATAGAATCTTCGGCAGGTTTTAAAGGCGAAGCTTCGCGGTTAGAATCTACCTCGTCGCGCCTTATGATATCGGCAAGCACTTCGTCATAATCGATAGAACCTACCCCGCGATCCACATTTTGGCGAACACGACGATGGGCACGCTCTTCTGAAGATGCGGTAAGGAAAATCTTCAATTCGGCTTCAGGAAAGACAACCGTTCCAATGTCTCTTCCCTCAACAACATAGTTGCCTTCAGAACCAATAGCCTGCTGTTGAGCTACCAGTGCTTCGCGCACCTGAGGAGTAGCAGAAACGGGAGATACCGCCTTGTCAATTTCAGCCGTTCTGATGCTGTTGGTAATGTCTTCTCCATCAATATATACCGCACGGGGAACGGGGTCTCCCGCGCAGTGACCGAATGAAATCTTATGAGTTTGGGCAAGGCTACCAAGGGCACCAGCATCATCAAGCGAAACGCCATCCTTGAGCGCCACATATGCTATAGCGCGATACATTGCCCCTGTATCAAGGCATGAAAAGCCTATCTTTTTCGCCACCGCTTTTGCGATGGTAGACTTACCTGCTCCTGATGGACCATCGATTGCAATAATCATAAGCTATCGCTTTCTCCTTACGTTTTCCTAGTGAACAAGCTTCTCTAGACTTGCAAGGAACTGTGGGAAGCTCACTTTTACGGAGTCAAAGTTGATAACATCAACCGGCTTATCTTTGCAAAGACCAACCAAAGCCCAGGTCATTGCAAGACGGTGGTCTTTGCGCGAATCAAAAACAAGTCCGTCAGGAATTTCTAATTGAGGCTGACCTTCAATATAGAGGTCATCGTTTTCAGTCCAAGCGTTTACGCCCAGCATGCCAAGGCCTTCGATAATAGCGTCAAGCCTGTTGGATTCCTTCTTGGTAAGTTCGCTGACCTGCCTAAATACCGTCATACCTGAAGCAAAAGCTGCAACCAGTGACAAGACAGGAATTTCGTCAATTTCGCTTGCAATATGCTGGCTGGGGATCTCACATCCACGCAACGCTGGTGTATATGAAGCTTCGATAACACCGTATGGTTCTTTTCCTTCAGATCCAATATGGCGAACTTCAACCGAAGCACCCATGCGCTCAAGCGTACGAATAAAGCCAACGCGTCCTGGGTTGAGGCTGACATTTTCAATCTGGATGGAACTGCCCTTTTTCAAAAGCGCAGCACAGATCAAAAAGGCAGCAGAAGAAGGATCACCGGGGACATTTATCTCAGTAGCCGAAAGGGTAACTGGGCCTTTCACGCTTGCCTGACGAAAAGCAGAGCCTACCTCTACGCCATACTGAGGCAAAATAAGCTCTGTGTGGTTTCTAGAAATAGCAGGCTCGTTGATAGTGGTAGTACCTTTTGCTGAAAGACCAGCAAGCAACACTGCGGTCTTGAGCTGTGCCGAAGCCATAGGTGAGTCGTACGTTATGGCTTTAAGGTTAGGATTGCCAATTTCAGTTACCGGGAGATTCTCTTTGGCATCAGGCTCAAAACGAGCGCCCATCTTCATAAGAGGCGCAATGATGCGTCGCATAGGGCGCTTAGTGAGCGATTCATCTCCGGTAATCTCAACGCGAATATTCCAAGGAGCCAAAATACCCATCAATAAACGCGCTGTTGTACCAGAATTAGCGCAATCAATAGGCTTGTCTGGCTGTGTTGGACCTTCAGCACCCCAACCGGTAATTCCGCCAGTCAAAGAGCCATCGATCTGACGTTCGAAAGAAACTTTAGCGCCTAATGCTTCAACTGCAGCAATAGAGGCACGCACGTCGGCAGAATCAAGCACGCCAGTAAGACGCGAAGTACCTTCTGCCATGGCTGAAAATAAAACCGCACGATGCGAAATAGATTTATCGCCTGGCACCACTGTTGCGCCGTCAAGAGCACCTCGTAGAGGATTAATACGAGAAGTAGTGGTTTCATTATCCATGATTGGTCTCCTTTGCGAAAAGTGGATTAAACGATATGCTAAATCCTGCTTTGAGTAACGAAGTTGAGAGTTTTCCGATGTCTCCCTCATCGGTCAAAACTAAGATTAAAACAGCACTTGAAGAAGTGATATGGTCAATATCGATTGATTGAATATTGCAACCAACCTGACTTGCTATAGTAGTAACTTCTGCGATGATTCCCTTGCGGTCAGTGAGCGGAATGCGAACCTCAAGCAAATCCTCTGTTGCAGGAACCCATTTGGCTGGCAGAGAACGACGTGCCTTAGCTGCTCTATCAAGCAAGCGAACAAATTCGTCTTTGTCATTTTTTTCGAGCGCATTGGAAAATTCCGCAAGAATGCCCTGAATTTCTTTGAGCCCTTCTGCTATAGCATGAGCATTGTCAAAAGCAATACCACTCCAAAGCGCCGGGGATCCTGCTGCTATACGCGTTGAATCTTTGAAGCCACCGGCAGCAAGCCTGAACAGCGCTTCCTGATCCCCCGCATGACGAACGGCCAATTCAACTAAAGAAGAGGCTACAAAATGCGGAACATGGCTAACAATTGCCACCGCCTCATCATGAGTTTCGCGCGAAAGAGAAACCACGCGCGCGCCCAAATGAGTAAGCATGTCATGCAAGGCTGCAAAATGTTCTGCAGGAGTGTTCTCATCAGGGCATAAAACCCAGTGGGCACCCTCAAACAAATCTTCGCTTGATCCGCTGATGCCACTCTTTTCTGAACCGGCCATAGGATGTCCCGGAAGATAATTATTGGGATAGGTAAGAATTTTTTGAGCTTGTTCTACGATGAGCGCTTTAGTTGAACAGGTGTCAGTAATAACACCTTGATAACCCGTTTGAGCAATGAGCTCAAAATAGGTAGCAATGGCAGATACGGGCGTGGCTATCACAATTAAATCAGCCTGAGAAATCACGTCAGCTAGATTGTCATCATCAGGCGAACAAGCCTGTTGAATCCAGCCCCGCGACAAGCCTTCTTCAAGCGCTTCGGAAACCGTATCTACGCCGGTAAGGCTTGCATTAGGATAGGCACGATGATAAGCGCCTGCAAACGAAGCGCCAATCAAACCAAATCCTATAACTACCACCGAACGAAACTGCGTTTCCATATATTTCTTATTCCTCTTTTTGCTTTAAAACTCAAGCTCTTTCAGATCTTTGTTTCATTCTAGCCTATTGTTGAGAAAGACTTGGCATCATAGAGCATACGATATTCTTTATCTGTTAATTCTCGATATTTTCCCTGCTTTAAATCACCTAACTGAAGTGGCCCAAATGATACCCTCTTCAGCTCTTTTACCGGATGCCCAACTGCTTGAGCCATGCGCTTTACTTGTCGCTTGCGTCCTTCGTGAATTGTAAGAGAAACCAAGGTTGTCTTTTTGCCCTTTTTTAGGATGGATGCTTTGGCAGGATGCGTCATGCCGTCTTCTAGAAGAACACCCTTTTGAAGTTTTGAAAGCGCCTCGGGTGTGATTTGGCCTTCAACAAGCGCTTCATAGGTTTTATCCACATGCTCGCGCGGATGCAAAAGCTTGTTTCCCAGCTGACCGTCAGTTGTGAAAAGCAATAAGCCACTCGTATCAAAATCAAGGCGCCCAACAGGAAAAATGCCCGGATAATCATCTACCGGAATAAGATCAGAGACACACGGACGCGAAAACGGGTCGCTCATAGAAGTTAGGTAACCCTTGGGCTTGTTTAGCATCAAAACTACCGGGCTTGAATCAGGACGAACAACCTTTCCGTCAACCGTAACAACGTCAACATCAGAACAGACTTTTGTGCCTAATTCGTTAACCACTGCCCCATTAACACAAACGCGACCATCCAAGATAATAGCCTCACTTGCGCGCCTACTTGCAACGCCTGAGCGCGCAAGATATTTTTGCAAGCGCATTGGCTCTTTGTCGGCGCTCATACCTAGTCTTCCTCAAAAACAAGATTATCAAAGTCAATCTTGTCAACCACACCCGCGGAAGATGCCAGGGCATCAGCCATTACCGAGCGCATTGCTTGCTGTACTGCATCCGAATGTTCGGCAGATTCGCTCTGTCCAAATTCAAGAGCGCTCTGTGATGCGCCTTCGCCAGCCTTATCAGGCGAAGGTATTCCTCCGGTGCCTTCGATTCTTTCGGCCCCTTCAGTCCCCACGACTCCTTCGGCCCCCACAGCTCCTTCAGTTCCTCTAGCGCCTTCAATCTCTCCAGCCCCCGTAGCTCCTTCGGCTCCTTCGGTGGAGATTTTTACCACGCGCAAGCGTTCTGCAATAAGCGCCTTTGTTTCTTCATCAGGAGCAAAGCTTTCAAGGGGCGGGAGTTCGGAAGTGTTTTTAAGCCCAAACTTTTCAAGGAACGCCTTGCTGGTTGCATACAACACGGGATTTCCGGGTGCGTCTTGCACGCCTGCTTCACGCAGAAGGCCTTTTTCCATAAGTGAATTAACCGAACTATCTGAACTTACGCCACGAATTGATGAGATTTCATTGCGTGTTACCGGCTGGCAGTAAGCAATAATAGCAAGCGTCTCAAGCGCTGCTTGGCTCAGCTTTCTGGTATCCCACGATGCAACATATGATTCTATGAGTTCATGATAAATAGGATGAGTTACCAAACGCCATCCGCCCGCAACTTCACGCAACTGTATTCCGCGATTCGCGCTGAGCAATTCTTCTTGCAGGGCTACGAGTATTTCTTCTACTTTAGCAGGGTCAATCTGCAAAACATCAGCTAAGGTAAGCACATTAACAGGCTCATCGGTTACAAAAAGCAACGCCTCAAGGGCTCCTTTGAGTTGCTGGTCGTTAAAGCCAAAGCCTTGCGCTTGCAGGACGCTCTTAGGCGCTTCCATGGAATCATCGTTACTAAATTCCCGGTTGCTGTTGATGTCCTCGGGCATCGCTTCGGCTTCATTATCGTGCTCAGACACCTCTCCAGGCTCGGCATCTTCAAGAGCGGAGTCCAGATCATTACCTTCTTCTTGTGTTTCAGCGAGTTCACCATTATTTAAGCCGTAGCCATTTTGGGTACGAACATTAGATACTTCTTCGGCATCCCCACTATCAAGGCCATGGCTCTGGCTTGCGTTTGCTTCTGCTTCGCTCATTTTTCACCTATTCTTCAACGGAATCGAAAGTCTCATCTTGAAGGATTAGCTCAGGAGAACCTTCGAGAAATGTTAGGACAATATCACCAAAGAGCTCATTTTGCTCAACCGTTATCATTGAACGCTTATATAACTCCAACGTTGCCAAAAACGTTACCACGATTATCTCTGGAGGCGCATCCTCGCGTACCACGTCCGAAAAATGCAGAGTCTTTTCGCTTTTGAGGCGACCATATAACATCTCGATCTGCTCTTCTACCGGAATAACTTTTGCAGCAATATGCTCTGACTCCAAAAGAAAGATATCTTGTCGCGCAAATACGCTTGCACAAAGAGCGCCAAGCTTTTCTAGTTTTACCCCTTTAAGATAATCAGGCATGATAGTCAAAAAGCTTCGATCAGGGCCAAAGGGACGTGTGTGCATTCTTTGCTCTGACTCAAAACGCATCTGCAACGCACTTGCTGCATTTTTGAATTTCTTATATTCAAACAAATGAGCAACCAACATGTCGCGCATTTCATAAGGAGAAAGATCTTCGTATTCTTCAAGTTCTTCGTCATCATTTGACGCAATAAGGCTGGCAGCTTTTATCTCAAGAAGCGTTGCCGCTACCAACAAAAAGTCACTCGCAACATCAAGATCAACCTTGGACATGCGCTCAACTTCAGCAAGATACTGATCGGTGATTTCAGTAATAGAAATTGAGCCGATATCAACCTTTTGCCTATTAACCAAATATAGTAATAGATCAAAGGGGCCTTCGAAACTTTCTATGCGAACACGATATGACACTTACGTTTTATACCTATCTCTTTTTGAATAACTATCTACTTTCGAACAATACTCTAAACAACTAGTTACTACCCTAGCAAATCTCTTCGACCACTTCTTCTTAGTTCAAAGCGTTTTTGACATCCAAGCGTGATTTGATCACAACGAGTGAACGACTAGCCCTGATTAGGTCACGATTTTCATCCAGTTAGCCATCACCTTAACAAATCTGGCTCTTTCGGCCGAAATTAATCGTTTCTTCGTCTGGACGCTAAAACGACATCAATAGCGCACCAAGGTTACCTGCCGTTGCTTTTAAGTACCATCCAATGATATCCACCTGCAGAAAATAAGGAACAACAAATAAGATAATCAAGAAAATTGGCAAGGCATACTGCTGAACCTTGTAATACTGCAGAAGGAATCTTTCTGGCAACAGAAAGCCGATAATGGAAGATCCATCCAATGGTGGAATGGGAATTAAGTTAAAGAACATCAGGTATAGATTGATCAGAATAAACTGAGGCAAAAATACCGCATAAATAGTGTAATAAACCATGGTAGCGCTGTTGATAGAATTACCTACCGTCCCCAAAGCCGAGCCCATAATGCTAAATATCACCGCACCAATAAGAGCCATAACTAAGTTTGCAAGAGGACCAGCAAGCCCAACCAACAGTTCACCCTGCCTCTTGTTTTTAAAATTGCTGGGGTTATAGGGAACGGGCTTGGCATAACCAAACACCGGACCGCCAACAAACAAAAGCATAATAGGCAGAATAACCGTACCAAACGGATCTACATGACGAAGAGGATTCAAGCTCAATCTTCCCTGAGATTTTGCCGTGGTATCTCCAAGTTTATAGGCAATAAAGCCGTGGGCAACTTCGTGAAGAATGATAGCTGGAATAAATGCCAGGATAGTACATACTGTTACTACAATTTGATAGTTTGAGGTTGAACCATACAAGCTTGCCACCTTATAACTCCCTACCCTAAATAAGTCCTACAAAACTATTCTGTCTCAGCACTTCATACACACCAATTGCCACCGTATTTGCAAGATTTAATGATCGAAGCGACTCTCTCATAGGCACACGGACGCATTGATCTTTATATTGATCAAGGATCTCAGGATCAATACCTCTGCTCTCGCGCCCAAAAATAAGATAAACTTCTCCAGAAATTTCTCTATCGTAAAAATTGTTTTCTGACTGACCGGTAAAAAATACGAGTTGCTTATCTGCGTATTCTTCTAAAAAAGCCTGGGTGCAAGAATGACGAACAATTTCAACTTTATCCCAGTAATCAAGGCCAGCACGCGTCAGATTTTTTTGCGTCAGACGAAAGCCCATAGGCTCAACCAAATGAAGCGTGGCACCACAACAGGCGCAGGTTCTTGCAATATTCCCCGCATTTTGAGGGATTTCTGGCTCGAACAAAACAACATGTAAGGATAAATCTTTTTTTGTTTCTTCTGTCACTTCATTTCCTTTACCGTAGCTTCCTGCTGTTTGCGAACCTCTTCTTCAATCTCCTCAGAAAGAAGCATCCACTCTTCCTCATGAGCTGACAAAGACTTTTTTAATTCCGCATGCTCACGAATTACATCGCTTGATGAATCTTCTTTGGTATAAAACGTAGGGTCAGACAAAAGCTCAACTATCTCATTGAGCCTGTTTGTCTCTTTTTCAATGAGTACTTCAAGCTCAGCTATCCTTTTTCGCTGATTCTTAAGAGCAGCATATACACGGTTTCTCAACTGAGCTTCTCGGCGTTTTTGCTCTTTTGATTTGGGCGCTGATCCGCTTTGCTTTTTTTGTTTAGGTGCTGATCCGTTTTGTTTGTTTGATTCGCTTTGAGCAGGATTTTGTTGCTCATTAGCCGTTTGATTTTGCTTTTCCTGCTCTAGTTGGTTTTCAAATTCAATCTGTTCGCTCTTGAATAAATAGTAATCATAGTCCCCATCAAACGATTTCACCGAATTGGGTTTTATCTCTATGATCCTATTAGCTACCGAAGAAATGAGATGCCTATCATGCGTAATAAGCACAATTGTTCCTTCGAATTGAGAAAGCGCTTGTTCCAAAATATCAGCACTTGCTATATCAAGATGGTTGGTTGGCTCGTCCAGGCAGAGCAAAGGCCGAGGCGCAACAAGCATCTTTGCCAACGCTAAACGACATTTTTCTCCTCCTGAGAGAACCGAAACCTTCTTATCAACATCATCTGAGCTAAACAAAAATGAACCCAACAACGTTCTCACTTGAGAAATACTCCATCCCGGAGCTACGCTATCTAACTCTTGAAACACCGTATTGGTCGGCGTTAATTCTTCAAGCTGATGCTGGGCAAAATAGGTCTTGCTTACTTTTGTTCCGTAGGTAATGGATCCTTCATCAGGCGAAAGAACGCCCGCAATCATTTTTAAAAGCGTTGATTTACCTGCACCATTAGGTCCTACCAGAGCAATTTTTTCTCCCCGGTAAAATGACAAATTTAGTCCATCGTAGACGGTCTTAGGGCCAAACTTTTTTACCACATCTTCAACTTTGACAACCAAATCGCCCGTACGTTCAGGCTGTTGAAAGTTAAAATGAACCGTCTTTTTTTCTTCAGGGATTTTGATGCGTTCAATTTTTTCGAGTTTTCTTACCCTGTCTTGAACCTGCTTTGCCTTGGTTGCTTTATAACGAAAACGCTCAATGAACGCCTCCATATGAGCAATTTCTTCTGCCTGCTTAGCAGCTTTTTCTCTTAAAAGAGCAAGATATTCTTCTCTTTGTTTAAGATAGGCAGAATAGTTTCCCTTATAGAGTTTTACCTGTTCATTGTCTATTTCTGCAACTCTGTCTACCATGTTGTCCAAAAAGGCACGGTCATGACTTACTACAATGACACTTCCCTGATATCCCCTCAAAAAGCTCTCAAGCCACTTTACGCTTTCAAGGTCAAGGTGGTTAGTTGGTTCGTCCAATAAAAGCACTTCAGGATTTCTTACCAAAAGCTTTGCAAGCGCAATGCGCATTTGCCATCCACCAGAAAATTCCGTAGTAAGGCGTCCCATATCCTCTTCGCCAAATCCAAGACCAAAGAGAACCGAACGAACACGGGCCTCAATGGAATAACCACCCATGGACTCATACATATCACGCGCTCTACCATAGGCCGCAAGTTGCTTTTCATCAGGGTTGTCTCCAAGAGATTCTTCCAAAGCGCGCAGGCGTTCTTCTTGCCTACAAATTTCTTCTTGTGCAGACAAAACCTCCTCAAAAATAGGAGCTTCGCCCATCTCAATTGCTTCTTGCTCTAAATAGCCAATTTGGCAACCACGTGCAAGAAGAATACGACCCTCATCTGCGTCTTCTTCGCCTGAAATAATGTTTAAGAGCGTAGTTTTTCCCGCACCATTAGGACCAACCAAAGCAAGCCGGTCATGGTTTTCTAATTTAAATGAAACATCAGAAAAAAGTGTACGCACACCAAATGATTTGGAGATATGTTCTAGTTGAATAATCATAAACACTAATTGTAAAGCATGTTTTATAAAGACAATCTAAATATCGAAAATGGGTATGCTTCCATAAAAAGAAAACAGCTTTTTTGTCTAAAAAAGCTGTTTTCTTTTAGAGTATTTTCTTTACGCAAATTACAATTAGTCAAAGAAAATCTTTGAAGGATCACTCATATCAATCTGGCGCTTGCTAACAAACTCAATGAAGTGATCTACGCAGTATGGATGATATCGCTTGTTGCTATATGCCATACAAATTGAATGATAAAACTTTTTCTTCTCAATGCTGTTGTTATAGAAAGGCTTCAAAATCATACCCTTAACGTTGCGCAAAAAGAAGGTATCAACCATAAGAGCAACATCAACACCATTAGCAGCAAAACCAGCAAGGATTGATTCATCATCAAATGCGTACTTAACGTTTTCAACACCTAAGCTATCAAGTAATTTTTTCACTGATTTTCCAAGAGGAATTTCTTCGCGGTACGAAATAAGAGTACTATTCACAAGATCTTCCGGCACAATGAAATCCTTCTTTGCCAAAGGAGACTTTTCACTCATAGCAACAATAAATTCCTCTGCAACTACCGGAACATAGACAATTTCATCTGAAAGATTGTCTCTAGCGGCGAATACCACATCATATTCGCCGTTAAGTAGCCCATCGAGCAAAAACTGAGAACGCTTTTGGGTGATATTGAATTCGCATTCATGATCACCCTCTTCTCGATAGGTATACAAAAGCTGAGGAACGTAGTCTGTTTGGACAGTGATGATACAACCAAGATCTATGGTGCCACCATCGCTCTCCCCCGAATACCCCTTCATGATTGCGACGCCCTTATCAAGCTGCTCTAAAGCAGCGTTGACGTAGGTCAAAAATTCAGCTCCGTATTTGGTAAGCTCAACATTTCTGCCTGTTTTTTGAAACAAGGAAACCCCCAGTTCTTGTTCCAATGAAGAAATAGAGCCAGAAAGTGTTGGCTGTGTAATAAAAAGCTCCTTAGCTGAACGAGTGTAATGCTGTAGTTCAGCTAATTTAC
Organism: bacterium; assembly: GCA_963586955.1. Taxonomy (GTDB): domain Bacteria; phylum Actinomycetota; class Coriobacteriia; order Coriobacteriales; family Eggerthellaceae; genus Anaerotardibacter. The sequence goes on from CAVABR010000073.1 coordinate 22,824, forward strand.
GAAAATAATATAATTGCGATAAATTCATTCTTCATAACCCCTGCTCATTTGCTTAAGCTGGAGGAAATTATAGCGTAAAACAATAATTTAAATGTTGTTCTATAGAAAAAATTTGGCGAACCTGTATAAACAAGTTCGCCAAAGGCTGTAAATATGTATAAATTGTCAAGATTTACTGAGAAAATCCTAGCCGAAGCGATATTCCACGCCCATGGTAGGCTGAGGATATTGCCACTTCTCAAGAATAGTTTCACCGCAAATCATGCGACACGTACCACATTCGAGGCAACCAGCATAGTCAAAAATTGGCTCGTCACCTTCTGCTGGCATCTTGTAAAGAGCAGCTGGGCAACACATAACAAGCTTATGAAATTCTGGATCAGAAGCTTTAACGCCCTCTTTGATAACAATGTGTGGGCACTCTTCGTCAACATTAAATTTATTGATAGAAAGCTTCTCGTCAACATTAACTGTAATATCGATCATAGAGTTTTCACTCCCTTCATAGCCACCTTAGCAAGCTTGAACAAGCCTTGCTTCTTAACCTGAGGCATAGCAAGATTCTTAACGTGCTCACGAGCTTCACCGTCAACCTTGAAGAGTGGAGTCATGATGTCGCGAATCATCTCAGGATAACCACGGAACATGCCAGGGCAATTCTCGAGGAATTCAGGTGCTTCAGCATACATCTTCATGTCGCGCATGATAAATGAGCTATCAAGCATGGTCTTGTAATTAGCCAAGCCAGCCTTAGAAGTATCGCCAGCATCGAGAGCCTTGATAGCAGCCTTAGCGGCAATATCACCAGAAGCAACAGCCAAGTCCATACCGCGAACCGTATAGCCAAGGTTCATACAAAGCATTGCAGCGTCGCCAGCAACCAAAACGCCGTCGCCAACGATCTCAGGCATCATATGAATGCCACCTTCTGGAACAACATGTCCAGAATACTCAACAAGCTTACCACCAGCAATTAAAGGCTTAATCTCTGGACGGTTCTTGAAATTTTCAAGCATCTGATATACCGGGATATCCTGCTTAAGAACTTCGCTCATGGTTGCAACGATACCAACAGAGACGGATTCTTCGTTTGCATAAACAAAAGCGCCACCGATGATGCCGTTAGAGCAGTCACCTGCGAACAACCAAGAAGCACCTTCGCCAGGATTGCACAAGAAACGGCTTTCAATAACGTCAGCAGGAAGCTCGATGGTTTCTTTTGCACCAACGGCAACCTGATGAATTGCAGGAGCCTTCTTAGAAAGACCAGCTTTTGAAGTAAGAAGTGAATTAACGCCGTCTGCAAGAATTACAACATCAGCGGTAATTTCGTCTTCACCAGCAATAACGCCACAAACCTTGCCGTTTTCGATCATAAGATCTTCTACCGCAATGCCACAGATGTACTCTGCGCCAGCGTCTTCAGCCTTTTCTGCAACCCATTGGTCAAATGGTCCACGCAAAACGGTATAAGACTCATTGCCAGCTTCTTCAAGTTCACGTGCTGAATAGTCAATGGTGAAGTTTGAATCAGGAGACATAAGAGAAATACGCTCATGGGTCACCTTACGTTGCAAAGGAGCATCCTGATAATCAGGAAAGATCTTTGCGAGCGAATGGGTGTAAATTCGACCACCAGTCATGTTCTTTGCGCCGCAGTAATTACCACGCTCAACAACAAGAACTGACTTTTCGGCAGACGCTAAGGTGTAAGCAGCAACAGAACCTGCTAAACCACCACCAACGACAATCGCGTCAAAATCAGACATGCTTTTCCTTTCAGAGAGTTACTAAAAATAAGAGCGCAGTTAGACACTGCGCTCTTTAAAAAACAACTTAGAGTTTTTCGATCAAAGCAGGGATTACTTTGTAGATATCGCCAACGATACCGTAGTCGCACTGCTTGAAGATAGGTGCATTTGCATCCTTGTTAACTGCGATAACAGCGTCTGCGCCAGTAACACCAACCATGTGCTGCATCTGACCAGAAATACCCAAAGCGATGTAAGCCTTAGGTGCAAGCTGGAGACCAGAAACACCAATGTAGAGGTTACGAGGCATCCAGGTTACGTTCTCTGCGAGAGGACGTGAGCAACCGAGTTCGCCACCAACTTTTGCAGCCAAGTCGCGAGCCATCTGGAGGTCAGCTTCCTCAGCGAAACCACGGCCAGCGCCAACAACTACGTCGCACTTGGTAAGGTCAGCACCCTGCTGAGGTACTTCTTTGGTGCCACGAAGAACGAGTGGTTTTGCAGGTGCAGTATAAGCGATAGCCTCAACTGCATCAGAACCAGTTGCCTCAGTAGCGTCAAAGCAAGTAGCAGCAACGGTGTAAATCTTTGCTGCAGAAGCCTTCTGCTTGCTTTCTGCCAAACCACCAAAGTACATGGTAGTAACGGTGTCACCATCAATAGCGGTGATGTCAGAAACTACAGAAGTGCCAAGCTGAGCAGCCAAAAGACCAGCAAGGATCTTATTACGAGGGGTTGGCTCAACCAATACTACGTCAGGAGCAGCAGCATCATATGCAGCTTTTACACCTGCAACAGCGTTCTCTACAGGCTCACCTGCAGGAAGCTCAATATCATATGCCTTATCAGCAACACCAGTCTCAGGTGCACCTTTTACAACAGCCAAAGCTACTTCGTCAGCGATAGTGCGAGCACCAGCGCAAAGAGCCTTCTGACCATCAATAGTTTCTGCTAATACTAATGCTTTCATTCTTTAATACCGCCTTCTCTTTATTTAATTGCTTCAGCAACAGCAGCAGCAAATGCGTCGATGTCGCCCTCTTCGAAGATCTGCATCTTACGAGGAGCAAGCTCAGGAGCTTTAATGTCCTCAACTGCAACCTTAGCATCTACAGAAGCGCCCTCAGCTACGTCCTGTGGCTTCTTCTTAGCTGCAAGGATGTCACGCATACCAGGGATGCGAGGCTCAGCAACCTCAGGAGAAACTGAAATAACTGCAGGAAGAGGAACTTCGATTTCTTCAACTTCGTTGTCAAGAGTACGCTCTACAACAACTTTGTCGCCCTCAACAGCGATAGAGGTAACAGCGTTGATGGTTGGAACGCCAAGTGCAGCAGCGAGCTGAATGTTTACCTGACCTGCATAGAAGTCTGCAGAACCGTCACCGCAGATGATGAGGTCATAATCAGAAGCGTTTGCATCAACAAGACCCTTGAGTACCTGAGCGGTAGCATAAGAGTCAGCGGTTTCGAGTGCATCGTCTGCAACCATGAAGAGCTCGTCAACGCCACGTGCGAGAAGCTCTTGCTTAGCTTTGTTATCGTTGCACTTAGTAGTAGCAGCGCTAACAGCTACTACAGAAGTACCATCGTTAGCAGCAGCGAGCTGAGCTGCAGCTTCAATAGCATTCTTGTCGTACTCAGAAACCTTTGGTTTAGCCTTTGAATAGTCCAAGGTACGATCAGCAGAAACAAAAATGTCCTGGTCGTCTGGAACCACCTTTACAGCAACAACAATTTTCATAACTTTCTTGCTCCTATTCTCGTTTGTATTACCTACAAATTTGAGATTGAACGAAAACTGACGCATCGTCTGCAAAACATATTACAGACGATGCTCAAAAAACATTTAGCCTTTACGTGCGCGGTATTTAGCAACAATTGAACGGCCAGCAATGTAATCCATAACCTCACAAGTACCACCAGCGAGAGCATTACCACGGAGGTCTTTCCAAATGCGACCAACGCGAACTTCCTCGGTGTAGCCAAGGCCACCAAAGATTTCGATTGCGTTATCTGCAACCTTCAAGCAAGTCTTAGTAGACTCAGACTTGAGCATTGCTACCTCAGCGTTGCAGGACTTACCGTTGTCAAGCATCCAGAGGCATAAATAAAGCATCATGCGCGTATAAAGAATGGTGCGCTTTGAATCAGTGATGAGGTCCTGTACACGAGGATTGTCAGCAATTGGCTTACCGAAAGCAATACGATCGAGTGCGTAATCAATTGCATCGTCGAGTGCAGCTTCTGCAAGACCAAGACCCTGAGCAACAACGAGGCAACGCTCGAACTCAAAGTTCTTCATAAGAAGCAACCAACCTTCGCCTTTTGCACCAAGACGATTTTCTTCAGTAAGAACAACGTCGTCAAAGAAAACATCAACGAAAGGAACAGTCTGCTGACCAAGCTTGGTAAGAGCAGCGGTTGAAACGCCTGGGGTGTCAGATTTGATAAGCCAAAGTGACATGCTCTTGTTTTCACGAGCTGGATCTTCGTCTTTTGCGATAACTACCAAATAAGGAACTACAGCACCATTGGTAACCCAAGTCTTCTGACCACTCAAAACATAAGTGCCATCATCCTGCTTCTTGGTGATGGTAGTCATACCCATGTTGTCAGAACCAGCGCCTGGCTCAGAAAGACACATAGCAGCAAAGCTGCGACCTGACTTCTCATAGTGATCAACAATGAGCTGGCACTGCTCTGGAGTACCAAATTCGGCAACGTCATAAGCTGCCAACATACCAGTCATGAATGGAGTCATGCAACCAGTTGCACGATAAAGTGTTTCGGTCAAAATACCAAGAGTGAAACGGTCAGCTGGAATACCGCCGATTTCCTCTGGCAAACCCATAAAAGCAAAACCGAGGTCGCGATATGCGTCCTGAACCTCATCAGGAACACCGTGATGTACTTCGTACATCTCTCTTACAGCTTCATCAGTAAAATAAGTGGCAGCAAATTCTTTAATGCTGTCAATCATTAGCTCCTGATCTTCGGTAAAGCTAAAATCCATAGTCTTCTCCTACTCCTCGCCGCTACCCATATCGGCGAACACGGTTCTAGCACACAACATGCCAGAATTCGGACTTTCTGCTGAATAAAGTTTGAGGTTCTATAAGAAAAGTGTCCAATAGGTTATTTTCGCAAGTTATAGGTATTATCGATAGGCTTATTCTATCGATGCTTGTTTCGCTCTTATTGTTTCTATTACTAATTTATAGGGGAAATTTTAAGGCGCACAACGAAGCTAAAAACGATAGAAAAATCTAACTGAATCATTTAGTAAAGCTATTAGACTTTGCCTAATGAATTCATGAATTGCACGCGAACGGTCAATCGATAGATCAGGCCTATGGAAAACCGTTTTTAACTCGGTAATTACCTATTGGACAGTACATAAGAACGCAATGCTACACTTTCAGCAAGCGGAAAATCCGGAATCTGCCGCATAAGGGTAAGAAGGTCAAATAACTGGCCTCATATCAGAAACCGATTAGGAGGGTTTATGAATCCGAATGCAACTATTACCGACGAGCAGTTTAAAGCTTACCTCAAAAAGGTACGCGACATGGTCGAAGGTCCTTACACTGAGTGGCAAAAGGAAATCGAAGTAACCAATTCTTTCCCAGAGAAGTTCTATCAGTCCAACATCGAGAACGACATTTATCGTTACTCTCTCCCTGTAGAGTACGGTGGATGGGGCCTCAACGAGAAGGAAATTCTTCAGGTTCAGGAAGAGTTCTCTCGTGGTCCTTCGGGTATGCGTATGCATATGCACTATGCATCTGACTTGAACTGGCGCATCCTTGACGACTTTGGTACTCCAGAGGTTAAGGCAAAGTACATGCCAATGTTCCAGGACAAGTCAATCTTCACCAACTTCGCTCTTACTGAGAAGACTGGTGGTACTGGTGCTGACTTGCACTCCACTGCAGTATGGAACGAAGAAAAGGGTGTTTGGGTACTCAATGGTGAGAAATGGCTCATCTCTCACACTGACTGCTCACAGTTCTCTTACGTAATCTGCGTAACTGACCCTGACAAACAAGGCGACGAGCGTCTCTCTGCTTTCTTTGTTGACATGAGCCTCCCTGGCTTCGAACTCGTTCCAATGCCTCACATGATGGGTTGCCGTGGTTCAGGCCATACTGGTCTTAAGTTCACCAATGTTGAGATCAAGCCAGAATTTATGCTTGGCCAGCGTGGCGAAGGCATGAAGGTTGCTATGCACTCCCTCGCTGTATCTCGTGTACACATTGCTACTTCTAACCTCGGTATTGCTCAGCGTATGTTCGAGATGTCTATCGCTCGTGCTCGCGACCGCGTTACCTTCGGTAAGCCAATCATCAAACGTCAGGCTATCCGCGTTAAGCTTGCTAACATGCAGATGATGCTTCATGCTCTCCGTTGTACCATCATCGACTTCTGCGATGACTATGATGATGATCCAATGGGCGAGTACATTGCAGAAAAAGCTGCTATTTGTAAGCTTTTCTCAATCGACACTGTTCGTCTTGTATCTGACGAAATGCTCGAGATCTTCGGTGGCGACGGCTACTTTGAGGATTCTCCTTATGGTCCTACCGAGCTTCTTTATCGCGACTGCCGCGCTATGTGGCTCGAGGAAGGCGCACCTACTGTACAGCGCATCACTATTGCTAAGGGTATTGAAGACCACAACGGTCATCTTGAGTACAAGACCTGGCTTGCAGGTAGTGCTCTCGACTAGTTCTTTTAGTAGAGCTTTTAGCCAAGGTAAAACTTGGTCAGATTCCGGAAGAGAGGAAGCGAAAGCTTCCTCTCTTTTATTATGTGCACTTACAGGTTACCTATCTTATGGATGGGCTTTTATATTTTTTAAAAGAGACTTAAGCTCCAAATTCGATCATACTTACCCTAAGCATGAAGCAACATCGCTCTCACGATTTGTCTTTCTCATGATTTAAAGCGCAAGTATATAAGCCAAGGTGCTCGTACCTACACTAAGCAAACTACAACTCTTACATGGTTATATTGGAAGAGCGTGCTACGCCTTTAGGCTTAACTACAACTTTACAAAGCAAGCAAACTATTTACGAGGGTTTAAAAGCTAGATTAACCAGAGCTTAATGAGGCAATACTATTTGTGTTATAGAGCTTTATATAAAGCGATTTTAGAGCCTATTTTGTTTTAGCACGAACTTTCAATCACCTAGAACAACGCAAGCAAAACAAAGCGGGCGCATATGGAAATGCGCCCGTCAAAAATAATCTGTTAGAGATAACTGTTAAAGCTAGTTGCAAGAGCGAGCTGATAAAGCTAATTAGCTACAAACTTTACCTGGGTTAAGAATAAAGTTAGGATCAAAGACCTTCTTGATACCAGCCATCATGTCATGAGCGGTATCCCCTACTGAGGCACGAAGGTAATGCTTCTTTGCATGACCAATGCCGTGTTCGCCTGATACCTGACCACCAAGCTCAGTACATTTTTGATAAGCTTCAGTCATAACCTTCTTGGACTGTTGCAAAAATTCGTCTTGCTCAATATCATTTCCGCAACAATAAATATGCAAGTTACCATCGCCTGCATGACCAAAGGAACGAATGCGAACATCGTACTTTACGCCAACGTTGTGTACGTAGCTTAAGAACTCTGCAATCTTATCAACCGGAACCACAACGTCCATTTCGTCAAGGAGATCAGTTTCTGCTTCAATAACCGTAAGGAATGCACTGCGCGCAGCCCATACTGCGGCTTTGTCTGCTGCATCACGAAGCATCAAGGTGTCATAAGCACCCAGTTCATCACCAATTTCTGCAAGCGTTTCAGCACGCTGGAAAATTTCATCTTCGTCATTACCATCAAGGGTAACAAGGATATAAGCGCCCGCTTCTTTACCATTTACTACCGTAGGAATAACCTTGTTGCCTGTATATTCGGCCGAAGAATCAACGATATCGCGCTCCATAAACTCAATAGACTGAGGATCAAGGCCAGCAAGTTTGATCTTAGGAACAGCGCTGATTGCCTTTTCGATATCTTCGAAAGGAAGAATGAAGCTCATATCTTCTTTAGGATTAGGAATAAGCTTCATGGTAAGCTCAGTGATAACACCAAGCGTTCCTTCTGAGCCAATCATGAGGTGCAAGAGGCTATATCCAGAACTTGATTTTGTTACGGAACGACCAAGATCTAAGATTTCGCCATTAGGCAAAACGGTTGTCATAGCTAAAACGTAGTCACGAGTGGTGCCATATTTAACCGCACGCATACCACCAGCATTGGTGCTAACGTTGCCACCAACTGAACCTGTTTTCTCGCCCGGATCTGGTGGATACATCAAACCATGCTCGAGCGCATCTGCTGCCAGATCACACAAGCGAACACCTGGCTGAATGCGAACAGTAAGGTTTTTCATGTCATAAGACAGAATATTGTTCATATGCATGGTGCAAAGAACTAACCCGCCTTCAAGTGGAGTACTGCCTCCCACAAGCCCTGTTCCAGCGCCACGAACTGTAACAGGAATAATGTTGTCGTTACAGATTTTCATAATGGCTGAAACTTCTTCAGTACTACCAGGAAAACAAACCATCTCTGGCATCTGAGTACCATAGATTGGCATTTCGTCATGAGAGTAATCTTCGCTGATTTCTTCTCCAAAATGACAGTTATTCTCTCCTACAACTGCCACCAGTTCCTGAATTAATTCAGGAGTGAGTTTGTTGTACTCTGGCATATCGACCTTTCGTGCTTGATCTAATCTTTCTGTGAAAAACACAACGTCTATCGTAACAAGAAAATGGATAAAAAATCATTCTTTTTTTAAAGGATATAAAGCGTGGATAAATAGGCAAAAAGTGTGAAAGAAGAGGCGTACAACCAAAAAGAGACCCAGCGAGCGAAAGAAGAGATGCACCACCCAGAAAGAAACCCCGAAAGGCGGAAGCGGTCATGATTACAGAAAGCATCGTGCTAGAATTGGCTTCGCTTTATTGTTAGACAGATGTTGTTCAGTAAACCTCACTTTATAATGGGGTAATTTTTCGGCAACTATAGACAACGAAAGGTGGAGATATATGGCATCTGAAGCACCTAAGGACATGTGGCTCATTAAGGCTCAGCCGTTCCTCAAAACACCTGGATTGGTTGTTTTGCTTGCCATTGCAAATACCATCGTTCCCCTTTCGCTTGATATGTATACACCTGCCATCCCCAGCATGACAGAGCGATTTTCTACCAATGCTTCAGTGGTGAACATTACCCTTTTAGGGTTTTTCCTTTTCTATGCAATAGGTCTGCTTATCTTTGGCCCTTTAAGTGACAAAACCGGCAGGAAGCCAATCTTGCTTTTAGGAATGATTAGCTACACGATTGGAAGTGTGCTTTGCGCCCTTTCAGTAAGTATTGAAATGCTGATTTTTTCACGCCTTATTGAAGCGTTGGGCGCGGGTGCCATTACTGCCGTATCAACCGCGCTCATAAAAGATTCCTTTCGAAATGAAATACGCGAAAAAGTCTTAGCAGTTTTGCAAGTAATTGCCGTTATAGGGCCGGTTGCCGCTCCACTAATTGGCGGGTTTATTGTTCAGCATTTTGAATGGGAAGTGACCTTCTGGGTTCTCTCTGTTATTGGGCTTATATGCTCAGTTGCATCGTTCTTTTTTAAAGAGACTCTTGATAAGGAAGACCGAGTAAGCGAAAGCTTGCTTGCATCTTTCACGCGCCTCAAAGTTGTTGCAAGCAACAAAGGTTTTAGTCTCTTTTTGCTTGTTGCAGCAATGATTAATATTCCTTTCATGGCCTATGTTGCGGTTGCTTCCTACATCTATATGGATTACTTCTTCCTTGATGCCCAATGGTATGGCATCTTCTTTTCTATAGCAGCGCTCGGTGGCATCCTTGGCCCCATCATTTATTTAAAACTTTCCAAATTTATCCTGGTGCGCCCCCTAACGTATCTCTTTTTGGGAGCAGGAATTCTGGTAGGAGTTGCCATTATTTTTGTTGGGCCACTCTCGCCCATTTGCTTCTGTATCATGTTCGTTCTTATGGGACTCATTGAGGCAGCGCTTCGCCCTTATACCACCAATATTCTGCTCAACCAAAATGAAAAAGACGCGGGTAGCGCAAGTTCCCTTATTAACTTCGTTCATACCGCACTTGGTTGCGTGGGAATGGCACTTATCACGCTACCTTGGGGCAGTTATATTTTTGGAATTGGAATATTGTCCATAGTTTCATTGGGTATTTCGTTTGTAGTTTTGTTTGCCATAACCAAGTCAAACATTACCATCAAATATTTTTAAGGCTTGGTTCGAGCAATCCGTGTTATGCAAGCCGCACAACATGTAGCGCTATATGATTCACGACGCTCCATATAATTCGTGCGATACACGTCGCTTGAACCTAAACAGCTCACAATAGCGCAACTCATATGATTCGTGCAGTCTGATTTCATGCGATCCGCGCCACATATTTCGCGTAACATGAGTGACTCACGTAAACCCACATGCGCAAAATACGCTTTGCAAAAAAGAGCTGATATAATCAGTGCGTCAAAAAAGGAGATGCCTTGATAGGAACGATAGTAAATACCTGCGCCATTATTGTAGGAAGCCTCATTGGCGGCTTGGTCAAACGCGGGCTTAAAACAAAATATCATGATGCAATATTTACCGCACTCGGTATAGCTACCGTTACCCTTGGTATCAACGCAGCTGTTCAAAATATGCCCAATAGTCAGTTCCCGGTTCTATTCATAGTGAGCTTAGCGTTGGGCAATGTTATAGGAACAGCGCTTAACCTGGAAGAACGTTTTGACAAAGCCGTTGCCAAGCGTTCAAAAAACGGGAAGGATTTTGCGCAAGGGCTCTCAACTGCGATAATGCTATTTTGTGTAGGCACGCTTTCAATCATAGGACCTATCAATAGTGCGCTCTACGGAGATGAAACATTTCTTTTCACCAACGCCACCCTTGATTTGGTTTCTTCGATGGTTCTAGCCTCAACCTTCGGCATGGGAATAGCACTCGCGGGCGTAGTACTATTCTTGTGGCAGGGAGGAATTTACCTACTCGCAAGCATTCTTGCACCCTTTATTAGCAACGGGCTTATGACAGAAATTGGCATTGTTGGAGGCATCTTAATTCTTGCCACCGGTATTAATCTGCTGAGGTTGCGCGAAATTTCCACCATGAACCTGCTACCTTCGCTGTCTATTCCGGTAGTTTGGTTTGCTCTTTTGTCTGCCACCGGAGGATTTGGCGGATTAATAGCGCTTGGTTAGGAAATGCTCAGAAGTAATTTGGCGTTGCTCCAGTCATATTCAGTCCGATCAAATGCGCCCTTACTTTCTTCTGCAAAGACGACAAAACAGTAGGGTTCGGCTCAGCCAACAAAAGAGTTGCTTCGCGAAGTTGCTTCGCGAACTTAACTTGGAGCTTTGTTTTGTATAAGTTTCACTGTGAGTTTTCCAATGAGTTTTCCAATGTGAACATCTTGTAAAAACGGCTTTTATCATTTAAGAATCTCTTCCATAACAAAACAAAAAGAGTATGCTCCTTACCAAACAACTCAAGCAATTGGTTTTAGAAGGAGCGCGCGCCCATGACCGCACAAATACTCGAAGCTGCAATGCTTATTTGCTTTGGCCTTTCCTGGCCAATGAATGCCTACAAAAGCTATAAGGCAGCAACGGCGGTAAGCACCAGCTGGCAATTCATTGCCTTAATTACTGCCGGATACGTTGCTGGTATCTCAGCAAAATTTGTCTCAGGCGATATTAACTGGGTTTTAGTAGTGTACTTCCTCAATCTTGTTTGCTTAGGGCTAAATTGGGCTGTCTATTTCCGGAACAGAAAGCTTGACCAAGCGCGCATTACTGAGCAGAAAAACCTCAGTAGAGAAACTACCGCTGAACGGAGTGGCGCTAACACCCTGAGCACGCCCGATACCGCAGGAACTACTGCTTCTTTTGCTGTTCTTGGCAATGTCTTGATTGCAAGTGATGGATCTGAAGGATCACTTGATGCAGTGCGCTATGCAAGCAATCTTTTAAAGGGAGCAAAGCTGGAATCTGTCCAGGTAATTTCCGCTTCTGAAGAAGGCTCTGGCGCCACCAAGCAAGCTTCGAATGCAACACAACAGGCAAGCGCCATCTTGTTAGACGCTGGCATCGAGAACGAACAGAAGGTTATAAAAGGACAACCCGCAGAAGCAATCGTAAAAGAGGCGCAATCACAACAGGCAGATTTGATCATTATGGGATCACGCGGTTTAGGCGGTTTGCAAAGCTTGATCTTAGGAAGCGTGAGCAAGAGCGTTTGCAACAATGTTGGATGCCCGGTGTTAGTGGTTAAATAAAGGTTGTTCGCTCACGAAAACTCTTTAATCGTACCTCCGCCAACCACACTGTCTCCTTCATACAGAACCACTGCTTGACCAGGAGCAACGGAACGAATTGGCTCATCAAAAACCACATGGAGGCGCCCGGATACTATCTGAGCTGTTGCTTTTTGTGGCTTTGCTCGATAGTTAACCTTAGCCTCAACCGCAAGCGGTTCATCAATGCCCTCACGCGCAATAAGGTTAACTTCGTCAGCAAAAAGTTCACGTACTCCTAAAGATGAAGCAGGACCTACAATAAGCGCATTGGCCTCAACATCTTTGCGCAATACAAAAAGAGGCTCGCGCGCGGCAATACCGAGACCCTTTCTTTGACCTAACGTATAACGAGCAAGGCCTTGATGCTCTCCTAATTTGTTTCCCGCTTCGTCAAAAATAGGACCGGGTTCTAACGTGATACCTAAATACTCTTCGATAAATTTTGCATAATTACCATCGGGCACAAAACAAATATCTTGACTTTCAGACTTTTCAGCATTGCGCAATTGCGCATCGCGCGCCAGCTGGCGAACTTTATCTTTTGAAAGGCTTCCAAGCGGAAAGAGCATGTGGGCAAGCTGATCCTGAGTGAGGTGATACAAAACATAGCTCTGGTCTTTTTTAGGATCAAGGCCACGCCAAAGCTCAAACCGACCCGTATCTTTGTTGAACATACGCCTTGCATAATGGCCCGTTGCCACATAGTCATACTCAAGCTCACGACGACGTTGTTGCAGAGCCTCAAACTTCAGAAAATGGTTGCAATCAATGCAAGGATTGGGCGTTTCTCCGTTTAAATAACTCTCACAAAAACGCCTTACTACGCAGGTGTCAAACGTTGCTTTGTAGTTAAAAACGTGATGCGGAAATCCAAGGCAAAGCGCCACACTATGAGCGTCTTCTGCGTCATCATATGAACAACAGGTTTTACTTCCCTCTTCTAGCGCGATGCCGTCATTGTCAAAGAGCTTCATGGTGACACCCATCACCTCAAAGCCCGATTCCGCCAATAAACGTGCCGTGACCGAGCTATCCACGCCACCGCTCATGGCACAAAGCACCTTGGGGTCACGATCAGAGAAATTATCAGTTGGAGCATCGGACAAAAACGCTCTACCACTATCCACAGGGCTTCGCCTCCAGAATCATTAGAAATTACACTTACACATTTTCACTACGGTATTTTCGCTCATGTTTTCGCTTATGCACTCACGCTTATGTACTTACGCATTTTAGACTGTTTTGAGCCTTTGGACTTTTGAAATGAAGATTGTTTTAGGCTAGCGCCGAGAACTTAAGTTTAGTTATTAGCGCGCACAAGTGCCATGCTCATATGACGCGCACCGACACCGTTACCGCTGAGAGTTTCATTTAGTCGTTCATGCTCTCAAGCGTCTCGTTCATGCTCCCACTTCGAAACCCTGAAAGATCAAGCGTCACGTAAACAAATCCCAATTCTTTAAGAGCGGAAACTATTTTCTCGCGTTGAGGGTCTTTAACCACGTGTTCAAAATCTTCCAAAGGAACTTCAATACGCGCAATTTCGCCATGAATTCGTACGCGAAGCCTTGAAAAGCCATAATCAGCCAAGGCTTTTTCAGCCTTTTCAGCTAACAAAAGCTTTTCGGAAGTGAGTCCAGTCCCATAAGGAAATCGGGTCGCAAGACAGGCGTTAGATTGCTTGTATGCGCTCTCCAGGCCAAGTTTGCGCGAAAGAGCGCGAATATTCTCTTTACTTAATCCCGCTTCAAGCAGGGGGCTTTTTATCTTGAGTTCTTTGAGAGCGCGGGTACCCGGACGAAAATCCCCCAGATCGTCCGTATTAGAGCCATCGACAAGGGTATCTATTCCATGCGCATTAGCTAGGCCAAGCAAGGTGGTAAAAATTTCCTTCTTACATTCATAACAACGGTTCGGTGTATTGTGGCGAACCCCGTCAAGCGTCATAACTTCAGGCTCGCAAAACTCCTGCTTAATGCCGTAGCGCTGACAAAAATTCTTAGCGTCATTGCGCTCTTGAGTAGAAACCATAGGAGCAATTGCCGTAAGCGCAAGCGCATTGTCTCCCAGTACCAGATGTGCAACATAGAGCAACAAGCACGAATCTACCCCGCCAGAGAACGCAACAGCAACCGTTCCGTATGAAACAAGAATATCTTGCAAGGCCTTATATTTTTCTTCAAGTGAATCCAATGGTTTCACCCACCTTATCTTTTATGCAAACACCCACCTCTGCTGGGTTGTATGTTTTTATTTCAACGACCACGGCTGAATTCTGCATTTTTACCTGAACGCCAGAACCTGAATTCTGCCCCTTAAATGCAATCGGCAAAAGTGATGTTAGGCCAATGGCTCTTGTTTTGGTTCGCATGATCTTCTTCGTAAATAATAACCGCATCACGCGCTTTACTCTGCTGGCGCTTTGACGCCTCAATTAAAGCATTAAATACCCGCTCCATGCGATGTTCACGCGTTCCAAAAAATTCCGGATGCCATTGTATTCCCATCATAAAGCTGCTGTCGCGCACTTCGATAGCTTCAACAAGCCCATCGGGTCCAAATGCTACCGGATCTACCAGCGAAGACAAGTCACAAATTCCCTGGTGATGCATTGAATTTACCATAATAGTTTTAGCGCCAAGCAAACGCCCCAATCTAGAATCAAGCTTGATATCAACGCTATGAGAAGGCGTATCGTAGGGTGGTTTTTGCCAATGAGCAATTTTGGGAAGAGAGGCGCAATCGCTCGAATAGCCCTTGCGTCTAATGCCAGGAAATTGATCGGCCAAATCCCTATAAAGCGTTCCGCCGAAACAAACGTTGATCATTTGCATGCCACGACAAATTCCCAAGAGAGGTACGTCAAAACGATGCGCATAGCTTAGGATTAAATATTCAAGCTCTTCGCGCTCAGGCGAATGTTCAGAAATTTTACCGCTATCTCGAATGGCGCCATAGCGAGCAGGATCTATATCGTTTCCGCCCGTAAGAACAAAGCCATCGATCAAAGGAAAGAGCGTTTCGTATACTCTTGGATCCCCAGAAAGAGGAAGCAGGAGGGGTGCTCCCCCTGCTCTTATGATGGCCTGGGCATAGCGTTCAGGAAAACAAACAAGCTTTTCGACTGAATTCTGCGTAGGAACGATCCCGATGACGGGAAGGATGCTTCTTTTAGTTGTAAGGTTTCGCTCAGACATAATTGCGCTATTTTCTTTTCTCTTCTTTTTTTGGATTGCTCTCTAAAAGTTACACGTTAGACACTTCGGACATACTTAACACGTCAAGCGCGCTAAAAGCCCTCGGTTCACTAGATACACTCAACGTCCTTGAGACCTAAATAGAGTAGCTATCAATTTGTAATTGCGTAGAACGATCAACAATGTCTTGCAACGAAACACCCTCAAGGTAGTCTTTGATGACCTCATGAAGATCACGCCACATAAACATCTCAAAGCAGGCTCCCCGCTGAGAAAGCCCTTCGTTAATTTCGTCACTATAATCTACCGGTGCAAGCGAACCTTCGGTTGCTGAAAGTATGTCAAACATCGAAATATGGGAAGCGCTTTTAGCAAGACGATATCCACCCGACGCTCCTCTGCTTGACTTAACCAACTGAACGGCCGTAAGGCTTGAGACAATCTGTTCAAGATACTTTCGTGAAATCCCCGTTCCGTTTGCTACCGTTTTCAGAGGAACAGGGTCTGTACTATCTTGTTGAGCAAGAAAGATCATGAACCGAACCGCATAGATTCCTTTGGTGGAAATTTTCATTACGCGCGCCCTCCCGCGTTGTTTCGCTCCTGGCTATAGAACCACCCAATCAGCTTTTCAAGATGTGACTGATCAGCCTCATTCAAATGGTGTTTTGCCTGGTCAAACAACAGAGAAACCCATTTGGCTACTTCCAATCCCGCAAATTTTGCCTGAAGCCCATCCTTGCGAATTGCATCCATAGTACCGTTCGCCGTTTTGTCAGTAAAAGGCCACTGGCCTTGGACAACACCTAAGGCCTGCTCCAAAGCCTGCATTGCCTCTTCGGAATAGAAGATCCCTTTGATAAGCGCAACATAGCCGGCAACTTGATCAGGCTCAAGCGAATCTGCAGGGCGAATTTCGACAAACTTTTTCAGGCGCACATCAGGCCAAAACATTGATAAAAGATGCTCAATATCAGCCTCCGTCATAGGGGCATCCCCATACGCTTCTTTTGCTGGCATTGCGCCTACCGGGCGCAAACGCGCGCCCTCAGGATCAGAAGCAGGTGGCCGAGTAACAAAAATAGGCGAAGTTTCCAGAAGCCATTCGGCATATTGGGCAAATCCGTAGCCGTCTTCGAATAGACCGGGAACTGAACCGCACCTATCATTGTCAACGTCCCGCCATACCGCAAAACGCTCAAGGCGCTTGGTTGCAGGCCGCCCCTCAAACACCGCTACATTATCAGCAATGCACGAAAGAATAGGCGCCAGCGCCTGAGCCAAACGCATCTTCCGAATTGCATCTGCTTCGTCCGCATAATCAACCGACACCTGCGTTGAGGCAGAAGCTCTCATCATGCGCTCGCCACGCGTTCCAAGCGCGTGGAAATATTCATTCATAAGCTCGTAGCGTCGTTTTGGAATAAGGGGCAGATCAAGCGCTTTGGCGCTCGGATGATAGCCAAGGGTGACGAGCTGGCATTCGTATTCTGCAAGAAATGGATCAATTCTTTCGCGAAACGCCTGATAGACATCCATTATGTCCTCAATAGACGAAAAGGGCGCAATGCTTATTTCGAGCTGCGCCGCAGGCTCAAGCGTGAGCGTTGCCTCTTTTGATGCTAGGCCTATCAAATCACCTTCAAGCCCATAGAGCTTTTCCGGGTAAAACTCTGAAAGAAACTGCAGAACGCAAGCTACACTTATATTGTTTTTGCTCTCTGCTTCCTCTGTATCTTTTAAACTGCACGAAGCATCTTGCTTGCCTGTAGATTGAACATCCTTTTGTCTGCGTGAATACTCATAATAAACAGGCGAATTATCCTTTTTTCGAACGATAAAATGCTCAACCTCAACACCGAGCGTGCATGGAAGAGGATTTTGCGAGCCTTGCTGAAAATATGAAACTATCGCCTGGCGATTTTCTTCGTAAAAAGACATTACTACTCCGCTCTCTGCATTTTATTCATGATACAAGGCGCAACGAAACCTTTAATAACTTTCATACAAAAAGGGAAGCAAGAAAACCGCTCCCCTTTTTGTTTATCTTAAGATCAGGGCTCATCAAACAAAATCAGAGGCCTTATCTGCATGAACAACAAATTGTTGCTGACAGCACCTACGAATGCTTTCGGCAATATACTGCATGATCGCAAATATAACGGAGCGCAAAAGCTGACGGCACCTACGAATGCTTTCGGCAATATACTTGGTTTAAATTAAAAGCTTCGTTTTCACTGACAAAAATCTTGGCAACAACCTATTCGAAATCAAACATAGCAGTAGAAAGATAGCGCTCTCCGGTATCAGGAAGTATAACCACGATGGTTTTGCCTGCATTTTCTGGACGCTGTGCGAGCTTAGTGGCGGCAGCAACCGCAGCGCCAGAAGAAATTCCAACAAGCAATCCGTCTTTTCCAGCAAGTTCACGACCAACCGCAAATGCTTCCTCGTCCGCAATAGTGATGACTTCATCATAGATTTCTGTATCAAGCGTTTCAGGAACAAAACCCGCGCCAATACCTTGAATCTTATGGACACCTGGCCTGCCTTCAGAAAGAACAGGAGATCCTGCTGGCTCAACAGCAACAACCTTCACGGCTGGATTTTTCTCTTTGAGATAAGCTCCGACGCCAGAAACGGTACCACCAGTGCCAACACCAGCAACAAAGATATCAACCTTGCCTTCGGTTCCTTCCCAAATTTCAGGACCTGTTGTTACCTTATGAATAGCCGGGTTAGCAGGGTTAGAGAACTGGCTTGGAATAAAGGAATTGGGGATTTCTTTTGCCAACTCATCAGCACGTTCAATGGCGCCCTTCATTCCTTTTGCGCCGTCAGTCAAAACGAGCTCTGCGCCATAAGCCTTCATAAGGTTGCGACGCTCAACGCTCATGGTTTCAGGCATAGTAATAATAAGACGATTGCCTCGTGCTGCTGCAAGTGCAGCCAAACCGATGCCGGTATTTCCCGAAGTTGGCTCGATGAAAACGGTATTGGTATCAACTACGCCATCCTTTTCTGCTTGCTCAATCATTGCTTTTGCAATTCTGTCTTTGATAGAACCTGCAGGGTTGAAATATTCTACCTTGCCAATAATGGTTGCGTTTAGGTCATGATTCTTTTCGTAATTACTAAGTTCTAGAAGTGGTGTGTTGCCAATAAGCTCTGAGACGTTTTTGTAGACTGCCATTTTTCCTTCTCTCTGTTGGTTGTCCTAGTGGACACAACTGCTTTTATTGGTTCTATATCCTACTAATTCCCTAGGTTTTGTCAAGTATTAAATTTTGCACTTTTCTTGAGGCGTGAAAATGTGCTGGTCACAGGGTGAAAATGTGTTGATCGAAGGGTGAAAATGCGCTGGTCAAAGAGAGTAAATGCCCTCGTTAAAAAGAGTAAACTCCCCGACCAAAGAACAGAGATGCACTGATCAAAGGAGACAAATTTCCCATTGAAATGATGAAAACGTGCTGGTCAAAAAAGATAAATTTCCCGCTCAAAGAATAGAGACGTACTAATCGGGATTGAAAAGTTGGGTTATAGGGGACTTAGACAAAAAGCTCGCATTAACAATAATGCAATAGACTCTCATGTCTATTGCATTAAAGAAAAACGGGATATTGGCTTTTCGCTCATAAACAGAATTAACCCTTAAGCCTTCTTGCGCAGGAAAACGCTTCTTTCTTCAAGGGTATGAATCTTTTCTTCGTATACTTCCTCGATATTGCCCTCATAAACATAATATTGCGTTTCTTTGGCAACCATTCCAGTCATAAGAAAGACCATAACAATGTTAGGAAGAGCCATAAGCGCATTTGCAATGTCAGTTGCCGTCCAAGCAATATCGCCCACGCCAATGCCTCCGAGGAATCCCATGATGATATAGAGCGCAATATAGAAAGGCACCCAGCGTCTTCCGAAAAGATACGTGGTGACGCGCTCGCCATAATAACTCCAGCCCAAAATAGTGGAGTAAGCGAAGGTGATGATACCCAACATCAAAACCGGCGTCCCTACTACGGGAATAGTTCCAAAAACAGAATTAGCAAGCGTAGCACCATCGGTTACGCCCGTGTCTGCAATGAGCGTTGGATTCGCAATCAATGTGCTCACAATAACCAAACCACTCAGCAAGCAGATAACAACAGTACACCAAAATGCACCCGTCATGCCCACCAACGCCTGACGAGCAGGATTCTTTGAAGCGGCTGCCGAAGAAATCAACGGTGCCGTACCAAGACCTGATTCGTTAGAGAACAAACCGCGTGCGCAACCAAACTGCAAAGCAACCATGATGCCTGAACCAACCGCGCCACCAAACGCTGCTTGTGGCGTAAAGGCGCATTGGAAAATCAAGACAAACGAATCCAGGATGAATGCATGATTGCAAGCAAGAATGTAAATACAACCTAGAATGTAAGCGCCACCCATAAATGGAACAAGTTTTTCGCAAATTTTGGAAACATTCTTGAGGCCACCAACAATTACCAAAAGGGCGGTTCCGCAAACAATGGCAGCGGGAATCCATGGTTCAATACCCATGTTTGCCTGCACTACGCTAGTGATTGCACTGGTTTGAACGGCGGAACCAATACCAAAAATAGTGAAGCAAGCCATAACTGCAAACCAAATAGCAGCAAGCTTTGCCCACCAAGGAACCGTGCCATCCGGGCGCTTAAAGCGCTGTTCCCAAACGTGCATGGCGCCACCCATCATTTGTCCACGCCAGTCTTTTACGCGGTACTTCATTGCAGCAAAAACTTCAGTATATTTGGTAGCCATTCCCAAAATGCCGGTAAGCCACATCCACAAAATAGCCCCCGGACCACCGGAAAGAACCGCAGTTGCAACACCGATGATTGAACCGGTTCCCAAGGTAGAAGCAAGAGAAGTTGCCATGGCACCAAAGTTGCTTACGTCACCTTCTGCCCCGTCGTCTTTGGTGACAGAAAGTTTAAGTGCCAGCGGAAGCTTTCGTTGAATTCCCTTTGTTCTAATGGTGGTATAAATGTGGCATCCCAAAAGAAGGATGATCATCGGAGGACCCCAAACGGCCGCATCAATAGAATTCAACAAAGTAACAAAGTCCATATAAACCATCCATGTATATTAGAGAGAAATGACAACTTGTGATCGTATACCTTATTGAGGCCTCGTTTCCAACAAAACCCTAACAAAATTGCCTTTTGAGCCAATAAAGCAGATCAATGGTTGAAATGGGTGCGCTTATTCCGAAGGGCGCGAGGCAATTGAGGAGGGCAATCGTTTTTAAGCACGCTCACCTATTTTGAAGAGCGCGGGGCAACCATGCGATTGCAATGAGTACACCTATTCCGAAGCACACGGGGGCAACTATGCGATGGCTATTGGCACACCTATTCTGAAGCGCGCCTATCAAGATGGGTATAAATTGCCACGATTATTATTCCAGCTACCACCAGCATGCCAAATAGAATGAGGTAGGTTATCAAATATGACCCTGATAATTCGGCTAAAAATCCGGGCAAAAATGTAAAGACAAACCCACCAAGCGCATAAGCTATCTGGAAGTTTTTAATAGTCTGCATTTGATGACCTTTGGGCGAAAGCTCAATGGACCAAATAGAAATTCCAACCGTTCCTAACGAAAGACCCAAGCCATAAAGTACAACAGACAAACCCACCACCGAGGTGTTGCCCATAGCGGAAATACACAAAAGCGCGATTCCTAAAATAAACAGGATAAAGAACACCAGCGAACCATAGCGCGTGCCAATTTTGTCGAACACGATCCCTGTGAAAAGTTTTGAGAACGTAAGGCAGGCACCCACAATAGCAACCAGCAAAGCGGCATATTCGGTAGAAAATCCTTCGGAAGTGAACAGAACCGCAAGGTAGTTTGAGCCACCCACTGAGGCGCTTCCCACGAAAACCATTGCCACAAATACCACCGGCAACAATGCATGAGGAAGATCTCTATTAACGCGAACTTGCTTAGAGGTAGCCTCTTTAATGCGTCCCTTTGCGCGCCTCTTTGCGTGCGTCTTTGTGTGCCCCTTGGTGCGTGTCTTCTTTTCAGGAGCAACGTAGGCGCTCCGGTCAATATCTTCAGGGCGGTTCTTCAAAAGGACAAACACCACCACACCCACAAAGCACGCAAGAGCTGACTCCAAAGCAAAAGCAACAGAAAGCGAAGTTGCATTTATCACTTCAACTACCAAAGAGGGCAACACCATTGCCGCAACGCCTGAACCTACCGCAGCAATTCCTGCGGCTGAAGCCATATGCGAAGCAAACCATCGGCTGATGAGCATGGTTGAAGCCACCATGCCTCCCAAACCATAACCAAGACCCGTAAAAATAGAAGCAACACAAAGCCCGGGGTAGCAATCGGCAAACAACGCATAAAGCGCAAAGCCCAAACCAACGCAAAGCGAAGCTATGAACACGCCCAACCTGCAATCGAAGATCCTATAAAAGCGTGCTACAAAAAACATTGCCAAGAGCGACACAAAAGTTCTTATTGAAATGATGATTGATCCACCCGAATGCCCTACCTCAGGAATGGCAACCAAGTACGGCTGATACACAGAAAACGAAGTTGAAGGCAGACCGATATTTGTGAATAGAATCAAAAAACAACAAGCACAGATAATTTTTTCGTAGTGCTTTTTTATTTTTTGCGAAAGTTGCACACCTACCATCTCCAGTGTTTCGTTTAAAACAATTCTTGATCTTTTT
This sequence comes from bacterium, assembly GCA_963586955.1. Lineage (GTDB taxonomy): Bacteria > Actinomycetota > Coriobacteriia > Coriobacteriales > Eggerthellaceae > Anaerotardibacter. The sequence goes on from CAVABR010000073.1 coordinate 44,863, forward strand.
TCTGTATATCGAACAATTTCATTCACTATACTGAACAAATTTATTCATCGTAATGAAGATTTTTATTCACTATTTTAAATCTGGGGTCTCCCCTATCAACTACAACTTCGTATCCAATTTGCGCAATTCGAGCGTTCAAGCAGAGCCGACACTCAGCTGCTTCTTCGCCCGTGCAAATTTTGTTGTCGTAAATTTCGTACTGTTTCCTTACTGAAGTGGGAGAAAGATTTGGCATTACAACGTTAGCCCCTGATAGAATTCCCTTCTCTCTACCTTGCGAATCAAGTGTTCCCAAAGCGGTAGTAGCAGGAAGCAAAATATTAGGACGAATCAAGCGAATGAGAGAAAGCAAAAAACAGGTAAGAGCAACGCTTCCCCGTTCTGCAGAAGCAAAAGGCGTTGCATGATGAGGGACAAAGGGACCAATGCCACACATGTCGGGCTTGAATTCTTCTATAAACTTTAAATCCAGCGCTAAATCATGAGGCGTTTGATAGGGTGCACCAACCATGAATCCGCACCCAACCGTGTAGCCTATCTCTTTTAAGTCGCGCAAACAACGCATCCTATTTTCGAAAGACATTTCTTTAGGGTGCCATTTTTTATAAAGAGAAGCAGAAGCGGTTTCATGGCGCAAAAGGTAGCGATCAGCCCCCGCATTAAACAGATACTGATAACTTTGGCGCGAACGTTCCCCAACCGAAAGCGTAATGGCGCAATCAGGATGAGTGTTTTTGAGGGCAGAGACAATTTTACCCAGGTGCTCATCACTAAACCACGGATCTTCTCCACTTTGTAAAACAAAGGTGCGAAACCCCAATTCGTATCCCTGATTTGCACATGCGAGAATTTCTTCTTGGGTAAGCCGATAGCGATTACATGCCTTATGAGACTTCCGCAAACCGCAATAGAGGCAATCGTTTTTGCAGTAGTTAGAAAATTCAATGAGGCCACGGCTAAATACGGCATTGCCATAGTGTTGCTTGCGCTGTTCAACCGCTAAACGCTTGGCTTGTTCAATTAAAGTACCGCTCAGGTTTTGTGCGCTTTCTTGCGGTGAAACGATTGAGCTTTTTTGCTGGTCTGTCTTTTGTAGCAGGAAGTCGGTCAAGCTTTTCTGCTCGCTTAGCTCTGATGCTTTCAGCTCTGGCGCGCTTTTGGCTTGTTCACTCACCCCTTGCACGCTTTTGACTTGTTCGCTCGCCCCTTGCGCGCTCTTCTCCTGCGCAACTGCGCTGACAAGCAACTCATATTCCTCTAACGAAAGCGCATGATTATCCGCAAGCTTATAAACGAGCTTTATTATGTCCTCAAAATCCTGCAAAAATAGCCTTTCGTACTAAAGCAATAATTCGCAACGACAGATACGCGCTTCATTATAGTGGTATAATTTCGTATTCGGAATACAAGCAAAAGCACAACAAATATGTTGCCCACGTTCAGCAAGGAGAACAAAATTTATGGGTTGCGCGATCATCGGTTGCGGAAAAGCTCTTCCCTCCCTCAACATAGCCAACGATGACTTTATTCAACTTGTTGACACTAATGACGAATGGATAACCAAAAGAACCGGAATTAAATCCCGATGCATGGCCACCGAGCAAACCAATGTTGACTTGGCAGAAATTGCCTCCCGTCAAGCATTAGGCTGGGACGACGAAACTGCGGGCGGATATTCAGAGCGTCGCATTGCTCCAGAAGAAATTGATCTCATTATCTATTCTTCGGTAACGCCAGATACCATCGTTCCTTCAAGTGCTTCCCTTTTGAAAAGAAGGCTGGGGCTTCCTAATGCGGTTGCCTTTGACATCAACGCTGCCTGCACCGGATTTGTTTACGGCATGGCAGTTGTTGAATCGCTTCTTAGCGCTTCGGCTCCAAGTACGGCCAATGCTCAAACGCGCAATCCTTACCGCCGAGCACTTGTTATTGGGTCAGAGCGCCTAACGCGCATTACCAACTGGCAAGATAGAGCCACTTGCGTACTTTTGGGTGATGGAGCTGGCGCTGCGGTTGTTGAATATAGCGAAGACAGACTGGGCATTTTGGCAACTTATTTGGTCAACGATGATGATTTTGACAATGCGCTTTCATGCCCCATGTCTTTCGATTCAAAGCCTCCCTTTGATGAACATGGCGTATCGCAAGAAGTGATTGATGCGCTTGACCCAAGCCTTGCACTTATTGATGAAGAGATCGGCATCAAAGAAGATGTCGAGCAAGGCAGAGCACGCCAGTTGCTTTACATGCACGGACAAAGGGTGTTCAAATTTGCCAGCAAGGCAATGGGACGCGCCATTGATGCGGTATGCGAAAGATCGGGCATTCCCGTAGAAGAAATAAAGTGCATTGTGCCTCATCAGGCCAACGAGCGCATCATTAAATTCGCTGCAAAACGATGCGGCCTACCCCTTGAATGTTTCCAAGTTTCCATTGCTGAACGTGGTAATTCTTCTTCGGCATGTGTTCCTATGGCCTTGGCAGATGCTTACGAAAGTGGCCGAATTCAACCTGGAGACAAGGTGATCTTGGTAGCCTTCGGTGGAGGCTTTACCAGTGGCGCCGTGCTTTTTGAAGCTTAGGTTTTTGAGATTAACGTTCCACGAGCTTTTTGAGACCCCCAAACGCAATTACATCAGCTTAAGACCCGTTGAAAGCTGGTTGGTCAGTAGTAAACTTCGCCAGTCTGAAACCCTGTATCGAAAGTGGCTTAGTCAGCTTAATCCTGTTTATCAGCTTGATTAGCTTGAAGCACCGTTGAGAGTAGCTTAGTTAACCCAATCAGCTTGAAACCACTTTCAAGCCTACAATGCAGGCGAAAAGCCCTATCAGTAAAAGTATT
>CAVABR010000074.1:0-6806 GCA_963586955.1 bacterium
CACGTCATAGCTCTTTGCGGATGTTTCAATTCGATACCTTGGTTGCTTACCTGCCGAAAAGGGGTTTTCTTCAATTTCTTCTTCGGCGACCTCAGACAAAAGACCTGTTTGCTTACCGGTTGAAGAGTGGTTTTCTTCAGCAGATATGGGCTTGAGCGCCCTAACCCTTTCATATATCAGTTTGGCACCAAACTTTTCTGCTTGTTCTTGCAAGGAAAAGGCAAAGTTGAAGCCCTCTATTCCTTTAGGAAAACCCGGATAATTTTCCAATAAAGAAATGGAAGAGAGGTTGCCTCCAACAGTTAAGCCCTCAAAAACAAGAGGAGAAAACCCCGCACGACCAAGATATATAGCCGTTGCAAGACCAGCGGGTCCTGCGCCAATTATCGCCACCTCTGCCATGATCATCCCCCACTTCTCTTTCCTTGTGTCTTTTGGATATTGCTAGAACAGATTAAGCAATGTTTCCTTGGATTGAACGCCCACAAATTGCTGGGATGCTTGACCATCCTTGAACAGAATAAGCGTTGGCACACTCATAACATTGAAACGGCTTGCAAGCGCGATTTCCTGATCAACGTCAACCTTGTAGATGCTTCCCTTGCCTGAAATTTCAGCTGAAACCTCCTCCAAAATAGGAGTTTGCATTTTGCAAGGCCCACACCAGGTTGCAAAAAAGTCAACCAGCACTGGTTGGGAGGATTTTAAAACTTTATCTTCGAACTGTTCGGTCGTAATTAATTCAGCCATGATATTCTTCCCTCATTTCTTCGGAATAATTTCACTTTTCTCCATAGTATTCTACCGAGAAAAAAGCAAAAAGGCACCAGATTGGTGCCATTTTTACCATATTGTTATTTACCTCAAGTGACTTGTTGTTCTATGCCCTGTCTTAACCCACTCAATCAATACGTTTGTCAAAGACTCTTCTTTAGCGTTGTCCTCAATTCATATTGAACCCAAGAACCACCCGTCTATCGAACAAAGCAAGGGTGCCTTTAGCCTTCGAATTCATCACTGATGCAATCAACACGGATCCATCAAGCGAAACAAGGGCGCCTCAAGTGCGTCTTTGGTAAGCAAAGAAGCGCAAACTACAGCGATGCCTCCTTGATAACATCAAGTAACTCTTCAACGCTCCATGCGCCCAAGTCACCTTCGTGACGTTCGCGAATAGATACGGTATTGTTCTCAAGTTCCTTGTCTCCAATGACGGCCATGTAAGGAATCTTTTCTGCTTGAGCTTTTGCAATCTTTACGCGCATTGGTTCGTTCTGTTCGTAGACTTCAACACGTCCACCTGCAGCGGTAATTTTAGCTGCAAGTTCTTTGCAGGCTTCAAGGTGGCGATCAGCCAACGGAAGCAAAGCAACCTGTACCGGAGAGAGCCACAAAGGAAGCGAACCGGCATAGTGTTCAATAAGAATGCCGAAGAAGCGCTCAATAGAACCAAAGATTGCTCGATGGAGCATCCAAGGGCGCTCTTCAGTATTGTCAGCCGTGCGATAAGTTAGATCAAAACGTTCAGGCAAGTTGAAGTCAACCTGTACGGTAGAGCATTGCCAGGTACGTCCAATTGCATCCTTTACCTTGATGTCAATCTTTGGGCCATAGAATGCGCCATCACCTTCGTTAATTTCATAATCAAGCCCGTGTACCGCGCAGGCTTCTTTCAGCGCGTTAGTAGCATGTTCCCACATGTCATCCGAGCCAATGCTTTTCTCAGGACGGGTGGAAATTTCTGCCATATACTCAAATCCGAAGGTTGACATAATGTGATCAACTAAATCAAGAATGGCTACAACTTCGCTTACTACTTGATCACGCTGACAGAATACATGAGCATCATCTTGGGTAAATCCGCGCGCACGCAAAAGACCATGCACTACACCACTCATCTCATGACGATATACCGTGCCAAATTCGAAAAGACGCAAAGGCAAATCACGATAAGAGCGAATTTCATTCTTGTAGAGCAATACATGTCCCGGACAGTTCATAGGCTTAACGCCATATTCAGAGAGACGAGGCTCTTCTTCGCTTCCTTCGTTGATGTTAAAGAAGTACATGTTTTCGTTATAGAAGTTGTAATGGCCAGACGTTTTCCAAACATCAGACTTATAAATGTGAGGGGTGATTACTTCCTCATAACCGCGGGAATACAAGTCACGGCGCAACCATTCCTGTAAAAGGCGAATGACGCGCGCACCCTTTGGCGGATAGAGCGGAAGCCCAACGCCCGCCGCTTCATCCAACATAAACAACCCAAGCTCACGGCCAATCTTTCGGTGGTCACGCTTTTCGGCCTCGGCTAAATTATGCAAATGCTCTTCGAGATCCTTCTTCTTGAAGAAGGCGGTTCCGTAAATGCGCTGAAGCATTTCGCGGTCGGAGTCACCCTTCCAGTAAGCGCCCGCAACCTTCATGAGCTTAAATGCAGGAATCTTTCCAGCCGAAGGAACATGAGGACCACTACAAAGATCAACAAAATTGCCGTGACGATACAAGCTAATTTCAACTTCAGGAGAAAGATCCTGGATATGTTCAAGCTTGAAGCGCTGGTCGGCGAAGATCTTTTCAGCCTCTTCACGGCTTACTACCTCGCGTACAAACGGTTCATCCTGAGCGATGATTTCGCTCATCTTTTTCTCAATGGCTTCAAAGTCATCCGTTGAAACGGAACGGGATAATTCGAAGTCATAGAAAAAGCCATCTTCGGTCTGAGGACCAAAGGCAATTTGAGCACCGGGGAATAACATCTGAACAGCCTCTGCCATAACATGAGCGGTAGAATGGCGCATAATACCAAGTGCTTCAGGTGATTTATTGGTAATAATCTCAACCAAAGCTCCTTCTTCAACTGGAGTATTCAGATCAACAAGCTGGCCATTGATTTTGCCCGCCAGCGCTGCCTTTGCCAAACCCGCGCCAATTGATGAAGCTACATCGGCAACGGTTGCTCCCTGTTCAAGTTCTTTGTTTGAGCCGTCTGGTAAGATGATTTTCATTTTCAATCCTTTCTTGCGCCGGGCACACACAAAGCGCCTGCGCTTACTACACCGGGCGCATACAAAGCGCCTGTGTTCTGTTGAAGATCCTTACTTCTATAAATAATGCCACGATATGGTGGCATTATAAATAACATTTTGTTGGCCTTTGCGAATAATGAACCTTTTAAAAAGTCTTTCACTTTTAAGAGGCACACTCGCAAAAAGGCTTGCTTTAGTTTATAGGCAAAAGAGAAGATTTTCTACCTGATTGGGGTCGAATCCGCAGAAGCACGATTCGATGATTGTGCAGACCCTTGAGCGGGACGATGACGAACAACATCACGCGAAGAAGCCGAAGCATTTCTGTTGGCGCTTTGATGAGGAATGCTGATAGTAGTTGTGCAGTAAGGGCACACGGACCAACGAGGATCAAGAGCATGGTGGCAGGTAGGGCAAAGGTTCTTTAAACGCTGATGGCAGTTAGGGCACATGATGTAATCTGCCTCTACCGGATAGCCACAGGAACCACATTCGCCATATTGCATAAGCTGACGACGCTTAAGCGCCAATTCAACATCTTGCTCTTCCTGATCAGAGATCAACAACGGATTGCGAAGCATGTTGTAAGCCAGCGGTCCAACCAGAGGAATCAGAGCAATTATTCCCCACAGAAGAGGTGACATCCCACGGTTGGTAGCATCTCTAACAACCCAGATGATTGAGAGGATGTACAGGCCAACGATAATGACAATAAAGACATAGAACAATATCTGTAGCCCTGGCATCTGTTGAAATATAGACGACATCTTTTCTTCCTATCACCGTTGCAATTTCCAAACAGCAAGATTACTCACGCAAGACACCTGCGCATCGAGCACTTTATGCTGTTAATCATTGCGCCAATTTTTTTGTTATGGCGCAAAATTATAGCAAATTTCACCTTACATATCTTCAAGCTGAGCCTTTAGGTGCTCTAGGCGTTCAGAAATGTCCGCCAATTTTGCGCGGTCCTTTTCAATAATCTCTGGTTTAGCCTTCGACAAAAATCCAGGATTGTTCAATTTCTTATCAAATTTTGCAAAGTCTTTCTCAAGAGAAGCTATCTCTTTTTCAAGACGCTTGCGCTCAGCATCAAAGTCCACCAAGCCGGTCAAAACAACATAGAGCTCAATACCTTCGGCAAGACACATGATTGATTCGTCAGGCTTTGCAAGCTGGGTATCAATGGTATCAATCACAATGTTTGCCAGCGCTTTAATCAGGTCTTGCTGTTCAGCAAAAAGTTGCGCCATAGCATCGTTAGTAGGCTTAACCGAAATGGTCAATTCAATACGAGGCGAAATGCCATAGCGGGCACGCGTTGAGCGAATAGAAGAAACGGACTGCGTTACCATTTCAATGGCGCGCTCTGCGTCTTTGTCGATATATTTCGCCAGGTCATCCGCGCAAGGCCAAGGAGCCATCATGATATATTCTGTTTCCTTAGAAGGAAGCTCTTGATAAATCTGCTCGGTGACGAATGGCATGATTGGATGCAATAAGCGCAGTGCGGTATCCAGAACGAAGACAAGGTTGCGCTGACAGATAAGCCTATCTTCGCCTTCGCTTGAAAGGCGTGCCTTAGAAAGCTCGATATACCAGTCACAGAATTCATTCCAGAAGAAAGCATAAAGCGCACGGGTGATCTCGCCAAATTCGTAAGCAGAGTAGGCCTCATCAAGCGCTTTTACCAACCCGGCCAAGCGTGAGAAAATCCACTTGTCGGCCAAGGTTGAAGGATTTGGGTCTCCGGGAGTATAACCCTCAAGATTCATCATGACAAAGCGTGCAGCATTGCGAATCTTGTTTGAGAAGTTACGGCTACTTTCAAGCTTGCTTTCATTGAAGCGAAGGTCTTGTGCACCCGTTACCTGCATAAGCAAGCCAAAGCGCATGCCATCAGCGCCGTAATCCTGCATAAGCTTGAGAGGATCTACCCCGTTGCCACGGCTCTTAGACATTGGCTTGCCGTCAGCTGCCATAACGGTTGGATGAATAATGACATCCTTGAACGGAATTTCATGCGTGAAATACAGCGATGACATAACCATGCGCGCTACCCACAAGCCCATGATGTCGCGAGCAGTAGACAAAACCTGCGTAGGATAGAGGCCTTCATATTCTTGAGGATTCTCTGGCCAGCCCTGCGTAGCAAAAGGCCAAAGCTGAGATGAGAACCAGGTATCAAGCACGTCTTCATCTTGGCGAACAGGTGCGCCACACTTAGGGCACGTGTCCACATCTTCTAGAAGAGCGTCTTCCCAACCGCATTCATCACAATAAAACATAGGGATACGGTGACCCCACCACAACTGTCTAGAAATGCACCAGTCTTTTAAGTTCTCCAACCAATCAAGATAGACTTGTTTCCAGCGACTGGGGTAAAACTTGATTGAATCATCCTCAACCACGCGTGCTGCTTCGGTTTTCAAGCGATCAACCGCAACAAACCATTGTTCGGAAAGCCATGGTTCAAGCTTGGTATGGCAACGGTAACATGTCATAACTGAGTGGTCATGATCTTCTACATGATCAAGCAAGCCCAGCGCTTCAAATTCAGCAACTACCGCTTCACGCGCTTCATCACGCGTCATGCCTGAGAATTTTCCGTAACCCTCTACCACGATGGCATGTTCATCAAAGATATTAATTTGCTCAAGGTCATTGCGCTGACCCATAGCATAGTCATTAGGGTCATGAGCAGGGGTGGTTTTAACGCAACCAGTTCCGAATTCAGAATCAACGTAATAATCAGCGAAGATTGGAATTTCTCGATTTACAATAGGCAACACGATGGTCTTGCCCACAAGATTCTTATAGCGTTCATCTTTAGGGCTTACCGCAACACCGGTATCACCGAGCATGGTCTCAGGGCGCGTAGTGGCAACAACAACATATTCAATGCCATCAACCGGCTCTTTGAGCGGATAGCGAAGATACCACAGATGTCCTGACTCATCCACGTATTCCGCTTCATCATCTGCAATAGCCGTGGTACAAGAAGGACACCAATTTACAATTCTGCGTCCTTTATAGATAAGGTCATCATGGTACCAATCACAGAATACTTTGCGAACGGCATGAGCGTATTCTGGTGACAGGGTGAAGTTCTCATGATCGTAATCACACGAACAACCCATGCCTTTGATTTGACTTACGATAGTTGTGCCGTATTCGGCGCGCCAGTCATAGCATGCCTCAATAAAGGCTTCACGACCAATTTCTAAGCGCGATTTTCCCTCTTCGGCAAGCTTTTTATCAACCTTTGTCTGCGTTGCAATGCCTGCGTGGTCAGTACCTAAAACCCAGCGGGTTTGATAGCCCTGCATACGCGCACGACGAATGCAGGTATCCTGGATGGTGTCATTGAGAGCATGTCCCATATGGAGCATGCCGGTAATGTTGGGAGGAGGAATTACAATGGTATAAGGATGAGCGCCATTCTTGCCAAACCCATGAGTCCTTGAGAAAAAGCCCTGTTCTTTCCACGCATTGAAAAGCGGGGTTTCCCACTCATGATAAGAAGGTTGTTCACTTTTTTTATTTGATGCCATTGCTGTTTCCTTTCCTTAAACGCAACGGTAATGGTTAAAATCTATTGCGAAAGCTTCGAGCCCGAGCGCTTCCACTTAAAGCCCGGCGCTTGCGCTTCGGACTCAAGTGCTTCCGCTTCAAACCCGGAGCTTGCGTTTCGAGTTCAAGTGCTTCCGCTTCAAACCCGGAGCATCTCTGCTTTCTTTAACAAAAAGTGCCCAAGGGGCACTTTTAAACTACGTT
>CAVABR010000075.1:0-12746 GCA_963586955.1 bacterium
AGAGCTTAATTTCGACAACTTCACCGTTGATACCGAAGCTAAAACCTATTCGAAAGAACAAATCACCCCTGAAGTTACGAGCGATACTTACGCCCTCAACACTGACTATGAAGTAATCTACGGCGCAAACTTAAAGGCAGGCAAAGGCACCATCACTATCAAAGGCCTTAACGATCATAAAGGTGAAAAAACCTATACCTTCGCCATCAAGCAAAAAGAGCTTGGCCTCACTTGGAATGAGACTAGCTTTACCTATGATGGAAACTCGCATCTGCCAACCATAACTCTTGACGGCATTATTGACGGCGATACGGTAGGCTCTATCGTTAAAGGTAAGCATACTGACGCTGGTACGTATAGTGTTATTGCCTACATTGACGACACCAACTACACGCTTCCTGCAAATTACAAAACAATGTTCACTATTGAAAAGGCTGAAGTAACCGTTTCGGGGATTACCGCAAAAGACAAAGCTTATGACGGTACCACTAAGGTAGAACTCAATTTTGATGCTGTTGCCTTTGATAAAAAGTTCGACAAAGATGATCTGAGTATTACTGCAGAAGGCACATTCGAAAACATAAATGCTGGAGCAAATAAGACGGTAGCCATTTCCAATCTTGTTCTTGTGGGCGCATCCGTAAAGAACTACAAGCTTGCAGATCAAGGCCAGCAAACAAGCGCCACGGCAACCATAACGCAACGCATAGCAGAAATTGAATGGAGCCGAACTTCGCTAACCTATACTGGCTCCCCAAGGTTGCCTAAGGCAAGTGTCAAGAATGTTATTCAAGGTGACAAGGTAGAGGTTTCAGTGGCTACCAAAGATAGAACAGAGGCTATTAAGGCGGGCACATATGAAGCTGAGCCAACTGGCCTTAGTGATCCTAATTACGCTCTTCCGCAAGATATGCAAGCGCAACCCTTTACCATTGAAAGGGCTCGCATTTTGGTCAAAGACATTGTTATTGCCACTGATAAATATTACGACGGAACCAATGATGCTCAAATTGATCTTTCACAGGCTGAAATTACCGGTATCCTTGGCACTGATGAAGTCAAGGTTGAAGCGAAAGGTGCTTTCGAAGATCCTAATATAGGGGAAGACAAAACCGTTATTATCACTTATGTGCTTTCGGGCAAAGACGCTGAAAACTACGAAGTTGATACAAAATATTCAAGAGGAGTCGCTACGGCAAATATTAATCGTGCTCCTATTAATACTAATAAGATTTGCATCTCTTCTGAGGGAACATCTTATACCGGCAATCAAGTAACTCCTGAAGTCACTATTGAAGGGTTAACGCAAGATACCGATTTTATAGTTGCTTATGGAGAAAATATTTATGCTGGCGAAAATGCTGGCAGTGTAATTGTTGTAGGCATAAATAATTATTTCGGTCAGGGAACTAAGACCTTTAATATCGCAAAAGGAACTCCCGATTATATTATTCCGCAAAACATTACCGCTGAAGTAGGACACAATCTTTATCAGGTAACCCTACCAGAACAAACAACACCCGTAAAAGGTACGTTTGTTTGGAATGATCCTTCTGTCAATGTTGGAGGAGAGGGAAGCCATACCTTTAGTGCTAGATTTGTGCCAGAGGATACCCAGAACTATAGCGAGGTTGCAGATATTGAAATCCCCGTTGAAGTATTTAAAGAAAAAACCGTCTTTGCGGTGTATTTCACTAATGGAACTCTAGGTTTCTACAACCGTGATAAAGCTCCAAACGAAAACGAAACCTTTGATGATAAAACAGTAGATAAGGTTTATTCCGATATCACAACTACAAGCTATAAAGATTCGCTAGCGCCGTGGCATGATAAAGCTATCAAGAAAGCCATCGTGGTTGATTACGGTGTGCAACCCGCATCTACTGCAAAATGGTTCAATCTCGATGATCAGACAAAGCTTACCGAGATAGATGTATCCAAGCTCAGCATCTCAAAAGTAACAGACATGTCGTCAATGTTCTCAGGATGTAAAGAGCTCACCACTCTTACCGGCGTTTCAGATTGGGATACCAGCAACGTCACCGACATGACCAATATGTTTAATGGGTGTTCAAAGCTTGAACTTGATTGTTCTGATTGGAACGTAGATAAAGTTGGACAAGCTCACCAAGGTTTTAATAGTGATGCTCCAAATATTGTGTCTCCTTGGGACACAAAGCAGGCATTTGCGGTGTTCTTTGCAGAGGATAATAGCCTTAACTTCTATAAGCGCGTAAAAGCACCAGAAGCGGGTGATACCTTTGATGGAAAGAAGGTGACAGCTGTATATCTCGACATAGAAGACGCTACTTATGAAAGCACCACAAGGCCATGGAATGACAAGGCTACTTCTATTGAAAAGGTAGTCGTAGTAGATAAAGGTATTGCTCCTATAAGTACTGCTTACTGGTTTGCTGACCTTGAGGCCATGGAATCTGCGGACGTGTCTAGGCTTGACACTTCAAAGGTTACCGACATGTCAAACATGTTTGCAGACTCAAGCAAAATAGAGACGCTCAATCTCTCAAACTTTGGTACCTCAAACGTTACAACCATGGAAGCGATGTTCCAAAATTGCTCAAACCTTACTTCTATTGATGGCCTTTTGAATTGGGATACCAGCAATGTGGTTAACATGGTATCTATGTTTGAGTCGTGTACTGATCTTCAATCAGTTACCGTATCAAACTTCAATACTTCTAAGGTTGAAACCATGCAAGGCATGTTCCATTCCTGTGAAAACCTTACTTCTATTGCGGTATCAAACTTTGATACTTCAAAAGTAGTGACAATGAGGAATATGTTTGCCGGTTGTTCTAAACTCACCCGCCTAGAAGTTTCTAACTGGGATGTCTCACAGGTGAAAACGTTAGAACAAACATTCAAAGGATGTAGTGCGCTCGTTGAAGTTACGGGTATATCTAGTTGGAATACTGACACAGTGACTGATATGTCTAGTACGTTCCTTAACTGTTCAAGTCTTACGGCGGATTGCTCGGACTGGTCTATAAAGAACGTTCCTAATAATAAGCATTCAAACTTTAACGAAAATGCTCCAGGCGTAATATCTCCTTGGGCTGCAAATACTGCTTTCGCTGTGCTTTCGTATGCAGGCTATGACAGTGGCTTGTATTTCTACAAAGATAAAACAGTGCCTAAGAAGGGCGATACTTATAGAGGAAAAACAGTAACGGAAGTTTATACTGACCTCGAAGATAAATTCTATGATCTAGATACTGTTCCGTGGAACGAATATAAAAACAGAGGCACGGAACCCGACAAACTTTCAATTAGAAAGATAGAAGTTGTTGACTACGGCATTGCTCCTGTAAGCATAGCGAATTGGTTCTATGACTGTTATTACGTGAAGTCTGTCAATTTGGCAAAACTTGATACCTCTAGGATTAAAGACATGACTTCAGCGTTTTACGGTTGCGGCCATTTAGAAAGTATAGATGTTTCTGCTTGGGATAGTGGCAATCTGACTAATATGAGCCATATGTTTGACCAATGCATAAAGCTCAAATCGGTTAATCTCTTCAAGACCTCTCAGGTAACAGATATGAGTTATCTGTTTAATGGATGCGGAGATCTTGCGCAACCTAATGTGTCAAACATAGATACCTCTAAGGTTGAAAATATGCGGTATATGTTTTGCGACTGTACATCGCTTGTGGCTTTAGATCTTTCTCAATGGAATACCTCGCAGGTAACAGATATGCGGGCTATGTTTAACTACTGTAGATCGCTTGAGACGTTAAACGTTTCTCAATGGGATACCTCACGGGTAACCGATATGTCTGAGATGTTTTTACAGTGTAAAATGATTTATGAGTTTAATATAGAGGTCTTCGATACTTCTCGAGTAACAGATATGAGCAATATGTTTGTTGGAGTGGGGCGTGGACGTCTGTTTGAAAAAAGGGGGAAATTACGTATTGAGCATTGGGATGTTTCACAGGTGATCAACATGGATGAAATGCTCTTTGACATAGACATGGATTATGGCATGGATGAGTCACTTGACCTTGGTGATTGGGATGTGTCAAATGTCAAATCTCATGAACTTTTTACTGATTGTCCATTTGTCATAGTGCCAGAATGGAAGTCCTAAGAAAAGGAAAATGGTTTTGAGCAAGTAAGTTTGAAGCTACCTATATTTCTGTCCTCTGTGGACATAAGAAAGGCGCCCCTCTTAAAGAGAGAGCGCCTTTGTAATTTACTTGTATGCCGGCTTGCTTAGTTAAGCTATTTAATCTCACCATGAAGTTCGTATTGGGTGATTTCGCTAATCTTATTGTCTTCGTCAACAAAAACAACCGTAGGACGATGTGTTTCTGCTTCTTCAGGAGTTACTTGGCAGTAGCACATAATGATGCAGGTGTCTCCTGGTTGAACCAAACGAGCAGCAGCGCCATTAAGACAAATCATTCCGCTGTTAGGCTCTCCTGCAATGGTGTAGGTTTCTAAGCGAGAACCGTTGTTGCAATCAACAACTTGAACCATTTCGTATTCACGAATGCCGGCTGCTTCGAGCAAAACTGGGTCTACCGTAATGCTGCCAACATAGTTGAGTTCAGCCTGACGGATGGTTGCGCGATGGATTTTGCCCTTTAACATATTGAGCATCATAATGGTTACTTCCTCCTGAGGTAGTACGTAGCTTTTTTAAAGTTATGTATAAGCCAGTGGCTATAGTATCTTTTCTGTCTAATAAATCAATCGTTCTACAAAATTAAACTATTTTTTGTAGAACAGGCGTTAACAAGCACCTAATTTCCGTGTCAAAACCGCTTTAAAGCGCACCCTTTTTGCGGTTTATCTTCGGTATTTCTACTTTGCTGGATCAAAGAAGAAGTTATCAATAAGGCGCGTTTTTCCAATGCGGACTGCAATAGCGCAAAGTACTTCTTCATCAATTGACTCAACAGGCTTTACTGAATTAGTGCTTACCAACTCAATGTATTCAGGTTCCGCCATAGGCTCCTGCGCCAAAACATCTGCAATTTCTTTGCGAACAACCTCTGCATTGCGCTCTCCCTGTTCGCAAAGTTTTTTGCCAGCAGTCAAAGAACGGCTCAGAACCGTTGCGGCTTTGCGTTCTGCTTCATTTAGATAGGTGTTGCGTGAGCTTTTTGCCAGGCCGTCTTCTTCGCGAATGATGGGGCAACCAATAACTTCAAGGCCAAAGTTAAGATCACGAACCATACGGCGAACAACCAAAAGCTGCTGAGCATCTTTCTGTCCAAAGTAAGCGCGATCAGGGGTAACAATATTGAAGAGTTTTCCTACTACTAAGCAAACGCCATCAAAGTGAACTGGTCTGCTCTTTCCGCAGAGCTCTTCAGAAATGTCTGCCATGTGAATAGTAGTGCTTCTGTCAGGGTAGTACATTTCTTCAGGCGTTGGATGAAAGATAAGAGAAGCTCCGGCTTCTTCGCATTTTTGCTGGTCACGAGCAAGATCACGAGGATAGCTTTCCAAATCTTCACCCTCACCAAACTGGGTAGGGTTAACAAAGACGCTTACCACAACGCGGTCATTGTCTTCTGCTGCTTTTTTGATCAAGCTCTGGTGTCCTTCATGCAAAAAACCCATGGTAGGAACAAGGCCTATGCTCAAGCCCTCTGCGCGCCATTGCGCCACGCGTTCACGAACTTCTTTGATGGTTTCAACGGTTTCCATTATTGATTGTCTCTCCTTTATTCTTTGCACTCTGTGCAAGTCTTCGACATAGTGTTTTATGCCGTAAATCCTTAGTTATTACCAGAAGGCAAGCGCCTAGTATAGCTTTTCTAAAACTTCGTCATCAATTTTGAAAGTATGCTCTGGGGCAGGGAATGAAGAATCCTTCACTGCAGCGCAGTATTTCTGGACGCCTTCTTTCATAAGTGCGCCTACTTCTGCGAATTTGCGTACGAATTTTGGTGTGAAGTCATCATAGAGGCCGAGCATATCCTGATATACCAACACCTGGCCGTCACATCCTGCGCCCGCGCCAATTCCAATGGTTGGAATAGAAACTTTAGCGGTAATGATTTCTGCTAATTTTGCAGGAACGCATTCCAAAACAACAGCAAATGCTCCTGCTTGTTCAAGCGCCTGGGCATCTTCGATGATCTTGCGTGCGGCTTCTTCGCTTTTTCCTTGAACTTTAAAGCCGCCAAACGCATTGAGTGATTGAGGTGTGAGTCCTAAGTGCCCTACAACAGGAATGGAAGCGCGCGTCATGGCTTCAATTTCAGGACAAAATGCAGCGCCACCCTCAAGCTTTACTGCTTGTGCGCCACCTTCCTGAATGAATCGGCCAGCGTTTTCTACTGCCTGCTGGGTTGAAAGGTGATAGGACATATAGGGCATATCGGCAACGACAAGGGCGTTTTTTGCTCCGCGCACTACGGCTTTGACATGATGGAGCATGTCTTCCATGGTTACGGGAAGCGTGCTGTCATATCCAAGCATGGTCATGCCAAGCGAATCTCCTACCAACATGCTGTCAACGCCTGCTTCGTCAAAGAGCTTGGCGGTTGAATAGTCATAGGCAGTGAGCATGGTAATCTTGTTGCCTTGCTCTTTTGCTTCTTTAAAAGTAGTAACGGTTGTTTTCATGTGGTCTCCTTAAGGAATGGCATCAATACTGTGGCCTAGATGATGTCATTCCAGTCTTCGTAGGTGCGCTCTGGGTGGCGCTCTTTTGCAATGTCAAGCAGGCTTGCGGTAAGGCTTCGATACAGGTTTGCGGTGGGCGTATCAAGCGAATCAAGATGCGCTTCAACGATTTTCTTGTCGTTGCGCTCTACCGGGCCTGTGAGTGCTTTGGCAGCACCTCTGTTGCAAAAGTTGTCTACATTTCCTCTGATTAAGGGCTCAAGTGCTTCTCGAGCTTCTTCTTTGGAAAAACCGCATGTCGAAAGGATAGTAACGGCAGTGTTTAATGGGGCTAAAACAAGGTTGCTCGCAAAAACCGCCGCCGCGTGGTAGCGCGTTTTGTCGGTTGCTTGCATGATATGCACGCTGTTTCCTGCCTTTTCAAGAAGGGCGCGTACCGTATTGACGGCGTATTCGTCTCCTTCAAGGGAAAAGTGAGCAGTTTGCAGTTGCAAATGAGCGGTCTTGGCGTCTCCGAAAGCCAAGAGCGGATGAGCTGAACAGACGGAAGCGCCAAAGGTGGACGCGTGCTCAAAAACGGCCGATGAAGTACATCCGCTTAAGTGAGCGATGATTTTCCCTTCAAGATTTAGTTCGCCTTTGTCACAGGCTGTGCAAAGTTCTTGCCAAACGCTTGAAAGTGCTCCGTCAGAGGTTGAAATAAAAAGAAGATCACTAGCTTGCGCTAGTTCGGTAGCGCTTGAGAAAAAGCGCGTGTGTGTAAAAGCCGATGCTTTTTCAGCAGAAGCTTTTGTTCTGCTGGCATAGCCGACCACGGTTTGTTGGTGGTCTACAAGATATCGCCCCAGTGCGGTTCCTGCCTTGCCAGCGCCAATGAACCCAATGTTCATGACGTTCCTTTCGTAAATGACGCATGCCGTTAGTCCTTTTGGGTAAGGACTCGTGGTATGTGTCTTGCGGTACGGTTCTCTTCGAATAAGAGATATCGTCCAATTGCAGATACTTTAGTATCATTGCGCGTTTAGGTCAATAAGGGATTTTGTTTGGGCTAGGGGGGTTGGGTGTGCACGAGGTGGGCGCGCTTGGGGTGTACGTCCAGCCTAGTAAGGCGGGCTTGGTGTTGGGCACGCTTGAGGCGCGCACACCCAACCCAGCAAGGCGCATTCGGCGCGCACACCCGACCAAGTGAGGTGAATTCGGCGCGCACACCCAACCCCGCCAGGTAAGGCTCATTGAACCCAGCGAAGTACGTTAAGCGCGTTGTTGATAGTAGCTCAAGAAGCTCTCAAGGTTGGTCATGCACTCAGAGAGCACTTCGATGCGAGGCAGATATACCACGCGGAAGTGGTCGGGTTTTCCCCAGTTGAAGCCTTTACCAGGAACGATGAGAATCTTTTTGTCGTGCAATAAGTCAAGCGCGAACTGTTCGTCATTGGTGATGTTGAACTTTTTCGTATCAATCTTGGGGAAGATGTAAAAACCACCTTTGGGCTTTACTGCGCTAATTCCAGGGATGCTATTGAGGGCATTGTAGACATATTCGCGTTGTTCGTAGACGCGCCCGCCAGGGATAACGTAATCTTGAACGCTCTGGTGGCCCCAAAGTGCCGTTTGGACAATTGACTGGGCGGGAACATTCGAACAAAGGCGCATGTTAGAGAGCATGTCTAAGCCTAGGATAAAGTCATGCGCGCAGGCTTTGTTGCCCGAGAGAATCATCCATCCAATTCGATATCCTGCAATCATGTGTGATTTTGACAAGCCACTGAAAGTTATGCAGAACAGATCAGGCGCCAAGCTTGCAATAGAGATATGTTCTTCGTCATCCATGACCAAGCGGTCGTAGATTTCATCAGAGAAGATCATGAGCTGATGCTTGCGGGCAACGTTGACAATCTCTTGCAAAACCTCTTTGGGATAGAGCGCTCCGGTAGGGTTGTTGGGGTTGATGATAACGATCGCCTTGGTGCGAGGCGTGATTTTGCGCTCGATGTCTTGGATGTCGGGATACCAGCCTGCTTCTTCGTCACAAATATAGTGAACGGGGTTTCCGCCCGAAAGCGTTGCGCATGCCGTCCAGAGCGGATAGTCGGGGCTGGGGATAAGAATTTCATCGCCGTTATCAAGCAAGGCTTGCATGCAAAGGTTGATGAGCTCACTTACGCCGTTGCCGGTATAGATGCCGTCCATATCAACGTTGGGAAGGCCCTTGATCTGCGAATATTGCATGATAGCTTTTCTGGCGGAGAAGAGCCCTTTTGAATCGCTGTAGCCTTCGCAATCAGGGAGCTGATGGCGCATGTCTTGCACTACTTCATCAGGGGTGCGGAATCCGAAGGGAGCAGGGTTTCCAATGTTGAGCTTTAGGATGCGCATGCCTTGGCGCTCCATGCGTGCTGCTTCATCTACTACCGGGCCACGCACGTCGTACAAAACGTTGTCGAGCTTGGAGGATTTCTTGAACTCTCTTGTGGTGGTTGGTTGGCCCGAGGCGTTCTCTTGCGCTGGCTGGCTTGCGCTGGCTGACTGCCCCGTGGCGCTTCCTTGCGCTTGTTGGGGCGCAGTCTGCGAAGGAGTGCTGGTGGGAACAAAGATGTTATCAAGCGAACCATCACCATCAAGCGTACTGCTGTCGCCAAATGGACCTTCGCCATCAACTGAGCCATTTGGTGCTACCACATCATTTATAGTTGCATGCTGGTCTTGTGAAAGAGATTCAGCTTCTCCTGAGAGCCATTCTTTGCGAACGTTGAGAATCTCTGCAAGAAGGGCAGTGACATCAGGGCGAGGGATAGTTTTTCCGCTAACGTATTGGCTTACTTGGCTCTTGCCAAGCTTTGTTCCTTTCTCTTGCGCAATGCGAATGAGATCGGTTTGTTTATAGTTACGGGTTTTCATGGCGCTTTTGAGTCTGTCAGAAAAGGTTTGCTGGCTCATAATAAACTCCTTGCAACATACGTTTCGGTCAGGAAAGTTCAATTTAGCATTTCGTTTAGTTCATTTTTCTTTGAACTTTGAACCAAAGTTCAATTTAGGGGAGTATAGCACGGAAGTGGTGCGAATATATGGCGAAAGTTTGAACTTTTAGTTCAATTTAGTCCACCGAGTCACGCGTCAAGTAGTTCATCGGGCAATTTTCGAAACACTTGGCTAAACATTTCTCAAGTTGAGCAATTGCGCGTTTATCAAGTTGAGTAACTGCGAGCCTATAGGTTGAGTAAGCGTATCCCTATCAGACCAAACAAGCGCACTTTTTTAATTAGGTAACAATGCATCCTTCGGGCCGGGTGCGATGCTTCTTGCAGACCGGCCAGCAATGCAACCTTTCGAAACATTAACAAACGCGACTCTTGCGTTAAAAAATGATGGTTAATGTCTGTAGACCATGGCATAAAGCACTTATTAGTATTAGGTTTATACGGCTCTATTTATTCTAGTGGTGCAGAGGAGCAAAATTTCCTCTTTCTGTGCAACAAAACAAGAGCGCATAAAAGCAAGAGTATAAAAAAGAAGTAACTATATATAAAAGGAAAGAAAACAGGAAGGTCAAGGCGCATATATCTATGTCACAGCAAGCTATTGGCAAGAAAAAAGAATCGACAGGAGGGCTTGGCCTAACCAAGCAACAGACAGCAATGGTTGTTGTTCTGCTTTTGGGCGCGGTGTTGGTGGTTTTGAACCAGACCTTGCTCTCTCCTGCCTTGCCAGCAATCATGGCTGACATGAAGGTAGACGCTACTACGGTTCAGTGGCTCACTTCTGGTTATGCGTTGGTTGAGGCTATTATCATTCCGCTCAATGCATTCTTCATGGGTAGATTTCGTACTCGTCAGCTCTTTATTGGTGGCTTGATAGTATTTGCGGCAGGAACCATTGTAGCGGCCATTGCTCCGGCATTTTGGGCAATTTTGCTTGGTCGTTGTATGCAAGCGTGCGCAACGGGCATCATCATGCCTATGGTGTTCACCTTAATTTTGTTGGTGTTTCCTCGCGAAAAGCGCGGAAGCGCTATGGGTATCGTTGGCTTAGTTATTGCGTTTGCGCCTGCAATTGGCCCTTCGCTTTCCGGCGTTTTGGTTGATAGCGTTGGTTGGCGTGCGCTGTTTGTTATTGTTGCTGTTGTGGCAGTTATCGTAATTCTTGCAGCATGTAAGGCACTTGAGAACCAAGGACCATTTGATCCTGCTACGTTCGATAAGCCTTCAGTAGTCTTGTTAGCTATTGGTATGGTTGGCCTTTTGTACGGCCTTTCAAGTTTTGCATCTTCGGAAAACGTTTTAATTCCTCTGGCCATGATGATAGTAGGCATAATCTTTATGACCTTCTTTGTTCGCCGTCAGCTCAAGCTTGAGGTTCCCCTGCTTAAGGTTGATGTTTTGAAGGCGCGCAGATTCCGCATCATTTCGTGTATTGTTCCCTTCCTTCAGGCAATGCTTGTTGGATCAGGCGTAATCTTTCCTATTTATGTTCAGTCAGCGCTGGGTTATTCGGCCACTATTTCTGGTTTGATCATGCTTCCCGGTGCAGTTTTTGGTGCATTCTGCGGTTTGCTTGCCGGCCGATTCTTTGACAAGCACGGCGTTCGTTTAGTTGCTATCTTGGGCGGATGCGTGTTGGCAATTTCGGGCATTGGCATGGTGACGTTTAATATGGGCACGTCCATCATTTTCGTTATGGTGGTAAGCATGCTTTTGACTATAGGCTTGCAGTTGCTCACTACGCCTTTGAATACCTGGGGCGTTAATTCGCTTGATAATCGTGTTATTCAGCACGGCAATGCGCTGTTGAATACCTTGAACCAGGTAGGTGCTTCTTTTGGTACGGCGCTTATTATGTCGCTCACTGCTTTGGGCGTTGTGTTTGAGCCTGACGCTACTGGTGCGGAGGCAGTGTTTGCGGGAGACCATATTGGCTTCATTGGCATGTGCGTGATTTTGTGCGCCATTCTGTTTGGTGTCCTTGTCTTTGTTCGCGACAGGAAAGAAGAACGTGGCATGATGTTTGCGCCTGCTCAGGCAAAGGGTGCTGGCTCTGAGACAGATAAAGCGCTTTCAAGCGTTGAGCGAAGCGAAGCAATAGGCGCAGAGCTTGCCAGCAGAGAAATTAATGAGGATGAACTTACGGTTGGCATGTTTATGGACAAGGCTCCTCATACGGTGTCAAGAAATGCTACGGTGCGTGAAGCGCTGGCAACTTTGGCTGAAACTTCTACCAGTGGCATTGTGGTAGTTGATGAAGCAGGAAGCCCGGTTGGCTTTGTTTCTGATGGTGACATCATGCGCTACTTGGGTGATTCTACGGGGCGCTTTGTTGACGCAACTATGTGTGTGTATCGCATTTTCGACGACGAAACACTTAAAGACAGAGCGGAATCTTTGCTTGATTTGGGTGTTATGGAAATTGCAACAAAGCGTTTGATTACTGTTAGAGCAGAAGAATCTATTGATTTGGCTTGTCGCCTTTTGGCAGAAAAGCGCATCAAGAAGGCGCCTGTTGTAAGCAACGGTGCTTTTGTGGGAACGTTGAGCAGGCGTAATGTGGTTGCGGCACTCAATGCCTCTTTAAACAAAAGTAAACACCAGTCAACAAAAAGTTAATTAAGTCCTGATGGCGGGCAAAATTGTCTATACTAAGAGCTTACACAAAAAGCTATCAGTGAGCTCATGTAGCTTGATTAGCTCATGGGGTTTGATGGCTTGGATGAGGGGGACAATATGAAACGCATGATGGTTATAGTAGTAGCTACGCTTGCCTGTCTTTTTTCTTTGGTAGGTTGCGCATCGGTAGACATAGATAACCCAAATCCAAAAGCGGTATTTTATCTTCCAGAGGGAACTATTTATGCTCAAGGGAACAGCCTTTCGATAGGTCTTAACAGCAGTCCTTCATCGGGTTGCAATTGGACGTTTTCTGATAATTGGTGTGCGCTTTGGCTTAAAAGTAGCGAATTCGATAAATTTGAATCAAACGAAGAAGCTCAACAAAAAAGTGCAGAAGGTACTCATACGTTTATTGCAGAAGGAACCATTGAAGGCACTGACGTTATTACACTGAAGTACACTTCCAATAAAACAAATGAAACACTGATTACCTATACCCTTGAGGTAAAGACAAAGAACAATGGCGCCCTTGAATAT
>CAVABR010000076.1:0-4993 GCA_963586955.1 bacterium
ACGCTGTATGCAAAATGGCAGGCTAATATCTATAACGTGGAGTTTGACAGCAATGGTGGTAGCGAAGTTAAGAGCCAGGAAGTTGCATATAACAACACGGTAACTAAACCGGCTGATCCTACGCGTGAAGGCTACACGTTTAAGGGCTGGCAACTTGAAGGCAAAGACTACAACTTCTCAACACCAGTAACAAGCAATATCACCCTTAAAGCTGTTTGGGAAAAGAATGACGAGCCAACGCCGGAACCTGAGCCCACGCCAACGCCCGAGCCAAGCCCTGATCCGGTAAACCCTGATTCGGGTGATGCGGGTAATTCGGATGGCGCGCCTTGTGCGGGCAATACGGCCAATCCAGACGTTCCGGAAGATTCATCGAACACGACCAATGCCGAAAAGGACGCACTTGCAAACACCGGTGACAGCAATGATTTGCCACTTGCGCTTGCATTGGTGGCCATCTCAGCGCTCATTGTTGCGGGAGCGGTTGCTGTGCGCGCACGTGTGCGCTAATCGTTCAATATCCTTTTGAAAAAATATACGATTCTAGTATAATAAATTCGCTTGAGGTGAATATCGCTTCTAGGTATCCGCCTTCTCTTGCATAGGGAGTGTCGCTGTATTTCTAGCAATCAGTAGATTTTTTTTTGGGGGGGGGTAGTCAGTGAATTTTGACGTCAAAGACAAACTTCTTTCAATGATAGAAAGAAGTAAAGCAGCAGTTGCCGTTATCTATCTTGAACTTGATGAAAAAGGAAGCCCTTGTGACTGGGTTTTGCAATACGTTAATGCTTCGTATGCTAAATTGGGCGGTTGGAAGCAAGAAGAATGTATTGGCAAGCGTTACTTTGCTGACATGCACCCTGATGGCAAGCGTATGTGGCTTAATATGTTCTATCAATCCGCCTATGCTGACAAAGATCTAGAATTTGATGAATACTCCGAAGAGGTTGAATTCTATCTTCACTTTTCTGTTTTATCATTGCATGAACCGGGTTACTGTTTTGTCTCTATGTTGCCTTTAGATATGAGGATGGAACGCAGAGACATTAGTGATCATATTACTGATAAAAAGTGGCGCATCAATTCTGAAGCGGACATTGCTGTTCTTGAAGCGCTTTGTCTTGATTATTCGTTTGCTGATTTATGCGACCTTAAAAAAGACACCATGCAATCAGTTAAATTGAGCATTTTGTCTCACCGCTTAACCTATGAAACAGAGGTTGGAGAAGAAAACGTAAGTTATTCCGGCTGGATTCGTTGGGGTTTTGAGAATCGCGTTGTTAAAGAGGAAGCTCCTGACTATGTAGAGGTTCTTTCTCCTGAAAATTTAATGCGTACCCTTGATAAAACGCGCCGGTTCTCTTATCGCCACAAAGTGCATCCCAATGATGCAGGTCATGAATATTTTGAAATTCAGGTCATGAAGCTTTATGCAGATGAAGATTCATATCAGGTCATAATTGGGTATCGCTCTGTTGATGATATTGTTGCTGAACAAAAAGAAGCCAAGAAGAAACTCGAACGTGCGCTTGTGGCAGCCGAAGATGCTAATCGTGCTAAGTCAACATTTCTGTTTAATATGAGCCACGATATTCGCACGCCCCTTAATGCCATCATTGGCTTTTCAGAATTGATTGATCTGCATATTGATGACCCTAAGCTTGTTGCAAATTATCTTGCAAAAATTAAAACATCAAGTGATTATCTGCTTTCTCTGGTCAACGATGTGCTTCAGATGGCACGCATCGAAAGCGGAAAAACCGAACTTGATCTATCGGTTATCAATGTAGAAGACATAGTCCATTCGGTATACTGCATTTTTGTTAATCAGATGGCAGAGAAAAATGTTGAATTTAGCTGTCAGGTTGACGTAGAACATTCTGCTCTTTGGTGTGATCCGGTAAAGATAAAAGAAGTGTTGCTCAACTTGTTGTCAAACGCTTTTAAGTACACGCCTTCAGGTGGACAAGTGCATTTTATCGTTGAAGAAATCCCCAGCGATGATCCAGAGTTTGCTCTTATTCGCTCCACCGTCAAAGACGCTGGAATTGGCATGAGTAAGGCGTTTTTGGATAAAATTTTTGAGAGCTTTACGCGCGAACAAACTTCTACCGAAAGTAGACAAAACGGCATTGGGTTGGGGATGGCTATTGCCAAGCGGTTGGTAGGGATTATGGACGGCACTATTGAGGTTGAAAGCGAACAGGGTGTTGGTACTACGTTTGTAGTTACCCTGCCTCATCGAATTGCCTCAACAGCAAAAAGCAAAGCCTTACCGATTGCTCGCATGAATCAGCGCACCTTGCCTGATGGCGCACAAGCCGAAGGACTTGATGGTGGTGAAGCTCTAGATAACTTTGGGGCTCCGGATGCTTCAGACGCCTCAAACAAAGACTTAGCTCATGAAGAATCTTCTTCCATGGCAAATGCTCATATCCTCTTAGCTGAAGACAATGACCTCAATGCTGAAATTGCGGTGACTCTATTGTCTTCTGCGGGCTTTAATGTGGATAGGGTAGCAGACGGAATAGAGTGCATTGATAAATTAGAGCAGTCAAAGCCTGGTTATTACAACGTGATACTCATGGATGTTCAAATGCCTAATATGGACGGTTATAAGGCAACGCGCATTATTCGCACCCTTGATGATGCCACTTTGGCACAAATTCCTATCATCGCTATGACAGCAAATGCCTTTACTGAAGATAAAGAACGCGCCCTTGAAGAAGGCATGAACGCTCACATTGCTAAGCCCTTTAATATTGACGAAGTAAAGGAGATCCTTTTGCAATTCCTAGCGTAACCATTGGCGGAAATTGTTATTTTTATAAGTGAACTTACGCTAGAATAGTAAGTTAAGGGTGGGTTTGATTCCTTTTTTCAAAGTCTACATCATTCTCATAGGTAAAAATAGAACCACGAATCTGCTTTTGGAAGGATGTGGTTAAGATTATTAACACCTATTTAGCAAACGCATTCTTCATGGTGGTTATCCTTGTCACGCTTTTGGTGAAGTCAGGCTCAAGCATCAGGAATGGTCGTAGCCTTAACAGTTGCAGGATCCTTATTGGCACTACCTTGTGCTATGTTTTGGCAGACGCTTTCTTTATTGTCAGTAGCCTTGATGAGAAATGCCCGATCGAAGTATTTCAGATAGCAGTATTAGTGTTCTATATTGTCTACGTAATTCTTCCATTTGCATGGTATATATTTCTTCAAAACTACATTGGAGCAACCTTTAAAGGGGTAGTGCGTATTCTTGCGCTTATACCAATTGTTGTCCTTTTGACAATGGTTATAGCCTCTTTCTTCAATGGTATCTTGTGGTCAATCACCAGTGACAAAGTATATGTGCGAGGTCCTCTCTTTACGGTTTATACGTACTTAAACTTTTTCTATTACATTGTGCCAATTTTCTATGCAATTGGCATTTTTGTTCGCAGGCGCAAGGAAAACGAACCGTATTTGCTCTCGGCAATTGTGATCTCTCTAATTCCGCTTATTGGAGCTATGGTTAATAATCTGGTTATTCCTATTTATGAGGTCTATCCGTTCCAGCCGTTCTGTTCGATGTTGGTAGCATTGTTGGGTTTCTTCTTCTTGACGTCAAAGGAAGAAGATGCATATCAAAAACAACAACAAGATGCTCTTACTCAAGCGCTTGTTAAAGCTCAAGAAGCAGAGCAAAAAGCACTTGAAGCAAGCCAGGTTAAATCCTCGTTCCTCTCAAGTGTTAGCCATGACATTCGCACGCCTATGAATGCCATTATCAATCTTACCGAGCTAGCACGAAAAGAAGATGATATTACCGTTGTTCGTGAATACCTAGACAAAATGTCTATTTCTAGTCAGTTTTTACTCACGCTTATCAATGACATTTTGGATATGAGCAAAATTGAGAGCGGGGAGATTTCTCTTAAGAAAGATGCCTTAACTAGAAAAGACTTCTTAGACACTATTGAAACAGTTATTGTTCCATTACTTAATGCAAAACATATTAACTATCACGGTGAATTACGCCCCGGTAAATATGTTATCAGTGTTGATAAGATGCGCTTTAATCAGATCTTCTTCAACTTGTTGTCCAACGCAGTTAAGTTTACGCCTGAAGGGGGAGATGTCTGGTTTATCGTTGATAATCTTGAAACTGAAGACAACAAACTAAAGATCATGTTTACCGTTCGTGATAACGGCATAGGCATGAGCGAAGAGTTCCAGAAGCATCTCTTTGAACCATTTGCACGTGAGCACTCTGAGCTTAATAGTAAAATTACCGGAACCGGCCTTGGTTTATCTATCGTTAAAAACCTGGTAGAGGCCATGCATGGAACTATCACGGTTAAAAGTGAACTGGGCAAGGGAACAGAATTTAAGGTAGTCTTTTATGCCGACATTATTTCAAAAGACGAAGATTCAGATGTTCCCAAGGCAGTTATTCATGAAAGTAAGGCAGACTCAGAAGGTCAGGCCAACTTAAAAGGTGTTCGTATTTTATTAGTAGAAGACAATGAGATAAACACCTATGTGGCCATAACCATTCTAGAAAAAGCTGGTTGCGTTGTTTCTACGGCTGAAAATGGCAAAGAGGCGCTTGAGGCCTTCTCTAATTCTGAAGAATATTCCTTCGATGCCATAATCATGGATGTGCGCATGCCTGTTATGGACGGACTTGAAGCAACAAGAGCTATTCGTGCCTTGGATAGAGCGGATGCTAAGTCTGTCCCGATTATCGCTATGACCGCAGATGCCTTTGATGAAGAACGTACGCGCACTAAGGAAGCGGGCATGGACTATCACTTGTCTAAGCCCGTTGATGCGGAGGAAATCTATCGCACCTTAGAAGATTGCATTTCAGTGAAAAAGCATTCTTAGGAATTGTTGAAAAGGTGATGAAGAATAGCTAGTACATTCTTATAAAATAGCGTAACGGATATTTTTGATTACGTACTTGAGAAACTTGATTTCATCCAGGATCAAGTTTCTGCATTTTATA
>CAVABR010000077.1:0-52531 GCA_963586955.1 bacterium
GTTGTTTGAGAAGATGGAGCCAGATTGTTGTCTGTAGTTGCATTCAAAGGAGATGTACCCTGAAGTCCTGCTTTATTATCAAAGGCTACAGAACCAGCAGATGAAGTAGCAACAGAGCTTGAATCCGCAATGGTGTTGTTCGATGACCCAACAGTTGGGTTGACAGCAGGACTAGCGAGCGAACCAGGAGTTGCACCAGCAGGAATATTAGAGGATGAAACCGCAATTGAGTCACCTGCAGGAGAGGCGACAGACGAACCGGTAACTCTATTAACGACAGGATTAACAGGCAATCCTGTAGCTGAAGCAACAGAAGCACTGGTAGGTGAACCTATAGCCAGATTTATAGCGGGGTTAACAACAGAGCCAGCAACGGAGCTGGTAGCAGAAGTGGCGCCAGAATTAGTAGCAGAGCCACCAGCAGGATTACCAACAGAATTAGCAGCAGAACCTGCCGTTGAATTGGTAGCTACTTGAGAAGGCGAACCACCCCGGAAAGAAGCATTAGCAACAGAAGCACCAGCGGGATTGCTGATAGGGTTAACAGTAGAGGCTACGGGTGAAGAAGCGACAGAGCTCACCGGAGAAGGCGAAGCGCCAACTGGAGACGAAGGAGAGCTACCAGCTAACTGGAGTTGGAACGGGACATCGAACCCAACCACATTACGGATGGATTCCTTTAGTAAGTCCCTTACTTCTGGCTTTTGAGCTGCGGTATAAGCGAATCCGCTATCGGCTCCAAATTCAACTAAGATAGTCGAATTTTGATCGGTCGCTGAAACGCGTGCGTTCATAAACAACACCCCACGGGCGGGGTTTACTTTCCGCAGATGAGAAACAATTGAATGCCACGTCCGTTGTAGCTTTGCCGGGTTGGAAAGATCAATTGTGCCAGACGCTTGAGTCCCCGAAGAAGTATTCCCACTTGGAGTGTTCAAAGGCTCAGGCGAAGAGGTGGCCTGCAAAGGATTTATTCCATCAAATTGAACAGGTTGCATTAAATGTTCTGGCTTGCCTGTTCCCGGCATAGTATTTGACGCTTCTTGAGCAAACGATGACACACTTTGGGTAGAATGGCTCTGCGGATATCCACCTGCCACCGAGGCATTGTGAGCTAGCGGACTGTTTGGAGTCATTTGGGTTTGTACGGATAAGGGGTTGCCCGGCGTTGTCTGAGCCTGTGCGGACAACGGGTTACGGTTGCCTGGCACCGCTTGAGCCTGCGTAAAACTAGCGCCGTTTGCTGAATCCGGCTGAGGAGCTTGCTGTGACGCTTGAGGTACTTTTGTCGGAAGCGGAGAAGCGAATTGCGCTGAACTCTGGGAGCTACCCCGAGAGCCACCCTGAGAATGATTATCCAAAGTCTGGGAGTTTTGTGCAGACACATTAGCAACGCTAAAGGATGCCGGAGTAAAAGCTTGGCCCGCATTGCTTGACCCAGCTGAAGAGCCACTCCTTTCAACTTGTGAGCCAAACACAGAAGGCGAACTCGCGGACATTTGATTTTGCAAAGGTTCACTCGCGGACATTTGACTTTTCGAAGGATCAATCACGGGCATT
Organism: bacterium; assembly: GCA_963586955.1. Taxonomy (GTDB): domain Bacteria; phylum Actinomycetota; class Coriobacteriia; order Coriobacteriales; family Eggerthellaceae; genus Anaerotardibacter. Next base: position 1,561 of record CAVABR010000077.1, read on the forward strand.
TGGCCTTGCAAAGGAGCGCCCGTCGGTGCCTGGCCCTGCAAAGAAGCACCCGCCGGTGCCTGACCTTGCAAAGGCGAACCCACTGGTGGCTGACCCTGTGAAGGAGTACCCATCGGCATCTGATTTTGCAAAGGAGAGCCGGAGCTACCAGGCGTGCCTGAAGCCACCGCTTGCGAAGCTTGAACAACTGGTACGCCAACATATGCCTGTGGATCAACCTTGCCAGAAAGGCGCTTTTCAAGCACTTCCACCCGTTCGGCTAAAGCTTCAAGCGTTAAATCCGAATCTGGCCGAACCATTCTGGTAAGCGCAATCTCAAAACTCAGACGAGGATTAGTTGATACGCGAAGCTCTTTTGATGTTTCGTCAAGAATACCTAAAATGCGAGAAAGCCTATCCTCGCTAAAATATTTCAGTTCCTCTTTTAAATGCTCTTGCGAAATACCCGAAGGCAAGAGATCAGTATTTCCTTCGGTAACACGCATAAGGTAAAGATTGCGAAAATGTTCCGCCAAATCAGAGACGAACTGCGCAAGGTCGGCACCCGTTTCAACATAATGGGCAACCCAGGTAAAACACTTTCCTGCTTCGCGTGCACCAATAGATACAACTATCTCTGACAAGCCTGAGTTATCAACTGAGCCTAACAGGTTTTGCGCCCCTGAAAGAGTCACTTTACCTTCGCCAAAAGCAATGAGCTGTTCAAGCGAAGTTAGCGCATTACGCATCCCGCCATCGGAGCGATAAGCAATAAGCTCTAACGCTTCTGGCTGAAATTCGACGCCTTCTTCTACACATATGGCACCAAGGCGCGCAACGATAGCATCAACCGAAATACGATGAAAATCAAAACGCTGACAACGAGAATGAATAGTCTCCGGCACTTTTTGCGGATCCGTTGTACAAAGAATGAAAACAACATGATCGGGCGGTTCTTCCAAGGTTTTAAGGAGCGCGTTAAACGCCGCAACCGTGAGCATGTGAACCTCGTCGATGATGTAGACCTTCGCCTTACCGCGCGTAGGCGCATAATGCACACGGCTGATGATTTCTTCGCGAACATTTTCTACGCCAGTTCTACTTGCCGCGTCAAGCTCATAGACATCGGGATGATTACCATTTGCAATAGCTTGACAATCCTGACAGGTTCCATCTGGATCTGTTGTTGGACCTTTTTCACACAGGAGAGCTTTGGCTAAAATTCGCGCGGTGGTAGTCTTTCCGGTTCCGCGTGGACCACAAAAAAGATAGGCGTGAGAAACTTTGTCTTGTTCAATAGCATTTTTAAGGGTGCGCTCAATATGCTCCTGCCCTACGATATCGCGAAATGTGGTTGGTCGATATTTACGATATAGCGCCTCAGCCATAACAAAGCCTCTCTAACTTATAATCAGCAAAGCTTGTTAGACGAAAGAGGAATCACTGGCCTCTTTATGTTTGACAAGCTTATTCTGCAGAAGTTTTAGATTTCTTTTTTCGCGCATTGAGAGCGCCTTTTATTGCACCTATCACTGCAGGGGCAACCGAAACTGCAACGATGCCCAAGACAATTATCTCAAAGTGATTCTGGACAAAGGGAATCCCTCCAAAGAAATACCCAACTAAAACAAAAAGAGATACCCAGGAAATGCCACCAATACAATTAAAGAGCGTGAATTTCGCAAAATTCATATGGCCAGTGCCCGCAACGAAGGGGGCGAAGGTTCTAAAGAATGGCATAAAACGCGTGATAACAATGGTAAGACCGCCATATTTTGCAAAAAAGTGGTCGAGCTTTGCCATGCGCTCAGGGGTGAGCGCTTTGACTTTTCCTGAGTCAATGATCTTAGATCCAAAGAGGCGAGCTATCCAATAATTTGAAGTATTTCCTAAAATTGCCGCCGCATAGAACACGATAAGCGTAGCGAAAATATTCAACCCGCCACCATCGGCCGAGAAAACGCCCGCCGCAAAGAGAAGCGAATCTCCTGGTAAAAAGGGGAAGAATACTAATCCTGTTTCAATAAATACAATAAGAAAAAGTGGCGTGTAGACCCAGACAGGCCCTAATGCAATGATCCAGCCAGCAATTGCTCCACGCGGATCCTTTAAAAGCCCTACTATAAAATCTATAAAACCCAATGGTATTCCTCCATTAAACAAAAGTATCCCGAATAGGCAAGGGCGCTCGTCAGCGGTCCCTTATGGCTGCTTCCTCCCGGACCTGACCAGGTTCGGAACTTGGCGCCGCCCAAGCCCATTCGAGATACTCATACAACGCAAGAAAGTATAGCCCAATCACGTGAAGAAGAGTTGAACAACTCGGTAACAATACCGTTATTTAATATTTAAATCTTCAACAGCCTTCTTTATGTCTGCGATGGAATACAAACTCCCGCATGCGCATACTACCCCATCATTACCAGCAAGCGCAACTGCTTTATCAATTCCTTCTTTTATAGTAGTAGCTCTAAAAACCTCTATTTGCTTTGCTTGACGCTGGGCGATGCTCTCAATTTCTTGCACAAGATGCGAAACCGAAAGCGAACGAGGGTTGCTAACGGGAACGGCAACAAATGTTTTTCCGTATGAAACCAAATGACTAATCATGGCTTCATGGGCTTTGTCTTCAAGAATTCCCACTACAAAAACCACTGCACGTTGAGGATAACGAAGATCCAGCGTTTCAATGAGTGAGATAATTCCCTGCTCATTATGACTTCCGTCCACTATGACGGGAGGATTTTTGGCTAAAAGCTCAAAGCGCCCTGCCCATTTTGTATGCGCAAGTCCCTGATATATTGCCTCGCCACTTATATTCCAGCCACTCTGACGCAGACAGAGCGCGCCTTCGAGCGCAACAACGGCGTTTGTTTTTTGATAGCTTCCCAATAAAGAAATGTGCAGATTTTTATAATTCTTGTATGAGAAATTGTCATTGTCCCCCAAGATAAGAGCATCAGCAAACACAAGCGATGATTTTTTGTCATGCGCAGTGCGGGCTATCACTTCCCGCGCATCCTCGGCTTGAGGAGCACTTACCACCGGAACACCCTGCTTTATTATCCCCGCTTTTTCTTGCGCTATTTCTGCAAGCGTATTTCCCAAGATTGCACAATGATCTAGGGCGATAGGTGTTATCAGAGAAACTTCAGCCGTAGAAATGACATTGGTAGAGTCAAGGCGTCCTCCCAAGCCGACTTCGGCCACTACTATGTCGCATTTTTGTTCTGCAAAATAGAGAAAAGCCGTTGCGGTCATGAGTTCGAATTCTGTTGGGTGATCAGACATAGTTTCCGCAACGTCTTTGACGCGAAGCACAACAGAAAGCAGATCTTCAAATGAAATAACTTCGCGATTGACTTGAATGCGTTCTTCGAACTTTATGAGATAAGGACTGGTGAACAATCCAACTTTAAAGCCGGCCTCTTGCAGAATTTGCGCAATAAAAGCGCTCGTTGATCCTTTTCCGTTAGTTCCCGCAACATGAACAAACCGAAGCGAATCCTGAGGATTACCAAGACGCTCAAGAAGTTGCTCTATGCGATCAAGCCCCAACGAAACACTACGCCAGCGTGGTTCATTGAGATACGCTATTGGGTCAAAACTAGTCAACCGCTTTCCAATCTTTGCCGATATAAATCTGGATGTCATTTTCAAGAGAATAGAACGAACCCGCAGCAACCGTACGGCCTACCCCAAGGTCTTGCACTATAGCCTCGGCGGCAAGAGAGTCTTTGTCCTCTTTGTAGACGACTAAAGTTTCGTTATAAACATACGATTCTGCGTTGCCGGTACTTTTTATCTGATATCCCGCTTTGACAAGCTTGTTTTCAGCTAAGGTTGCAAGGCCATCTGTTCCTGAGCCATTTAAGATGTCTATTGTTATTTGCGTTTTATCAACCTGAGAAGTATCAATGCTGGTTTGCGGGTCTTCCCCTGCTAAAAACTTCTCTTTCGCTTTTGCCCAGCTTGTTGAGGATATTACGTAATAGGTTTTCTCATTTACTACCGACTGCGAACCAGGTATGAGCGTGTAATAAACGTTTTCACACGAATTGTAGACTTCAGTAATTCTTTCAAGATCATCAAAGGTTAGATCTGTTTTGAATGTTTTGGAAATTGCATCGGCGCAGGTAAGAAAATCCATGCCTGATTTGTCTTTTATCTTGGCAATAAGATTGGTCAAAACCTGCTTTTGAATACCCGAGCGAACAATGCGCCCGTCCTTATAGTTGTAGGCACTTGCCAGCGTAAGAGCTTCATCGCCATTGAGTGTTTGTTCGCCTACATTCAAAACAATCGAGCTTACGCGCGGGTCATCCACTCTTTGCTCAACGTTGACATCAACGCCTCCTAAGGTGTTTACCAAATTGATAAAATCACTTTTGGTTGTTCTTACGTAATGAGCGATGTCAATATCGAGTGTTTTCGAAACAGCGGAAACCAGTTCTTTTTCTCCACCGACAGAAATAGCATCGCGCAACATATAGTCACCGTTTTTGGAAAGCGTTGCCGCTATATTGTTGGGAACGTTGAGTAGGGTGACTTTTTTGTTCTGCTCATCGATGCGCGCGATCATGATCAGGCCTGCAGTTTGTCCAATTTCGGCATCTTCTCCAATGCCTACGATTAAAACGTTATAGGCAGAATTACTTGAAGGCGTGGTAAGGGCGCCTTTGACATTATCATCATTGAGTGCCATGGAACCGGAAACAGAAGAGCGATAAGCACAAGAGCCCAGCGCAAATGCGATACCTACAACTGCGGCCAATATAACGATTACCAAAATAACGTTTCGAACACGACGAACTGTTGAGCCCTTTTTGACGAAGCGTTCTGCATCACGATGCGAAACCCGAGCAGTATATTTACTGCCTCCCACGTTCATCTGGCGCAATTCAGCTGAGCGCGTAGAATAGTTTTGTGTTCTCCTACGGGTAGAGCTTGCAGAACGATGCGAAGAACGTGCGTTATTTGAAGAAGCATGCGTTCCGACAACGGAAGAAGACCAATTTTTAGAGCGACGAGAAGGACCGTTATAACGACGTTTGCTCATAAAATCCCATACCCCTATCAAGCGTTGTTTAATAAAGCATGCAAAAGACCATGGTTGAGTAACTCAACCAGGCAAAATCTATCATATATAAATGTTTGCTTTTTTAAATTACCTTACGCTCAATTTTTGCGCCAAGTTTTTGTAATTTACCCACATAATCTTCGTAGCCACGATCGATATGGTGAATGTCATAGATTCGAGACTGCCCTTCAGCAACAAGACCCGCCAAAACCAAAGCTGCTCCACCTCTGAGATCAGGAGAAGTGACAGGAGCGCCTTGTAATCGAGAAACACCCTGAATAAGCGCGTGATGTCCCTCAATACTAATTTCTGCGCCCATGCGATTAAGCTCAGAGGCAAACATGAATCTGTTTTCGAAAATATTTTCAGTAATTACCGAATTGCCTTCAGCAAGAGTAGCCAAAAGCATAAATTGCGCCTGGAGGTCAGTAGGAAAACCAGGATGAGGAAGTGTTTGAATATCAACAGGTTGCAGGGGCTTTGTACGCGCTATGGTTATGGAAGATTCGCCCGTAGAAACTTCACAGCCCATCTGCTCAAGCTTCATAAGCGCCATGCGCAAAAACGAAGGATCGATGCCCTCAACCGTCAAGGGGCCACCCAAAAGCGCACCGGCCGTTAAAAAGGTACCGGCTTCTATTCTGTCTCCAACGGTTACATGTTCGCAGGGATGAAATTCTGAAAGAGGAACGCCGGTAACCGTAATGGTAGGAGTTCCTGCACCTTCAACCTTGGCACCCATGGCATTGAGCATGTTGGCCAAGTCTACAATTTCGGGTTCACGGGCAGCATTATCAATGACTGAAACACCTTCGATTGCAACTGAAGCCATAAGCATGTTCTCTGTTGCACCGACGCTTGGGAATTCAAGCAAAACATTAGCGCAATGAAGACCATCAGGCGAAGAAGCATACAAATAGCCGTGGTCGTTCTTGAATTTGACGCCAAGCGCCTCAAGCACCTTCAAATGGATATCAATTTTTCGGGCACCAATTTTGCAACCACCGGGCATGGCAACCCTTGCGCATCCGAAGCGGCCAATCAAAGGCCCCAGAACAGAAATACTGGCGCGCATCTTTGAAACAAGCTCATAGGGAGTTTCATGTCCTTGCGCGTTTTTGGTATCAATAACAATAGTGTGATCTTCATGAGTTACTGTTGCACCTAAACTACGCAACACTTCTTCCATTATTTCAATATCAGAAATAAGCGGAACATTATGGATAACCGATTCACCCTGACCAAGCAATGCTGCGGCAATGAGTTTGAGTGCGGAATTTTTTGCACCCTCTACTTTGACGGTACCGGAAAGGGTATCTGTTTCCTGTGTAACAATAATTTCTTCTGACATTAGCTCATCCCGATCGATAGATAACTAACAAAAGCAACTGATCTTCGTTAGATCTTAAAACTAAAATGCATTCCCTATTATACAAAGAGAAAAGCCCTTCCGAGCATAGCTACGAAAGGGCTTCACTATTATTTGATATATGGTTTATTCACCAAGAACGAAGCGCTGGAAAGAAACAATCTTGATTTCTCCACCCATGTTCTTAGCGGCCTCAGCAGTGTACTGGTTGACGGTTTGGTCAGAGTTCTTAACAAAAGTCTGCTCAGTGAGGCAGTTTTCCTTGAAGAATTTCTCAAGACGACCAGTTGCAATCTTTTCCTGAATGTTCTCTGGCTTACCAGATTCAGCAGCCTGAGCTTTGTAGATTTCCATCTCGTGCTCAACGATTGCAGGATCAACAGATTCACGCGTTGCTGCAACAGGAGCAATAGCTGCAACCTGCATAGCCACGTCTTTGCCATATGCCTGGAATTCAGCTGAAGCAGGATCAATACCTTCAACCTCAAACTCAACCATAACGCCGATCTTGCCACCACCATGAACATAGCCAGCAACAGCGCCAGCTTCAACAGAGGTTACACGTGCAAGCTGAGTATTTTCGCCCAATACATGAACAGCGTCGGTAATGATAGCTTCAACGGTTTCGCCCTCATGGGTGTATGCCTTCAAAGCTTCAACTTCCTTTGACATAGAAGCAAGAGCAGCAGCTGCAATCTTGTTGCCATAAGCCTTGAACTTTTCGTTCATAGCAACAAAGTCTGTTTCGCAATTGAGCTCTACCATTGCGCCTGATTTTCCGTCTTCTGCAATAAGAACCGTAACAGCACCTTCGTTGGTAGCGCGACCTGCTTTTTTAGCAGCAGCTGCCAAACCGCGAGTACGAAGAACGTCAACTGCTTTATCGATGTCGCCTTCAGCCTCAACCAACGCTTTTTTGCATTCCATCATGCCAGCGCCGGTCATTTCACGAAGCTCTTTTACGAGAGCTGCAGTAATTTCTGCCATGGTGTTTCCTTTCATAAGAATGCGGACTTACCCGGAGCAAGCCCGCTTGTAAAGTATCTAATGCGTAAACTACGTACTAACTATTTACTCTGCTTCAGGAGCGGATGCTACTTCTGCAGGAGCTTCTTCAGTTGCAGGGGTTGTATCTGCTGACATTTCTTCAACAGTAACAGGAGCGCCCGTACCAGCGATAACAGCGTCTGCAACGAAATCTGCAAGAAGGCTTACGGAACGAATTGCGTCGTCGTTAGCAGGGATTCCGTAATCAACATCATCTGGATCACAGTTGGTGTCAAGAGTGCCAACGATAGGGATGTTCAAACGATGAGATTCGTGGATTGCAATCTGCTCACGATTGGTATCAATGATGAAGACCATATCAGGAGTCTTTTTCATATTGCGGATACCGTTGAGGTTGGTCTGAAGCTTTGCAAGTTCTTTCTTCAAAAGAATTTGTTCCTTCTTAGGAAGCTTCTCCATGCGACCGTCTGTTTCCATAGCCTCGAGCTCTTCCATGCGCTGAACACGAGAACGGATGGTTACGAAGTTGGTAAGCATACCACCGAGCCAACGAGCATTTACGTAAGGCATACCGCAACGATTAGCAGCATCAGCAATAGGCTCCTGAGCCTGCTTCTTGGTACCTACAAAAAGTACGGTGCCACCCTTTTCTGCTACACGAGAAACAGCAGAATAAGCAGCGTCAAGGCCGTAAAGAGTTTCTTTGAGATCGATAATATAGATGTCACCACGGCTACCAAAGATGTATGGCTTCATTTTTGGGTTCCAGCGACGGGTCTGATGACCGAAATGAGTTCCTGCATCAAGCAGGGTCTTGATGTTGACCTTAGTCATTTTTTCTCCATTCGTTAATCCTCTGCACGATTTCATCCCCCTCTTCGCAACCAGAAGGTCACTAGCGAATCAAGGTCCACCGTGCATGTGTAATAAATCAGCTCTAGAATTGTATCAGGATGGCTTCTTTGCGCAAGAAAAAAATTGCCTGAATTTGTGAGTCCATACAAAAACAGCACGATAAGCCTTAAGCCTATCGTGCTGTTTAGTTTGCGTAGAACCCTTGCTCATGCTTATGAGCTCCGGATAAACAGCCTTCCGTATAGATTCGGATGCGGTTTATTCGCTCTTATCTATACCGAAACGCGCTCAACAAATTCTATTCAGCTCTAAGCTGCGGGAATAGCTACCGCAGACTTGCGAACTTTGTTGATAAATACTGCTGAAATGATGAGCAAAATAACAATAACGATGTTCAAGTAGAACACGCTCAAAATGATAGCAACGATGGTCAAGCCAAAAACCTTGCCGAGCTCATTAGGCTTGTCAGCATTACGAACACCCAAAATACCTGCAATCAAAGCAACGATTGAAGAAATGAGTGCTACCACTGAAAGGCCAAGCCCTACACTTCCAACAGCAGCTAAGTAAGCCATACCATCAGCAGAAGTTACGCCTTTAGTTTTGCTCTTTGCAATTGCTTGGGAAAGCTGATTATACAAACTTGATTGAACTGAAGGGTCTGACAGTGCTGCGTTGTAATTTGCGAAGCTAACCAAAGCACCCAATGAAATAAGCAACGCAATAGCTGCCAATACGATAATTGCAATATTGAGACCCTTCACGGTACGTGAATTAGAACTCATTTTAGACTCCATTCTCTCTTCCACCTATTTCTTTCTTGAACAGCCTTAATACCAGCTGTTTCGTTTTCCATTCTACCAAACAAAGGTTAAATTAACCTGAAGTATTTAAGTCGAAACGTTCCTTTATGAGAACGTTTAAGCTTTCCAGCGCCAAACGAAAGATTTTAACTCTTGGGACACCGATAGATATCAACTGTAGTAACGATGAAATGTTTGCGTGGCGCAATTGAAACTACGATTTGGGGCGCCGGTAGATATCAACCGCAACCACAATAGTCAAGACAAATGCCGATACAAATTCGATAAACGATAGAATCGGTACGCCAATTATCTTGGGCATATCAAGAGCCGTCATTAGGCTTGCACTTACTAATAGGCCTGCAATAATCATGCTAACTGCAAGACGATTAGCTATGCGTGATACCTTTTTCAAAGGTTCGTCAGATCCAAGCATTTCCATGTTGACCTTAAGCTGACCACGCGAAAGCATTTTGAGTGACTCTCCCATGTATTCGGCTGAAGTAGCAAGACCGCGACTTGAATTGTTCAAAGAAATGAGCGTTTCTTGCGCAATCCTTTCAAGTTCTTTCTTGGGATCCTTCTTATTCATAATGTGAGAATTAATGATATCGACAATGTTTGAGTTTGCGATATATTCCGAAAGCGTTCCTTCCAAAGTTACAATCCCGCGCGAAACCGCTGTTACCGAAGAAGGAAGCGTCACTCTGCACTGCTTAGTAAGCGCCATAATGTCATTGAGCAAACTGCCGATGTCAATATCAGCAACATCACAAGAACCATATCCATCCAAGATAAGATCAAGCTCGGCCAACATGCGAGGATGATCGATGCCATTAGCATCATGATCAACCGAAAATGCAATAAGTGCATCTTTTAGACGCGTTGCACTTTTGGCTCCAACAGCCACAATGATTTCACCAAACCGTGCTCTATCGCGCGGATTAAGTCTTCCCACAATGCCAAGGTCAAGATAGTAAAGCTTTCCATCCTTGATAAACATGTTTCCCGGGTGTGGGTCTGCGTGGAAAAAGCCAAAATCCAAAATTTGCGTTGCATAATTATCAAGTACTTTTCGGCCAATTTCTTCAAGGTCATAGCCAAGCTCTACCAACTTGTCAGTATCACGTAAAGAAACGCCTTCGACATATTCCATGACTAACACCTCTTCGGAGCAATATTCCAAATAAGGCATTGGGCAGGAAATGAACTTGACATCTTTATTTAAAAGCGAAAACTCGTAGAGATTCTGCGTCTCTTTAGTAAAGTCTGTCTCTTCCAGAAATGTGTTCCAAAGTTCTTCTACGACATCTCGCAAGTCAAGCATTTGGTTGTCTTTGGTAAAGTTCGAAAGGCGTCTAGCCAACGAACGCATGACATCAATATCTTGAGCCATGGTTGCACGTACGCCAGGGCGCTGAACCTTAACCGCAACAACGTCGCCATTGCTTAAAACTGCTTTATGAACTTGAGCAAGCGAAGCGCTTCCTAACGGTTTTGGATCAATGCTTTTAAAGATTGAATCAAAACGCTCCCCATAAATTGATCTCAGCGCTTTGGTTATCTCTTCAAAGGGAAGTGGGTCAGCGTCCATTTGAAGCGTTGCCAACGCATCGCAATATGCTTGAGGCAAAATTTCTGAACGCAAAGAAAGCATTTGGCCAATTTTGACAAAGCTTGGACCAAGATCTACCAACATGTCACGAAAATGACCTGGAGTGATGCCGTCGAGCATTTTATATTTGCGCACTAAAGCAATGATCTCACGCAAACGCTTGTTTCGAGATTTACGATTAAGACCAAATTGTTGTTCAGGATCAACTTCGGCGCGATCTTTAAAAAAGCGCCGAACTAATATGCTTTCATTCATGAGTTAAAGCCCTCATCAGTCAGGATTTACCGCACAAAAGAGAACAAAGCCCCCTTGCAGACAGCGCGCATTCCTCCTGCATTTTTAAAATGCTCTGCTAAATACCCTGCTCTGCAAAGTGGCGATGTCTTTATTGTTGGGCTTATTACTCTTTGTCAGCTTCTTTAGCATCTTCGGCTTTCTCAGGTGCTTCTTCCTGCTCAGAAGCAAGTTTAGCTACCTGATCGGCGAATTCTTTCTTCTCTTCAGGAGAAAGAGAGCTAAAAAAGTCAGAAAGTGTTTCTTCACGGAATTTTGATACGGTAGCAGAAGCTTTATGAGCAAGCTCTTGATTGATTTCTTTTCCCTGCTCTACCGTAAGTTCCCCCTTGGCAATAAGTTTGTCCACAACCTCTTGTGTCTTTTCTCCCGTCAAAGCCAATGCTCCAACGCCTGCCAAGAAAATATCCTTTAAGCCATCCCCAAAATTATCAGCCATGATAAACAGCCCCTCTCTAAAAAGTTCTTCTTTTTCGAACACCATTTAACTATAGCGCTTTTTTGTGGCATTTTCTGCCCAACCTTTAGAGATCTCTTACAAAAGCCCTCGTAGAAATTAAATTGTAACGAAAAAAAATAACAAAAAAGTAAGCCTTGGCAAACATGTATCCTCTTTGGTTTTCTTCGAATGGGGCTGGCAAATGCTCCTCTATAATTATTCTATTTTTAAGTAGTGAAGTACTGAAATAGAGAAAGAGGAAGGTATGGCAACTAATGCCCGACTCACACTTGAAAGCGTTCCTGCTACTCAAGTGGCGCTTGAAAAAAGCTATCAGAATACTCATTCGTATATAGCAACAGCTTCAAGCGGAATTCCAGCACTGGAAGCATGCAGTGCGATGGTTCGCCTCTATCAGGTTCAAACCTGTGGAAAGTGCGTTCCTTGTCGTATCGGTGCCGAACAGGCAATCAAAAAGCTTGACAAAATTTGCGAAGGATCTTGCACCAAAGAAGATTTGGATGTTCTTAGAAAGACCGCCACAGTGATTTCGCAAGGGGCCGATTGTGCTTTAGGAATCAATATTGGCGACCTTATTTTATTTGCCCTTGATACATTCCAGGATGAATTGGAAAGCTATCAAACAAAGCACAAAGTAAATGTTGACGCGGTAGATGTTCCCTGCACAAGAGACTGCCCTGCGCATGTCAACATTCCTGGATATATATCTCTTGTTGAAGAAGGACGTTATGCTGATGCGGTGCGTCTTATCAGAAGAGACAATCCCTTCCCTACCGTTTGCGCCTACATTTGCGAACATCCCTGCGAAGACCACTGTCGCCGAACAACCATTGATGCGCCGGTTGGCATTCGCAACCTTAAGCGCGTTGCCGTTGATAAGGCAGGCAAAGTTCCCGTGCCCCAGCCATTAGAGCCAACGAATAAAAAGATTGCTATTGTTGGTGGAGGCCCTGCTGGTCTTACCTGCGCATATTATCTTTCACTCATGGGTCATGAGGTTGAAGTGTTTGAGCGCCAGCCAAAACTTGGTGGCATGCTACGCTACGGCATCCCTAAGTACCGACTTCCTCATAAAAGGTTAGACGAAGAAATTCAGTCCATTATTTCAACCGGCGTGAAAGTTCATCTCAACACTGACATTCCGAACGAAATTCCATTCAAAGAGCTTGAGCAAAACTTTGACTCAGTCTTTGTTTCAATTGGCGCGCATAATGACAAAAAGATCAACATTGACAACGAAGATGCTCCAGGAGTGCTTTCTGCTGTTGAGCTTCTTCGCGAAATGGGTCTTGGCAACCCTCCTGATTTCAAGGGAAAGAAAATCGTTGTCGTAGGTGGTGGCAATGTTGCTATGGACTGCGTACGTACTTCTATTCGCCTTGGTGCTCAATCAGTTGTATGCGCCTATCGCCGACGCATTGAGGATATGACCGCACTTTATGAAGAAATAGGGGGCGCCCTTGCAGAAGGTGTTGAGATCAAGGAGTTAACTGCTCCCAAGGCTGTTCACGTAGATGAAAACGGTCGCGCAGATGGCCTTGTTGTTAAACCCCAGATCATTGGCAAAGTTCGCGGAGGAAGACCTGCCCCTATAACTTCTGATGAGCCTGAATATGTTATTGAGGCCGACTACATTGTTGTTGCCGTTGGGCAGTCTATTCAGTCAGCACCCTTCAGCGAAGAAGGCATGCCAACTTGGTATGACCAACTTACTTCGAACAGCACAACTTTTGTCGAAACGCTCAATGGCGTTTTTGTTGGTGGCGACTGCAACACCGGTCCTGCAACCGTTATTAAAGCAATTGCAGCTGGAAAAGTAGCGGCTGCAAACATTGACTCCTATTTGGGTTACAACCATCGCCTTGAAGTTGATGTTGAGATTCCGCATGCACCTCATCGCGACATTGTTGCAGCAGGACGTGCTCTTGTGCCTGAGAGAAGCGCCCAAGAACGAAAGAATGACTTCGACGAATTTGAGCTGTGTCTTTCTGATCAAGCCGCCTGCCTTGAGGCGCAACGTTGCTTGAGATGCGACTGTCACGGATTTAATACGCTTAACAAAGATTGGGGTGCAGCATGGTAACCGTAACGATTAACGGCACTACACTTTCCGTTCCAGAAGAAACCACCATTCTTGATGCAGCAAAAAGCATTGGCATGGAAATTCCCACGCTTTGTTATTTGAAGCAATATAACGAGATTGGCGGATGTCGAATTTGCCTTGTTGAGATTGAGGGATTCGACCGCCTTGCAACTGCCTGCAATACTGCGGTTGAAGAGGGAATGGTTATCTACACTCATTCTGCACGAGCACTGGAAGCTCGACGCATCAATTTGCAACTTCTCATGTCTCAGCATGATCAAAACTGCCTTTCCTGCGTTCGAAGCGAAAATTGCAAACTTCAGCAATTATGCCGTGAAGAAGACATCACCACACAACCGTTCGAAAAGGACTTCGAGCCATTCCAGTGGAATACCAACTGGTCTCTTATTCGCGATGCATCGAAGTGCGTTAAGTGCATGCGTTGTGTAAATATTTGTGATCAGGTTCAGGCAAACCACGTTTGGCAAATCACCGGTACGGGCAAGCGCACCACTATCACGCCTGCCTTTGGGACTGATCTGCCTGAAATGCGATGCGCTCTGTGCGGACAGTGCATCACCCATTGTCCTACCGGCGCATTAACTGCGCGCGATGACTGCGATAAGGTCTTTGACGCTATTGCGGATGATTCGAAAACCGTTGTTGTGCAAATTGCTCCATCGGTTAGAACTGCTTGGGGTAGCGCATTTGGTCTAGCGCCCGAAGATTCTGACATTGACCTTTTGGCAGCTGCGTTAAAAAAAGCAGGTGTTGATTATGTCTTTTCAACCGATTTTTCTGCCGACCTTACCATCATGGAAGAAGGAAGCGAATTTTTAGGGCTATTCACCTCGGGCAAAACTACTGAGATGCCCCTCTTTACTTCCTGTTGTCCTGGCTGGGTTCGCTATGCTAATGCGCATTTTCCTAAGAGCGCAAAGCATCTTTCAAGCGCAAAATCACCTCAGCAGATGTTAGGCGCAATGATTAAGAGCTACTTTGCCGAGCAGAACAACATTGATCCAAAGTCAATCTATTCCGTATCCATCATGCCTTGCGTAGCAAAGAAGAGCGAGTGCGCGCGCGAAGATCTTGCTGATGCCTGCGGAGACCCTGATGTTGATGTGGTTTTAACTACGCGCGAAGTTACCCGATTCCTTAAGCGCAAAAACATTGACGTGGCTCATTTACAGCCGGTTGAGCTTGATCAGCCCATGCAAAACTATACCGGCGCTGGCAGTATTTTTGGCGCCACCGGTGGCGTTATGGAGGCAGCGCTGAGGAGCGCCTACTTCTTGGCCACAAACACAAATGCTGATCCTGATGCTTTTAAGGAAGTTCGAGCAAGTGAAGACACCCGTGATCTTCCTTGGCGTGAAGCAACTTTTGACATTGGAGACAGCACCGTTCATGTTGCTATTACCTCAGGATTAGGCAATGCAGAAAAGCTAGTAGATGCAATTGAAGCGGGAGATGTTCATTATGATTTCGTTGAAATCATGGCATGCCCAGGCGGTTGCGTAGGCGGTGGCGGACAGCCAATTGTGATGGATTGCGAAATGGCTCAATCCCGCGAAGAGGTATTGCGACGCCTCGATAGCGCTTGTGCTCTAAGAAGGTCGCATGACAATCCTGATATCTCGAAGATTTATGACGAATTCTTAGGAGAGCCTCTTTCGCATAAGGCGCATGATCTGCTTCATGTTCATCACTAAGCCAAGACGAACTGGTTAAGCTAGGTGATGGAACTGGACTTACAGCCAGCTAAGTCTCTAACGAGCTGGGCTTATAGGACATGTTTTGTCTAGGATCCAAATTATGCAGAGTTACAAAAAGGCTACAACCATTCGGTTGTAGCCTTTTCTTTGTTAGGCCGGACGCGAGGGTGCAAGGGCGCGGGTTAGGGTCGGGCTATAGGGGCGCATTTTGTCCTAATGCCAATTTTTACCCTATAGACATGGTGGCACCCAAGTTTGGCGAGCTTGGTGTCCAAGTTTGATACCTTTAGGCGAGGTATTCAAGAACAGTTTTGGTATCAACCACACGACTGTCATAGCAACGAGTGAAATATTCTAGGCCTTGCTCTTGCGTTCCAATGAGAAACGTTGCGCAAGCATCTGCCGGAACGATTGTTTTATAGCCAAGAAAATAGGCACCAGCAAGCGTTTGCAAGACGCAAATATTAGTGTCGCACCCAAACGCAATAAGAGTATCTACTCCTAATTCGCGCAACGTTAAATCAAGATCGGTCTGGAAAAAGCCATTATATCTTCGCTTTGGAATAATGAAATCACTCTTCTGCAGATCAAATTCCTTCAGAGGGCTCGCAGCATCACTGCCACAAATGCCATGTTCACCCCACAATTCAAGTTCCTTATCTACCCCTGGCAAATGAGCATCGTCAGAAAAGATAACCGGAAGGCCAGCTGAGCGCGCTTTTTTCACAATTTTGACGGCGTTTTCTGCCATTGTTTCCAATCCGGGAATCACGCCACCTTCTCCGCCTAAAACATCAATTACCAAAATAGCTGTTTTAGAAAGATCAAGCTCATTGCTTTGTTGCCAGGATGTTTTTTGTGCTTCAGGAAGATAAACCATGAAAACCCCTCCATACTAATTATTGCCAAACGGCATGCTTGTATTTCCGCCTCTTGCATCTTTCTTGTATGACTTTCAATGCTGTAGCCAAAAATCGTTGCGATGCATTGTTATGCAGTAGAAAAATTATGAAACATATATGCCCTTCAGTGCAATGAGCGCGTTTAAGATTTTTTCGAATAAAAAATGAAAAACGAGTGAGTTTTTTTCGAATAAAAAAGTAGACGGAATGATCAAAATCGATGCCACCAAACTCAAAAGGGGGCACTATGATCAAACAGCTATTTGCAAATATATCGACGATATTTTCGCAAAAAAGTTTTGCTTCTTCTGCTACTAAAGCAAAACTTGGCCAGTTTCGTTATCGAATACTTTTTCTCTTAATCATACTGATAGTCCTTGCACCCCTTCTTGGCGTACTTTCATACAGCGCATGGGCTCAAATAAAAGGCAATGTTTTTCTGGAAATACCTGGCATAGATATTGAGTACGGAGGCTATGAAACCTGCGAAATGTATGCCGAAGGCTCTCCCGCATTTTGCGCTGAGCCAGCAAAAGATACACCGCGCCAAGACGTATATACCAAGACAGAAATAACCCCGTTAACAGGAGCTTCGGGCTCGGCGCATGACAAGCAATCATGCATTGCTACCTTGTGGTTTGGCTGGGGAGGCCCCGGATTTGATCCTGACCTCTGGCCAAAAACATGGTATGACGGAAGCGAAATGAACGCTCACCGTTATTGGGCGCTTACCCATATTGTTCTTTCAGATTTTTATACCTGCGATGGAAGCGCGGCACTTGCTGGATGTAGCGAAGAATTTTGCAATTGGGCATTAGGAAACGTTCTTTCTTATGTAAGCGACGAAGTGCCCTATGATGCGCGCGCAGCACAAAGCAAAATTGGCGAACGAAGATTTACGGTACCTGAAGAATTTGCTGAAAGTTGCTATCAACTTAACACTGGCTCTACCCAAGCAATTATGAGTTTCGAATCAGGTGGATGGCTTGATTTAAGCAAGAAAAGTGGCAATTCATCTATCACCAATGAAAATGATCTCTATTCACTTAACAAAGCACAGTATGGAATTTATTCATCCTTATCCAATGCCCAAAATGATGCTGAGCGAATAACAACCCTCATTACTGACAAAAACGGCTATGCAAAAAGTTCCTACCTAGAACGAGGAAGCTATTATATAAAGGAGCTTTCTCCCTCTCCAGGATTTCTCTTAGATGAAACCATCTATACTGCCGAAGTTAAAAATGGCAAGACCACCCGCATCAATAGCGACAGTGTCTTTGAAGAGCCAGCCTATGATCCTGCAAACCTTCTGGTGCAAAAACGAGATAAGGAAACCTGTTCAACAACTCCTCAGGGCGAAGCGAGTCTTGAGGGCGCCGAATTCCAAATCAAATACTATGACCACTATTATTCCACCATTGATGAAGCGCTCAATTCAGGTGAGCCTGTGCGAACCTGGGTTTTTAAAACAGACAGCAACGGAGAGATAAATCTTACCAACTCGTCTTTGCTTGTTTCCGGAAACTTGTATTATTCGCAACCTGACACAGCGGCTTTGCCCCTGGGAACATATCTCATACAAGAGACAAAGGCACCTCAAGGCTATCTTTCCAACGATGAAATATCTTTAAGAACCGTCAAACAGGGCGAAGGATTTTCTGCCCAAGGATCCTTCTCCCCTTTAAGTGATGATGAGGCAATCAACGAGCAAGTCATAAAAGGTGGCGTTGCTTTTAATAAACTTGATAAGGAAACACTAGACAACACCGCCCTTGGCGCAGGAGAGCTTAATGCTGTTTTTGAAATTATAAACAATTCAACTAATTCGGTAATTGTTAATAACCAGACCTTTAAGCCAGGTGAAGTAGTCTACACCGCTCAAGCTCAGAAAAACCAAGACGGGGGCTATTATGTTTCTACCGACACAGATGGCGACAGGTCAGACTACACACTTCCTTATGGCGCCTACCGCATTAGAGAAACTATTGCCGGTACGGGCTATCTTCTCTCTGACCAGGAGCTTGTCTTTTCAATACGAAACAATGGTGAAGTTGTAACAATTTCTAACAATGAAAGCTTTACCAATCAAATCAAACGCGGAGACCTTGAACTTATCAAGGTGCGGGAAAGTGACCAAGCTCGGCTTAAGGGCATCCCATTCAAAATTACCAGCAACACCACCGGAGAATCTCATGTAATTATTACCGACGAAAATGGATATTTTTCAACAGCTAGTAGCTGGAATGATCACTCCTATCTCACCAACGGCAATGACTATCTTCTTGAAGAGACAAACGATGAAACTAACAGTGAAAGCACCGATGGTGGCAAGGCGCTCTTGCAAGAAGAAATATCAGATGAGTCAACAAATTCGTCTGGCACTAACAACGAAACTACGTCCCCTTCTGCCGAAGACAGTAATCAGATCAAGCAATCAAATCAATCATCAAGCAAAACAGCGGAAAGCAACGAAAGCAATGCCAGCAAAACCTCCAACAATGCTAATGAAGCAAAAATCGAACCCTTTTTCCTAGTTAGTATGATTTCTCACTTCATAAGCCAAATAACCGAGGGTGACCAATCTGCAAGCAATGAACCTTCCCTTGCTTCTGTGCAAAATTCTTCCAAAGAAACCAATCAAGAAAAGAACCAGGAAAACAACCAAGAAAAGAGTCAAGACACTAATCAAGAAGGCGAAGATTCTTCTAAGGCAAGCAACCAAGAGGAAAAAGATTCTTCTAAAGAGTCCACTCTTAAGGAAACGGGAGTCTGGTTTGGTAAAACTGCAAACGAGACCATCACAAAAGCAAATGACTCCCTTGGTGCGCTTCCTTATGACACCTATACCTTAGAGGAGCTCTCCTGCGAAGAAAATCAGAATTTCACACTGGTAAAACTTGAAAATATCACCGTAAAAAAAGACAGCACCTCAATCAATCTTGGACGCATTGGCAATATAGAAGAGGCTCAACCGCTCCTTAATACCACCGCAAAAGATGCCAATGATAGAGACAAGCTTATCTTGGCTAGCAAAGAAGCAAGCATTATTGATCATGTGGAATACGAAAACCTTATACCCGAAAAGACATATACGCTTAAAACAACCGTATATGACAATGAAATACAGAGCCTTCTTCCTGAAACAAACCAAACGCTCTCTTTTAACCCCACTTCAAGTAATGGATCAATCGATGTTACGTTTAGTATAAATGCGCTTTTGTTGGGCGGACATTCGCTCACTGTTTTTGAAGAGCTCTATGAAGGAGAAGAACTTAAAGCGGAACATAAAGACCCCACCGATAGTGAGCAAACGCTTCTTGTCTTAAGGCCCAACATAGCAACATATGCTTTTGCCACAGACGAAGAAAATAAACAGATCCCAAGCGCTCAGGACGTTCACGTTACCGACAAAATAACGTATGAAAACCTTATCCCCAACAACGAATATCAGCTAATAGGATTTATCTTCGATACCGAGTCAGTCCCTGACGTTTCGCTCGAAATAGGAGATAAAGCAAACGAAGACTCTCTGCAAGAATTAACGACTAATTTATCACGCACAAAAAAGCTTATTGGTAGCGCAACTACGCAATTTAACCCCAGTAAAGAAACGGGAGAAACTTCGGTCTCTTTCAACATAAATACCGAAAAACTTGAGGGGAAACAGCTCGTCGTATTTGAATACTTGGTATCTGAAGAGCATGTAATTGCCCTCCATAATGACTCCGAGGACGAAAAGCAACAACTCAAGGTTCAATCAGAGATTCCACCTACCATGATCGCTGAGCCAACAAGCCCAAGCAAAACAAGCGACCATTTACAACCACTCGTTCTTGTTGTTGTACTTTGCTTGGCATCAGGAACTGCCTTTTTTGCCTATCAGGCAAAACGAAAGCATGTAAAGAAAGAGCGCGTATTAGCAAGAATTACTTCTTGCTGAAGGGGTGCTACGGTAAGGTACGCGCTTAGTAGGTCTAAGTTTTCCAGTAAGCACGCATATTGAAAAACTAAACTACCCCCGGATACGCATACTGAACAGGCATGAGCTTCTCCTAGGATGCGCATACTGAGCAGATGCTAACTTCTCCTGAGGTGCGCATGCTGAGCGAGCGCCTTCTCCTGAGGTGACCAAACCAAACAAGCACAAACTAGGGTTGTTTTTTAGCGTATCGAAAAACAAAAGCCGGCGCGAAGGCCTAACTTTATAAAACTAAAAGAGGAGAACATAGAGTTATTTACCGGTAAAACCGCGCTTTACTCTGGCGCGTCGTTTTTGAGGAGTAACCGGCTCTCGAAAATCAAGCATGAGTTGTTCGACCGGAGCATCGTTTCCTTCTTTTTCTGATACGCGCTCTACATCTTTTACCGTCCAAGAAACTGCTTCGGAGCCATGAAGTTCAAGCATTTTGTAGCGAGCATCTTGGATATTTTTCTTCGACCCCGCACGATGTTCACTATCAAACTCAATAACGCTTGATTTTGGGGTAGCTCCTTTTGGCGAAACGATAGTGGCACGATATTTCATTACAACCTAATCCTTTCACAGACCCCAAAAACTGGCGCTTGGCTCATTAACTCTCATTGCTTTTAGCATAGTAGCGCATAAAACATCAAACATGAATGAAAAAGGTGATGCCTTGCAGAGCATCACCTTTAAATTCACTTAATCATTGCCTTGTTTGCATCTCTAGCAAGTAGAAAAAGTATGTTTCTCTTACTAGAAGCGATTAAGCATTATTTACCAAAATAGCGCTTAAGCAAACCGGCAAAAGCCTTGCCATGACGAGCCTCGTCACGAGCCATCTCATGAACGGTGTCATGGATAGCGTCTAAGCCAGCTTCTTTTGCACGCTTTGCAAGATCAGTTTTACCTGCAGTTGCACCATTTTCTGCTTCAACGCGCATACGAAGATTTTCTTCGGTTGAATCAGTAACAACCTCACCCAGCAACTCGGCAAATTTAGCAGCATGCTCAGCTTCTTCATATGCAGCTTTTTCCCAATAGGTGCCAATCTCTGGGTACCCTTCACGATAAGCAACGCGAGCCATTGCAAGATACATACCAACTTCACTGCATTCGCCCTCAAAGTTCGAACGGAGATCTGCAATGATGTCTTCTGAAACACCGTCAGCTTTGCCGACGCCAACGACATGTTCTGCCGCCCAGGTCATTTCTTCTTCCTGCTTAATAAAACGACTGCCATGAACCTTACATTGAGGGCAGACGAAATCTGCTGGCAAGCTATCCCCATCGTATTCTTCAACGTAACCACATACAGGACATACGAACTTCATGATGATCCTCACTTTCACTTATTACTTCTTCTCTGAAGTAAGCCCAAGAATCATTATGCCGTAATATGTTACTAAATTACTACCATTTTAGTTTCTATACAACTTCTTCATGTTAGGCATAGCTAACTTAAATAACTAACCCCTTGCTTCTTTGCAAACCCCTTAGTCGCCCTGGTTGGCTTACCCGCCTGAGTTATACAGGTACTCGAAGAATACAGTGCAACCATTCTTTTGTTGGCAAGCCCATTAGTTGCCCTAGTTGCACAGAAGGCTCATCTGCTTTCCTGCTAACTTCAATGAGTAAGCAAAAACGTCTGTTGAGCGAGCAAACCATTTGCTGAACAAACAGAGCGTTTATTAAATAAGCAGATGAGCCTCTTGAATTGCTTTAAGAAAAAACGAGCTTCTTCCCTTTATTCTTTCTTGGGAAGCGAATCAAATTTAGCCTTCATGGTTGGATTATTTCTAGTGAGCTTTTTAATGGTGAGGGCTTCCGCTTTATCGTTAGCAAGGCGCAAGTTGTTTTCGCTTCCTAAAAGCGCCTCTTTGGTCTTAAGGAGATGATCGATGGTTTTGTCAATTTCATCAATTGCCTTGCGGAATTTATCGCTTGCAAGACGATAATTCCTTCCAAATTTTTCCTTAAAATCCTCCATTTCATTTTCGAAATTGGTGATATCAATATTTTGCTGGCGCACCAGCGCAAGCTCTTCTTTGTATTTCATGGCACTCATGGCGGCGTTGCGCAAAATACTAATGATAGGAATGAAGAACTGAGGACGAATCACATACATTTTTTCATAGCGATACGTCATATCAACAACACCTTCGTTGTAAAGTTCGTTCTCAGGTTCAAGCAAGCTAACCAGCACCGCATATTCGCAATTTTTCTTTGTTCTATCTGAATCAAGCTTCTTGAGAAAGTCCTCATTTTTGTGTTTATGAACAGAATCATCCTGCTCATTTTTCATCTCAAACATGATAGAGATGATCTCATTGCCCGCTTCATCAGTTTCCCGAAAGATGTAGTCTCCTTTGCTTCCTGAAGAAGCGTCGTTGTCTTTTTCAAAATACGCATGAGGGAATGCAGTAGCGCGCAACTTGTTAAACTCAATTTCACAATGCTGCTCAAGTGTCTCTCCAAGCATCTTGGTAGACAAACGCGCCTTCATGTCGCGGTAGTGCTCAATCTCTTGATCTTTATAGGCAATAAGATCATCTTTTGATTTGAGTTCGATCATCATTTGAGTTTTAAGCTCATTTTCTATCTGGCTCTTTTCCGATTCTTTGAGCTGGACTTTTGCCTTAAGGTCATCACGCTCTTTTTCAATAGCTCTTGTTGCTTGCGTTACCGCCAACTGCTTTTCAGTTGCAAATGATTGCTCTTGACTATTCAATCTTGATTCAAGCTCTACAATACGAGCTTGGTTTTCTGAACGTTCACGCGCAAAATCTTGCTCAAGCTTAGCGGTGGCATCTTTGATTTTGTTTTCAGCTTGCGCTCTAGTATTTGACTCAAACAGTTCTTTTTCTTTTGTCATGGACTCTAATTGCGCCTTGAGCTGAGCAATAGTGGAATCTTGTTTGGAAAAATTACCTTGAAATTCATTTTTGGTTTTCTCGATAGCTAAATTAACCGCTTGTTCTTTTTCCTTTTTCAGCAGTTCTTCCCGCTTATGAAGTTCCCGCTCAAACTCTCCATCGCGCACCTGCTTTACAATGCTCGAAAATTCCGTTTCATCAACACGAAAAACCTTTTTACAATGAGGACATATTATTTCGTTATTAGCCATTACTGCTCCTTTGTAAAACGTAAAAGAATCGCCCTTGATTTGGACTATGTTGCATATATTTGAGATGACATCTTAACTGAGACGCCATTATTCTCTATCCCATTAATGGTACCGTAGACAAATTAAAATTTCCTTGACGTTCTAGGCGAAAGTGACCGCTGATATACAAGCAGGCTTTTCCAGATACAAACGCCTGCTTTCTTTTAATAAGTTTTCGTTTTCTTTGAAAGTGAACGTCCTTCTTTTTTGCAACCGGCATTTTGCTCTTGTATGATAAGCGCATGAATTCTTACCTGACCATACAAGGGCGCACCACCGCCGAAACTGAAGAGAAGAAAAGTCGCTTCATTACGCATTTATGCCATGTTGAAACCGAGGAAGAGGCACTTGCTTTTCTAGAAGAAATTCGGGAGCTTCATCGCATGGCGCGCCATAACGTATATGCCTACATTGTTCGTGGCTCAAATACCACTGAACGAATTCGTTATTCCGACGATGGTGAACCTCAAAAAACGGCAGGTCTTCCCACACTTGACGTTCTTAAACATGCGGGCCTCAGCGATGTAATAGCGGTAACAACGCGCTACTTTGGTGGTACGCTTTTGGGCACTGGAGGGCTGGTCAGAGCCTATACTCAAACAGCACAAAAAGCTATTCAGGAAGCCACGCTTGTCACCATTTCTCAGTGCGTAGATATTTTTATCCAGCTCCCCTATTCGCTCTATGATCAAACCAGTAGAGCCTTAGAAGACTTCGGGGCAAAAATCATTGACACAGCCTATACCGATTCTGTCGAAATAACGTGTCGTGTTCTTGATGGAACTCAAGATGAACTCCTTGCAAAACTCAACGAACTATTTCGCGGAGAAAATAATGTGCGCCTCTCAGACCCCTTTGATGCCATTTTCTAAAAACAACTTTCCCTTCGCGAGCTCTATTAAGGCAAAGCAAAAAACAGTCCAAGATTTACACCGCACTCCCAAATAGTCAATCTTCAGCTCGAATTAACAATTCTTTACCTCCAAAATTGTTACAATCGAAGAAAACAGCTAGGGGGATGCAACATGATTGTTCTTGTAGTTAATGCAGGAAGCTCAACGCTTAAATGTCAGCTCATTCAGACTGACGGCAAAATCACCATGATGAAATCTTTGGCCGAGCGCATTGGCCATGACGACGCATTCATGAACGTGAAATTCCCTCCACATGAAGAAAAACACCACTACTCAGTTGCAAACCTCACTATTGAGCAGTGCCTTGAAAAGCTTCTTGACATTCTGGTCAACGAGCCTGAATCACCCATTACAAAACTCTCTGACATTGAAGCCGTGGGCAACCGCGTAGTTTCAGGTGGTGAATACTTTTCCAAGTCAACTCTGATCACCGATGATGTATTCGAAAAGATAAAGAAGTGCGAATCTATCGCCCCTCTTCACAATCCACCAGCCGACTGCTGTATTGAACTTATGCGAAAGCGCCTGCCCAATACCCCTCAGGTAGCCGTATTCGACACCGCTTTTCATCAAACCATGCCGCCGAAAGCCTACATGTATCCCTTGCCAATGCGCTATTACCAGGAATATAACATCAGGCGCTACGGCGCACATGGCACATCACATCGCTATGCAGCGCAACAGGCGGCGTATCTTTTGAACAGACCACTGAAGGATCTTGGCCTCATCACTTGCCATTTGGGAAGTGGCGGAAGTATTGCAGCAGTCAACCATGGCGTTTCCATAGATACCACCATGGGTTTTACCCCTCTTGAAGGACTTATGATGGGAACAAGATCAGGCTCAATTGACCCCGCTATTGTTACCTATATCATGCGCAGAGACGGCTTGAGCTTTGATGAAGTAGACACCATCTTGAATAAAGAATCAGGCATCCTTGGCATTTCGGGCATTAGCTCTGACATGCGCGATGTTCTGCAAGCAGCAAGCAACGGAAGCCAGAATGCCGAGCTTGCTATTCAGATGTATGTTTACCGCATCCAAAAAGCAATCGGACAATTCTATGCAGCCATGACCGTGACTGATGCGGTAGTAATGACTGCCGGAATTGGAGAAAATAGCGCCGAGTTGCGCGAGCGCATTTTTGATGGCTTGGCACATATGGGAATGATTCTTGACCGCGAGAAAAACCACGTGGTAGGTGCAATTGGCACAAATCGTATTGTTTCCATCGATGATTCGCCTATTAAAATCTGCGTTGTAACCACTGACGAGGAAATGCGTATTGCGCGCGAAACCGACGCGCTTGTTTCGGGAGAATAAACTACTCTCTTTATTATGAGAAAACAATCAACCGAAACAAAAGCAGTATTTCAAATACTTATCGCTGGGATTCTTTGGGGCCTCGTAGGCCCCTTAGTTAAGCTTATGGAATTGAGCGGATCAACCGTTGAAGTAACCAGTTTTCTTCGCATGGGATTCGCCTTTTTGATCATGGGTGGCATAACCGTTGCAAAATTTGGCTGGAAATCACTTTTAGTTAGTAAGCGAATTTTGATTCTCTGTATTGCGCTGGGTGTAATTTCTAACGGCATCTATAACGTGGTGTATTCTTTGGCAATTGCCAACGCCGGCATTGCAGTAAGTGCTGTCCTGCTAAACACGGCTCCTATTTTCACCATCCTTCTTGCGGTAATACTGTTTAAGGAAGGAATAAATGTCCTCAAGATTGTGGCGCTCGTTGTGAACGTTGTGGGATGTTCGCTTGCTGCAACAGGAGGACAATTTGACCTGGCAACCATTTCAGTTTTTGGCATTCTCTGCGGAATAGCAGCGGGATTCACCTACGGCGTTGCCGCCATTATCACCCGGCTCACCGGGGTTGGAACCAATACCTACGTCATAAGTACTTACAGTTATCTGTTTGCTACCATCACTATTATTCTTTTTTTTCAACCCTGGAGTTATGCCGAATCATTCACCGCGCCAGTGATAGGCTACGGCTTTATTCTTGCCCTTATTCCTACCTCGCTTGCCTATCTTTTGTATTACCAGGGCATTCTCAACATGAAAGAAACCAGCAAGGTTCCTATTATTGCTTCAGTTGAAATGGTGGCAACTGCCATCATTAGTGTTGTGTTTTTTAACGAATACCTCTCTCTTGTTGCAATTCTTGGCATAGTACTGGTTATTGTTTCAATCGCGCTTATGAATGTAAAACGAAAACGTCCTGTTCAGAAACAAATTTCAAATAGCCAATAAAGAATTGTAGACAAAGCAAAAGCAGAAACGCTCTGTTCAGAGGGCAAACGTTTTCACCTGAGCATCCAATTTCTATCTAAATTAGTTTGGCTTGACGGCCGGTTGCCTTGTTTTCAATTCCTGTTTGGATTGGTATAGTTAAACGACCAAAGATGTCGCCCGCCATGCGTGGCGCTAACCATTAAACCGCTTCAATCATTTCTCATAAAAGGAGTACCATGGCAGAATTTATCTACCAGATGTATCAAGCCCGCAAGGCACACAACGACAAGGTTATCCTTGATGACGTAACCCTTTCCTTCTACCCGGGTGCAAAAATTGGCGTTGTTGGCCCTAACGGCATGGGCAAATCTACCCTTCTGAAAATCATGGCCGGCAAAGAAGATGTTTCCGCAGGTGAAGCCAGACTTTCCCCCGGCTATACGGTTGGCATTTTAGAGCAAGAGCCTCCCCTTGAAGAAGACAAAACAGTCATTGAGAACATTCGCCTTGCTTTTGGCGATATCCTTGCAAAGATTGACCGCTTTAACGAAATTGGCGCAGAGATGGCAGACCCTGATGCTGACTTTGACAAGCTGATGGAAGAGATGGGTCAGCTTCAAACTGAAATTGACGCAGCGGACGCTTGGGATTTAGACAGCCAGCTTTCTCAAGCCATGGACGCACTTCAATGCCCTGACCCCGATGCGCCTGTCAATATTCTCTCAGGCGGAGAGCGCAGACGTGTTGCGCTTTGCCGTTTGTTGCTAGAAGCTCCTGACCTGCTTCTTTTGGACGAACCAACCAACCATCTTGATGCAGAATCGGTGCTCTGGCTTGAGCAGTTCTTGCATACCTACCCCGGTGCCGTTCTTGCAGTAACGCATGACCGCTACTTCCTTGATAACGTTGCCGAATGGATTTGTGAGGTAGACCGCGGAAGCCTTTATCCTTACAAAGGCAACTACTCAACCTATCTTGAAACAAAAGCAAAGCGTCTTGCGGCGCAAGGCCAGCAACAAGCAAAGCTTGTTAAGCGCCTTGAATCAGAGTTGGAATGGGTTCGTTCAAGTCCTAAAGCGCGTCAAGCAAAGAGCAAGGCACGTCTTGAACGCTACGAACAGATGGAAGCTGAGGCACGCGCCATCAAAAAGCTTGACTTTGCTGACATTCAAATTCCCGTGGGACCGCGTCTGGGTTCTAAGGTTTTGGTTGCCGAGCATTTGCATAAGGCTTTTGGAGACCGCGTTTTGATCAACGATCTTTCGTTTTCGCTTCCGCGCAATGGCATCGTAGGCGTTATCGGTCCAAATGGCGTGGGCAAATCTACGCTTTTTAAAACAATCGTTGGCCTGGAAGAGCTTAGTAGCGGGTCTTTAGAAATTGGCGAATCGGTCAAAATTTCCTACGTAGATCAAAACCGCGAAGGCATAGATGCTTCCAAAAATGTATGGGAAGTTGTCTCTGACGGGCTTGACTATATGAAGGTTGGCGAAGTGGAAATTCCGAGTCGCGCCTATGTTGCGAGCTTTGGCTTTAAGGGTTCTGACCAGCAAAAACCATCAGGGGTTCTTTCGGGCGGAGAGCGCAACAGGCTCAACCTTGCACTCACCCTTAAACAGGGAGGCAATCTGTTGCTTCTTGACGAGCCTACCAACGACCTTGATGTTGAAACGCTCGAAAGCCTTGAAGAGGCGTTGCTTAATTTCCCTGGTTGTGCGGTAGTTATTAGCCACGACCGTATGTTCCTTGACCGCATTGCGACCCATATTTTGGCATGGGAAGGCACTGATGATGATCCGGGAAACTGGCATTGGTTTGAAGGAAACTTTGAATCCTATCAGAAGAACAAGATTGAACGCTTAGGAGTAGAAGCAGCCAAGCCTCATCGAATTCACCGAAAGCTCACGCGCAACTAAAAAACGTAGTGCGTTATAAGGAGCGCGCTTCTTAAAAACAAATTTCCTTGCCCTTTGAGTTAAAGGCGGTTTGCATGAAAAGGGTTATTGGGAAAGAGGCAGAGAAAAAGCACCCGGAAGGGTGCTTTTTTAAATAATTTTTACCAAGGGCGTTATCCGCTTTCAAGCTATTTCTTGAGGCAATTGTGCTTGATCAATAAACTTTGCCAAGCGCCCTGTTCGCCTTCAAACTATTTTGGCACCAACAGTGCCCCCAGCAAAGCAAGACATCATAAGCAGTTTTCTGCTTGCCTCTGTCCGGCAAAGTAACCCACACCACCTTCGATAAGCTAAATCGCGGTAGAAGCTCTGCAGATCTTAGCCTATTCGGTAAAGTAACCAACGCCACCTTCGATAAGAGGCTGGAACGTATTACCCGGAACATTCTTATACAACCCGCGCCCGTTGCGCTCAGTATGACCCATCTTTCCTAAGATGCGACCGTCCTTACTTGTTATACCTTCAATGGCGAGCATAGAACCGTTAGGGTTAACATCAAGCTCCATGCTTGGAATACCCTGCTCATCTACATATTGCGTAGCAATTTGACCGTGCGCTTTGAGTTGATCAAGAAGCTGAGGGGTAGCCACAAAACGTCCTTCGCCATGGCTGATAGCAACCGAATGAATGTCTCCTACTTCGCAACGTGAAAGCCAAGGAGAAAGACCTGAAGCAACACGGGTGCGAACCAACTTGCTTTGGTGTCTACCGATGGTATTAAACGTGAGCGTGCAATCAATGTCTTCCATAGGAACAATATCACCGTAAGGTACAAGACCCAACTTGATGAGCGCCTGGAAACCATTACAAATGCCAAGCATCAAACCGTCGCGATTCTGCAATAAATCTCGTACCGCTTCTGTTACTTCTGGTGCGCGGAAAAATGCGGTGATAAATTTAGCGGAACCATCAGGTTCATCACCACCCGAAAAGCCACCAGGCAACATGATGATTTGGCTTTGCTTGATCTGTTTGACTAGTTCCTGAGTACTCTCAACAATATGATTTGGCGAAAGATTATTGATAACAAGCGTAGTTGCCTGAGCTCCCGCGCGCTCAAATGCAGCAGCGGTATCATATTCGCAGTTGGTTCCCGGAAATACCGGAATGATAACACGCGGTTTTGCAAGAGCGCCATTAAAGGTCAAAGGCAAGGTTTCGCGATAAGAAATTGCCTCTACTGCTTCGCCTTCTTCGCGATACGGGAATACCGATTCGATTCCTGATTCCCACACCTCTTGCAATTTTGCCAAATCAAGCACTTCGCCCTTGAGAGAAAGTTCATATGCTTGAGTGGTTTTGCCTAGTTCATAAACGTTGACCACAGATGTTGAGGCCGGAATTTCCGCGTCATCTGCAAGCTCAACCAAGAAACTTCCGTAAGTAGGAGCAAAGAGCGCATCCATTGAAGCATCTTCAGACAAGGCAACTCCAAGACTATTGCCAACACACATTTTGAAGAGCGCCTCTGCCTGTGCGCCATAACCAGGCGTTGCAATTGCGAGCGCCTTGCCTTGTTCAGTAAGCGATTCAACCAAGCTGAAAGCCTCAGTAAGGCCGACCACATCGGGGCGCCAATCATTGCCATATTGAGCAGGAGCAATGCAAATTACTCGGCTTCCTGCTTGTTTGAACTCGGGAGAAACAACGCGGTCGATTTTGCCCGTAGATACCGCAAAGCTGATAAGCGTTGGGGGAACGTCCAAATCCTCAAAGCTTCCGCTCATTGAATCCTTGCCGCCAATAGCGCCTACGCCCAAATCTACCTGAGCCATAAGTGCGCCCAGAACCGCAGCAACGGGCTTTCCCCAGCGCGAAGGTTCTTCACGAAGCTTTTCGAAATATTCCTGGAAGGACAGATAAGCCTTGTCACGCGTAAAGCCAGAAGCAAGAAGCTTAGCGATGCTTTCTACCACTGAAAGATAGGCTCCTGCAAATTGATCTTGTTCCATAAGATAAGGATTAAAGCCCCATGCCATGGCGCTTACTGTAGAAGTTTCTCCAAAAACAGGGAACTTAGCTACCATAGCTTGCGAAGGTGTGAGCTGGGTTTTTCCACCAAACGGCATAAGAACGGTTGCTGAACCAATAGTTGAGTCAAAGCGTTCTGCAAGCCCTTTATTGGAAGCAACGTTGATGTCGCTAAGCAATGCCTTCATACGCGCTTCGAATGTTGCTTCGGTTCTTGCAGGCGTATAAACCCCGGGCTTTTCGACGTGCGCTTTGATGTGCTTTGGTGCACCATTGGAAGCCAAGAATTCACGACTTACGTCTACGATCAGGTCACCGTTCCATACCATACGCAGACGCGCTTCTTCGGTAACGGTAGCAATAACGCTTGCTTCAAGATTTTCTTCGTGAGCATAGCCAATGAATTCTTCAACATCTTTTTCTTCAAGTGCAACAGCCATGCGCTCTTGGCTCTCCGAAATGGCAAGCTCGGTACCGTCAAGGCCTTCGTACTTTTTAGGAACATTGTCAAGCCGCACAAACAAGCCATCAGCCAGCTCGCCAACCGCAACCGAAACGCCACCAGCGCCGAAGTCATTACAGCGCTTGATCAAGCGACATGCTTCACCACGACGGAACAGGCGTTGAATCTTGCGCTCAACGGGCGCATTTCCCTTTTGAACTTCTGCACCTGCCGTTTCGATACTTTCCACATTATGAGATTTAGACGAACCAGTTGCGCCACCAATACCATCACGACCCGTGCGTCCGCCAAGCAAAATGATTTTGTCGCCCGCCGTAGGTTCTTCGCGAATAACATGCGAAGCAGGAGTAGCGCCCAGAACCGCACCAACCTCCATACGCTTTGCAACATAGCCAGGATGATATACCTCGTTGACCTGGCCTGTGGCAAGACCAATCTGATTGCCATAAGAAGAATAGCCTGCAGCGGCGGTGGTAACCAATTTGCGCTGAGGGAGCTTTCCGGGAATAGTTTGCGAAACAGGCACTTTAGGATCCGCCGCGCCAGTAACGCGCATAGCCTGATAGACATAACTGCGACCAGAAAGCGGGTCACGAATTGCGCCACCAACACATGTTGCAGCGCCACCAAACGGTTCGATTTCCGTTGGATGATTGTGGGTTTCATTCTTGAAAAGGAAGAGCCAATCTTCATCCTTGCCATCAACATCAACGCTTACCTTTACCGTACAAGCGTTAACCTCTTCGGATTCATCAACATCAGTCATGATACCTTTTGCTTTGAGATATTTAGCGCCAATGGTGCCCATATCCATAAGACAGACTGGCTTTTCGTCTCGGCCAAGTTCATGGCGAAGTTGCAAATATTTGTCGAACGCAGCCTGCACAACTTCATCATCAATAGTGACGCTGTCCAATTCAGTGCCAAAGGTAGTATGACGACAATGGTCAGACCAATAGGTATCAACCACCTTAATTTCAGTGATGGTTGGATTGCGCCCTTCTTTAATGAAGTAACTTTGGAAAAATTCAATATCGGCCAAGTCCATAGCAAGCCCGCGCGTCTCAATGAACTGGGCTAATCCAGCTGAATCAAGATCCGTGAAGCCTTCCACAACTTCTACTTTGCCCGGAGTTGCTATCTCTACATCAAGAGAAGAGCGCTCTTCCAAAGAAGCCTCTCTGGCCTCTACCGGGTTGATTAAATAATGCTTTATTGTTTCACGCTCTGTTTGCGAAAGGGCACCTTCTAACACATAGACCTTGGCGCTACGCACTTTGGGGCGCTCACCTTGGCTGATAAGCTGAATGCATTCGCTTGCAGATTCAGCGCGCTGGTCAAACTGGCCCGGAAGAAACTCAACGGCAAATGTAAAGGAATCTTTTGAATGGTTTTCTTCAGGTGCTGAAAGCGAAGCGGTTGCGCTATCAACGAAAGGCTCACTGAAAACAGTTTGAACGCATTGATGAAAGAGGTCTTCTGAAATGCCTTCAACATCATAGCGATTGATCACACGGACGTGCTGGAGTCCTTTGATTCCCAGAATTGTTTGAAGCTCATTTAAAAGCTGTGAAGCCTCAACATCAAACCCTGGTTTTTTCTCAACGTAAACACGAAAAACCATGTTTTTGCCCTTCCGATAGTAACCATATTATGTCTACCATAATACGACACCAACGCCTCATTTTTCACGATGGCGCAAGAGATTTTGTAGTTGTGTCAGAGAAATAGAACGAGTTTTTCTAGCAAGAAGGCTTTCCCGGGCAAAAAATAATTTTTTTCAAGCCTTTTGCCCCTTTAACCCTTTTTGCGCGGAGGCTTTTTATAATGTGAGCATGGACAAAACAACAATACAAACACTTTGCGACATCAATACGCGCTTTTATCAGAGCAATGCCCCTTCTTTTTCTGCAACGCGCAATGCGCCGTGGCTTGGATGGAAAAAGTGTGCACGCTTATTTGAGGAGAAAGTTTTTGCGGGCACAAATCCCAACGTTTCTGTTCTTGATTTAGCGTGTGGAAATTTGCGCTTTGAAGAATTTTTGAGTGAGCAATTTCCTCATGTGGCTTTTTCTTTTTATGCCATCGATAACTGCAACGAATTGCTTCCAAACGAAAAGGTGTCAGCGCGCCCGGAGGAGTCATCGATGGTCACGGCACTGACGGGATCACCAGAGTCAGCGCGCCCGGAGGAGTCATCGATGGTCACGGCACTGACAGGGTCGCCAGGACCAGCAAAGCCAACGCAACCAAAAGAGTCAGCACAACCGGAAAAGCCCGCGCAACAAGGCACACAAAGCAAACTAGCAGGCGTCCTTACCAAGGACTGTTTCGCTTCAAATAAGATAGTCTTTCAAAACCAAGACATCATCGCTTCGCTTTTAAATGAAGAAGACGAAACACGCGCGCAAACAAACACCACGACATCTCAAGCATATAAGACACGCGCGCAAACAAACCAAAACCCCGCTTCGCAAAGCTGTGGCGCACGCTTCGATATAGCCGTTTCTTTTGGTTTTATGCATCACATTCCCACACAGCAATTGCGCCTTAAGGCTCTGCAGAAATTAATTGACGCTGTACGACCAGGGGGACTTATTGCGGTATCGTTTTGGGAATTTCTCAACAATGAAAAGCTTGCAGAAAAAGCAGAGCTAACCCACCAGCAAGCACTAGCATTTTTTAGCCAGCAAGAAGTTAAGGGTCGCGAATCCTTGAAAGGTATTTCCGAAAGTCAGCAAGAAGCTAAGGGTTTTGAATCCCTGGGAGACGCTTCCGAAAACCAACAAGCAGTGAAATTTTGCCGAGAAGAAACGCTTCCCCACAATGCTTGCCTTGATATCACTCAACTTGAAAAAGGCGATTACTTCTTGGGCTGGAAAGACACCACGCATTCGTTTCGTTATTGCCATAACTTCACTGAAGAGGAAATTGACGAACTCGCAAACGCTGTCAAAAGCAAAGCGACACCCATTGCGCGCTTTCTTGCTGATGGACGAAGCGATAATCTTAATTCCTATCTTGTTTTGCAGAAACGCTAGTAGCAAACATTCTCAATGGTACAATCGCTTCCATGGATAAGCTCATACAGGACATATTAGATGCTTCAAGGGTTGCGCTCAAAAAGCGCGAAGAAGAATATAAAGCAAAAGCAAGCGCTCAAGATGACAAAGAGCGAATCACCGCAGATGAAACTAAGCTTTTATCTGACAAGGAACTTGAGCGAATCATTCGCAAACATAATCGCAATTTGAAAAATAACGAAGACCACTTCGCTAAAAAGAAGCTTTTTCCTTACTATCTGTATGTCAAAAATAACGAGCCTGAAATTTGGCAAAGCTGGAATGTTGACGAGGTTCTTGATAAAAAGATCACTCAGCTTTTGCAGGTCAAACCCCGAAGAACCGCTTCAGGTGTTGCTACCATCACCGTTATGACCAAGCCCTGGAAATGCACCAGCAATTGCCTGTACTGCCCTAACGATTTACGCATGCCGAAGAGCTACCTAAGCGACGAACCGGTTTGTCAGCGAGCCGAGCGCAACTATTTTGATCCCTATCTGCAAGTTGCCGCGCGTTTGCGCGCCCTTACGCGTATGGGGCATGTTACCGATAAGGTTGAACTTATTGTCTTGGGTGGAACTTGGAGCGACTACCCCAAATCCTATCAGATTTGGTTTATCAAAGAGCTCTTTCGCGCGCTTAACGAAGTCAAGATGAGCGACGCGTCGTCTCTCCAAAAACTCAATGACGAAAGTGCCCACATGCGCATTGCAACCTATCAAGCATGCGGGCTCACCAATACCAAAGAGGACGCCCGGGCTTTTGTGGCGCCCCTCCAAGAAAAGGTTGACCAAGGAGAGCTTTCCTATAACAAAGCATGGGATTTGATCTATGCCCAAAGCGCTGTTTGGAATGCGGTAAGCGAACAACAAAGCGCTACCTTTGACGAACTTGAACGAGAACAAATTACCAACGAAACCGCAGATCATCGCGTTGTGGGGCTTGTCATTGAAACGCGCCCCGATACCATCACTATCGAAAATCTTAGCCTTCTGCGCCGACTTGGGTGCACTAAAATTCAGATGGGAATTCAAAGCGTCAATCAAGATATTCTCAAGCAAAACAAACGCGCCATTTCACTTGAGAAAATCAAGGAATCATTTGCTCTTTTGCGCATTTTTGGCTTTAAAATTCACGCCCATTTTATGGTGAATCTTTTCGGCTCTACCCCCGAAAAAGACAAGCAGGATTATTTAGAATTTTCCACCAATAAGGCTTATCTACCCGACGAAGTTAAGCTCTATCCCTGCGTTTTAGTTGAAGGAACGAAGCTTTGTGACTGCTTCAAACAGGGCACGTGGATACCTTATACCCACGAAGAATTGCTGGACGTTTTAACGTTTGATACCCTTCATACACCTCCCTTTGCCCGCATATCGCGCATGATTCGCGATATATCAGCACATGACATTGTGGCGGGGAACAAAAAGGCAAATCTCAGACAGCTTGTTGAGAATAATCTGGCCAAGCAAAATGCCGAAGTTACCGAAATTCGGTATCGCGAAATTAGTACGGCAAGTACCAACCGCGAAGAGCTCAGCCTTGAAAGCGTTGAATACGAAACCACTATGAGCACCGAATACTTCTTGCAGTGGGTAACGCCCGACAAAAAAATTGCAGGATTTTTGCGTCTTTCCCTTCCTGATCAGGAATTTGTGCGCACTTGTCTTGAGCAAACAGATAATGCCACCTTATTTCCTATCAAAGAAAACGAGGCTATGATTCGCGAAGTTCATGTCTATGGAACCGTTGCAGGGCTTCACAAAACCGGCAAAGGTGCTCAACACCTAGGATTGGGAAAGCAGCTTATCAAGACGGCGGCGCGCCTTGCTAAAGAATACGGTTTTGCCAAGCTCAACGTTATTAGCTCAATTGGAACGCGCGAATACTATCGAAAACAAGGCTTTACTGATAACGGACTGTATCAACAGATGGATCTTGGAGAATATTAAGTTCGCAAATAGTATTCGCTCAGGGCATTTACGAGAAAATACTAGAAAAAGGGAGCTCGTCAAAAAGTTCGCCAAAAAAAACGAAACTAAAAGGGCGCGGAAAGAAACTCCCGCGCCTTATCTAAAAGCTCAATAGTATTCAGGAAAAAGCCTTTTCAAGTACCTCTTTGGGAAACCTACTCAAGAACCTCTTTAATAGCAGAAAGCAAATCAGCATATTCGTCAAATGCAGGAACTTCAGGATGATCTGCTTTTATTGCCTCAGTACTGCGGAACAAAAAGCCGGCCTTGCCCGCTTTGATCATGCCGAGGTCATTAAAGCTATCACCAATAGCGATAGTATCTAGACCCATGGCTTGAAATGCCTTTACCGTGGTAAGCTTTGACTGCTCGCAACGCATTTTAAAGTCAGTAATTTCGCCATTTGGAGCTACCACTAATTCGTTACAAAAAAGCGCTGGCCAATTAAGCTTTTTCATCAAAGGCTTAGCAAACTGAGTGAAGGTATCACTGATGATAACGGCCTGAGTTTCGCTTCGGAGCTCATCAAGAAATTCCTTTGCACCCTCAAGAGGATCAATGGTAGCAATGGTTTCCTGGATTTCTTTCAAGCCCAAACCATGCTCTTTCAAGATATCAATGCGGTATCTCATAAGCTTGTTGTAATCAGGTTCATCGCGCGTGGTTTTTTTGAGCTCAGGAATGCCGGAAGCCTCAGCAAACGCAATCCAAATCTCGGGCACTAAAACGCCTTCCAAATCTAAGCAAACAATTTGCATGGTTGTCCTTTCTCTAGTAACCAAGCGAAAATTTCCTGATCAATTTGTGGTAATTGTTTATTGCCGGCGCCTGATCCGCCTTGACCACATGTCTTACCTTGACCTGCCCCGCCCAAACAATTCATTTTCATCATAGCTATCTTTGAAACTGTTCTGTCTTATCTTTCGATCATCTGTAAATAAACAAGGGCATAAGGTATCTTTAAACACAAAGAACGAAACGTATAGAAAACAAGCTTTGACACTTACGGGTTCTAACCAAAAAATTGGCTTTCAGCCGTGCCTTGCATACCCAAGCTTTTGTGCCCAAGCTTCAGGCGTTTCCTATACACCTAAGCCAAACCAGTTAGTCAGGAGCTTTAATGAAGTTTGAAACACGTGACGAAATAAAAGAGTGTTATCGCTGGGACTTAACAAGCATTTTCGAAAATGATGAAGCATTTCTTGCAAGCCTTGAACAAGCACAAGCGTTTCCACAAAAGTACCTTTCATTTAAGGGTACTATTTCCAATTCCGCCTCTAACCTGCTGGCGTTTTTGCGTTTTGATGACGAGGTAGACATTGCGCTGAGCAAGCTTGTCAACTATGCCAATCGCAAAAGCGACGAAGACACCCGCGCTTCTCTGTATCAGGATTATTCAAGCCAGGTAATTTCGCTCTATGTGGCAATATCAAGTTCTGCTTCATGGTTCAATTCAGAATTGCTCAGTATTGACGAGAAAACCATGGATGAATTTTATGACCAATGCCCTGACCTTGAGCTTTATCGCAGAGCCCTTGATGTTATCTTCAGAAAACGCGAACATATGCTCTCTCCTGCTGAAGAAAACCTTTTGGCTCAGGCGGGCGAACTTGCCACTCAACCAGGCAATATCTTCTCGCTCATGAACGATGCCGACCTTACCTTCGACGACGCAATCGACAAAGAAGGCGCCTCTCATCCCGTGACTCACGGAACCTATATTCCGCTTATGGAATCAAACGACCGCACCCTGCGCGAGAGCGCCTTCAAGTCAGTCTATAAAAGCTACGGGCAGTTCAAGAATACCTTTGCAGCAACCCTTGGCGCGCAAGCAAAACAGATTCAGTTTTTTGCCAATGCGCGCAAATATCCTTCAAGCCTTGCAT
The DNA here is from genome assembly GCA_963586955.1 of bacterium. Classification (GTDB taxonomy): domain Bacteria; phylum Actinomycetota; class Coriobacteriia; order Coriobacteriales; family Eggerthellaceae; genus Anaerotardibacter. The sequence goes on from CAVABR010000077.1 coordinate 39,325, forward strand.
ATGCGCTTGACGGAACAGAAGTTCCCACCGAGGTTTATACCAACCTTATTGAGGCTGTGCACAACAATCTGGGATCTTTGCATAAATATGTTGATCTGCGCAAAAAGCTTCTTGGCCTTGAAGAGCTCCATTTTTGGGATTTATACGCTCCTATGATTGACGACTTCGAAATGACCTTCACCTACGAAGAAGCCTGCGAGCTTATGTATAAGGCGCTTGCACCTATGGGCGAAGAGTATTTGGCGATTGTAAAAGAGGGAATCAACAACCGCTGGGTTGATGTGTTTGAAAATCCGGGGAAACGCAGTGGAGCCTATTCTGCAGGAGGATATGGTATGCATCCCGTTATCCTGATGAACTTCCAGGGAACCCTCAATGATGTGTTTACCCTTGTTCACGAAATGGGACATTCAATCCATACGTATCTTTCTTGCCATAACCAGCCTTCGTGCTATTCCGACTACGTCATTTTCGTAGCTGAAGTTGCTTCCACCTGCAACGAAGCACTCTTGATGCAGTATCTGCTTGATCATGCATCCAGCAAAAAAGAACGCGCGTACCTGCTCAACCATTTCCTTGAACAGTTCCGCGCAACGCTTTATAGACAGTGCATGTTTGCCGAATTTGAATTAGAGGTTGGTAAGTTGAATGCCAGCGGTCAAGGCATAACAGCAGACGCCCTTTGCGAAATGTATCGCCAGCTCAACGTGGAATATTTTGGTGAAGGTATTGTGGTAGACGAAGAGATAGCACTTGAATGGGCTCGCATTCCTCATTTCTACTATCAGTATTATGTTTATCAATACGCAACCGGCTATGCTGCTGCTATCGCACTCTCTCAGAAGATCCTCAACGAGGGCAAACCGGCACTTGAAAACTACCTGAACTTCTTAAAAGGTGGGTCATCAAAGCCTCCTATTGAACTCTTGCGTGGTGCTGGTGTTGACATGGCAAGCACCAAACCTATCGAAAGCGCTTTGCAACTCTTTGATTCTTTGCTTGATGAGATGAATGAACTTATGAGCAAATAAGGATTTGAAGCTCGTTCGACGGCTGGTAGTCAAAACACTGCTTGTGCGCGTAGCCGAATTTGCGCGTTTGGAAGCATAGGTAAAGGCAAGACATCACCTATGCTTGTGCGTAACTTCGCCGAAGACATGCATTTAAAAAGTAAGCGAAAGCGGGGACGTTACATCCCCGCTTTTGTTTTCATCCTTATACCCAATCAGTTTTTTCGGGCTTGTTTTTATAGTTGGGATGATTCTTAACAAAGCGCCAATGACAAAAACGCGTAATGAGCAAAGCGACGATAGCTATAACATCAAAAGAAGCCACGAGCTCAAATACGGTCATATTGTGCTCTAAAAGTGCATAAAGAGAAGCCAGAGTGAAAAATGCCGTCAAGGCAATAGTAAGCACGGTGAAAAACTTAATAAGAATTTCTTTAGCGCGAATAGGAGATTTTGCCCAAGAAACCAGAAGATAGATTATTAACGCGAGGACCGCCAAAATAACCATGAGAGGCCATGCCTGCAAAAGCCTTAAAAGAATTGTCATAGGATCTAACCCCTCCTTACCAGTTGTTTCTAACCATTACTAACGCTGGCTACACAAACACAGACCTCGCTTATTTTCCTTCTTTGTTGTTTGAAAGAAAGGAAAGCAAGTTATTGATGCTTTCTCTGTCAATTCCGCCAGGCATAACTCCCTCAGAAGAGTCCGACTTGCCTTGCGCTGAATTCATCATGGCCGAAAGGCTTGATGCTACTTTTTCAAAATCTTGCGAAGAAAAGTTATTGAAAACATCCGTTGCGGCAGACGGCGAACGCAAAGGAGTGAGGGCAGCAAAGAGAGGAGCCAAATCAGAAGCAGAATGTTCAACACCAGCTTCGGTCAATGCGCTATCAAGCTCTTCATTTGTTTTGCAAGCACCTAAGGTATCAAGAAGGGTCATATCAGCATCGCGCAAAAATGCGGGTATATTCATTGCGTATCCTTTTCTTAAAAAATTTACTCTTGGTATTTGCTCACTATAGCACGCACCAGCTCAAACTATATCGCGGTAACATTCAGGCACAAATATTTCTTTATTAGCACGCACACTTCTTTGTGTGCACGCTTCTTTTCGCGCATTCTTCGCGCGTACGCTTATTTGAGCGCATCCTTTTCGTGCATCCTTCACGCTGGACACAACTGGAGCTACCTAAAGCTCAACGGTCGAAGTCTTCTTCGGTTTCCGCTTTGGTCTTCAATCGTGAACGTCAACTTCCAAAAGTAGCTTCGCTTTTGTTGCGTCGCTTGATTGTCATTTTGAATTTGTTGAGCCAACCTCTAAAAGCAACTTCGCTTTTGTTGCGCCCATACTTAGCCAAAATACTCTCGCACAACAAAAGACCCCGGCATAGTACCGGGGTCAGAAGGTGGAAGAAATCTATTTAGAGACAAAGCCGGCAAGAACAAACCCTATAGAGACAAAGCCTGCAGGAACAGATCTTGTAGAAGGAAAGCCCGCAGGAGCAAATCCTGTAATCTGCAAGAACAAAACCCGTAGTCTGCAGGAACTAAGCCCGTAGAAACAAAGTTTGCTCCGTTGCTCTTTAGTTGCTCTTTTCAGCATATAAAGCGTTTGCGTCTTACCAGCTACACCGTGCTAACTTATGCCTTGCCATTTTCTGGCACTACAACCGTAGGCAAAGAAAGATTGAGTAAAACACTGTGAACAACTGAGCCAAAAAGTGTTCGGCCAAGCATGTTGAAAGAATGGGTACCCAACACAAGCATCTTGGCATCCTTGCTATAGCTAACCAGCACGCGCGTAGGAGAAGATCCTTCTACTGCTTCGGCTTCTACCTGCAAACCTTCGTTTTGCTCTTGGATAGAAGCAAGGCGAGCATCTAGTCGTTGCTGCGCTTGTTCACCAACAGGACCTAGGCCTCCGCCCATTACCTCTGCAGGCTTATTAAGAAATGCCGGAAGTCCCCATGCAGTAACCAGTTTTAATGGCTGGTTTGTTTTCTTTGCTTCGCTTACGCCAAAGCTAACTGCGCTATCGCTTACCGTATCAAGACCAACGCCAACAATAATGCCGGTTTTATCCTTTGAATATTCCCAGTCAACAGGAACAACTACCGTCGGAACCTTTACCGCAATAGCAACTCTTAGCCCCCGAGCGCCACCGATGGTCTGGCCAATAGTTGAACCATGATGCGAACCTAATACAACCATGTCTTGTTCATTGGCCGCATCAGCCAATTTCTCTACGATGCCACCTTTTGCCACCTTGCCCTCAGCTTTAAGGCCAGGATGCTTTTTGACAACCTCCTGGACTTTTTCTGCTAAAGAATCCTCCATGGCTTTCTTTATAGTTTCCTCATTAAGGTTGCCCTGCAAAGGAGTGGGAGTAAAAATTGACAAAAGCGTTAACTGAGCTTCTTCACCTGCCTGCGTAATCTCGTCCGCATAGGAGCATGCCCACTCAAGAGCTCGGTCTCCTCGTTCGCTTCCATCAATACCAATCAATATTTTGGTCATAAATTCTCAACCTTCTTTCCCCTAATGGAAAATTGGAATCATAAGCCAGAGAGCAAACAAAATAATTACCACGCAAGCCATGAAACAAATCACTGAAAAAAGCCTACAGAAAATACGTGCATTGCCCTTACTGTCAACGCCTCCCTGCGCCCATAAACGAAGCCCTGAGGCATACAGCACACCTAAACCACCCGCGATAGCTACCGCGACAACTAATACGGTAAGAAAATTAATTACTTCTTGCATAATTGTTTCCTTCTCCTCTATGCTGCCTGAGCCATAGTGCTGTTATTGTTGGTTGGTTTAGTTGGCGCAACTTTAACTTCATGACTATCGTTGACGTTGAGCGAATTAACAGGATTCCTGCGTGAAAGCCTAAAGATTATTCCTGCTATGACAAGCGCAGCTACGCCAACACCAATGGTGCCCGCCAAGCTAATCTTTGCCACCGCGCAAGCGCATGCGCCAACAATGCCTGCTGCAGGAAATGTTACCAACCAAGCAATAAGCATCTTGCCCGCTACACCCCAATTTACCTTGGAGCCTTTCTTTCCAAGGCCAGATCCGATGATTGAACCAGAGCAAACCTGAGTAGTAGAAAGTGCAAAACCTAAATGAGAAGAAACCAAAATGGTAGTTGCTGAAGCAGCCTCAGCTGCAAAGCCCTGAGGAGTACTGATTTCAGTCAAGCCCTTACCAAGAGTACGGATTACACGCCATCCACCTGCATAGGTACCAAAAGCAATAGCCAAGCCACATGCTGCAATAACCCACAACTGAGGACCAGTACCAGAAGCTTGAGCGCCAACCGCGATAAGCGTCAGCGTGATGATGCCCATGGTTTTTTGAGCGTCGTTAGTACCATGAGAGAGTGCAACTAAACATGCGGTAATAGTCTGACCATGTCTAAAGCCAGAATCAACTTTATCTGCGCTCATCTTGCGTACTATAAGCAATATGAGCCGCACCGCCACCCAGGCGGCAAGACCAGCCACCAAAGGAGAAACTAAAGCAGGAATCAAAACCTTAGTAAGAACAGCAAAGAAGTTAACACCTTCTACACCTGCGCCAACAATTACCGCTCCTACAAGGCCTCCAAACAAAGCATGCGAAGAGCTTGACGGCAAACCAACAAGCCAGGTGAGTAAGTTCCAGATGATTGCTCCTACTAATCCTGCAAAAATAAATTCAGCACCAATTGTTACTTGTTGCTCGTTAATAATTCCCCCCGAAATTGTTTTTGCAACCTCAGTAGACAAGAACGCGCCTATCAAATTGAGAGTACCTGCAGCAATAACGGCAGTTTTTGGCTTTAACGCCCCGGTAGCAATTGAAGTAGCCATTGCGTTGGCAGTATCGTGAAAGCCGTTTGTAAAATCAAACATAAGCGCAGTCACAATTACCATACCTACAACAATTAACGTTGCAATTTCCATTGCCTGCCTATCCCCTTTCTTGTTTCTAGATCTTGCCTCTAAGGCATATTGATCTTGTGTTTTGCGAAAAATCACTGCTTCATATACGAAGTAGTGTTTTTTCCATCTGGAATAGACTAGACCCCTGAAATAGGAAGAATGTTCACGCAATGTTAACTGTGCGAGCCAGTTGTTAAATCCAGTTTACATTTAAAAATTTTATGCCTTTCACTGGCTACTTAATCACGTCAAAGTTTGTACAATCGAATAAGAAAGTAAAAGTTAAGCAGAACTGGCTTCAAATGAAATCCGCAACGCTAAGCTAAGCCAAAAGCGATAGCAAAAGTAATTGCGATAACAAAAAAGGAACGGGCGTCAGCGCAAACGGCGCAAACAATATACGCCACCACTATATAAAGGAGCAATATGATCATTCTTGATGAACCATATGTATCAGATCATTTAATTTCTTGGGTTGAGCAATCTGGGCATCCTGTTCTTAATAACCCTATGGCGCAAACTATTGCCCAAAATCACACCTTAAACCTTGTTAGCGAAGAAGAAGCAAAAAAGCGCCTCAACGAAGGTGAGCGCATTTATACCAATTCCGAAAATGCGCTTATCTGGATTACGGAAAACGTTTCGAACCCTGCGCTTTGTGAGGGAATAAACATTTTTAAGGATAAAGCACTTACCCGTACAATGCTTCAGAGTCTTGATAAGGATCTTTTCTTCAAAACCTGTACCAGCGAAGAGCTTGAATCGCTTGATTTTACTGAGCTTGAAGACCATCTTCCCTTCATTCTTAAACCGAGCGTCGGGTTTTGCAGTATGGGCGTATATCCCATCTATCATAAAAGCGATTGGGATCATGCCCTTGCACGCATTAAAAGCGATACCGCATCATGGAATGAGCTTTATCCGGACAGCGTCATTGACACCAACACCTTCCTTATTGAAGGATTTATATCAGGAACAGAATATGCCCTTGATGCCTTTTTTGACGAAGCAGGAGACGCGCACATTCTAACGGTATTGCGTCATGACTTTGCATCAGAGACCGACACAAGCGACCGCATGTATCTAACAAGTGTAGAAATCTATGATGAAGTTCATGATATCTTTTTGGATTGGCTCAATCAGGTAAACAAACTTGTTAAGGTTTCAAATTTCCCTGTTCATGTGGAAGTTCGCTTAGAAAAAGATGCAGATCAGGCGCGTGTTCATGTTATCGAATTTAACCCTTTGCGTTTTGCGGGATTAGGTGGCACGGATATTTCTTTGCATGCGTTTGATTTTTATTCCTATGGGGCATTCTTGGAAAACAAACTACCTTCGCGCGAACAGATGGTTGAAAAATCCAAGGGACATACGTTTTGCATGTCACTTCTTAACCCTCCTAGTGATCTTGAAGAACATGCAACGTTTGACTATCAGGCATTTTGTGAGCGCTTTGGCAAAGTTGTAGATTTGGTTCCCTTTGACCCTGCTCAAACGGGTATGTTTGGGTTTGCTTTCTTAGAAGTTTTACCCGGACATGAAGACGAAATTGAATATCTCAAAACAACCGATTTAAGCGAATTTATTAGTGTTGATCCTGCTTAATTGAGTAAATCTATAAACGATGACCCCGTTTAAGCTCTCAAAGAATTTATAGATGACCAACAGGACGCATAGGATTTAGATTCAAAACACCTTCGCGCAATCTATACATTCGCTTCCTTAAAAAATAGCATGATCCGCCAAATTACGTTTCCGTTTTGGCGGATCATGTTTTCCCAAACTCACGATAAATTATCTTACGTTTTTTGCACGCAAGACAATCACCTAAGCATTTTTGCGCTCGAGGTAGTTGACCTCAAACCTGGCCTCAACCAACATGCAATAAAGATTACCCTAGTGCACTATTTCTGCTCGTGATACCACGGTTTGCTATCAGCCTTATTCCTATCAGGAACACGGACGTTAATCTCTTGGTTTTTAACGCCCACACGAGCACCCGCTGGAATTGATTCAGTAACAAAGGAACTACCTGCAATGATGGCACCTTCGCCTACTACGGTCTCTCCGCCTAAGACGCTGGCATTGGAGTAAATAGTCACATTATCTTCGATGGTAGGATGGCGTTTCTTACCAGCAAGCTTCTGGCCTGCTCTGGTAGAAAGCGCACCTAGGGTAACACCTTGATAGATCTTTACATGGTTGCCAATGTTGGTTGTCTCGCCGATAACAACGCCGGTAGCATGGTCAATGAAGAAATATTCACCAATGGTGGCACCAGCATTAATATCTACCCCAGTTCCGCTATGAGCCCATTCGGTCATAATGCGTGGAATCAGAGGGACATTCTGAACATAGAGTTCATGCGCAACACGATAAACAAAGATGGCGAAAAATCCTGGATAGGAAAAGATTATCTCTTCCTTGCTTTGTGCGGCAGGGTCCCCATCAAAAGCAGCCTGCACATCTTTGAGAAGCATGCGTTGAATTTCAGGGAGCCTTGATAAAAACGTGAGCGTGATGGTGTCAACGCGCTCGCTGATTTCTTCTTCGGAGCATTCATCTCCATCGCGAAACATCAACGCTTCGTAGATCTGCTTACGCAGAACGTCTTCGATATGAGAAAGCATTCCGCCAATGAAATATTCAGGATGAGAGCCCATTGCGGCTTCATCGCCAAAATAGCGCGGAAACATGACGCGTCTCAAATCACCCAACATATGCGTGATGGCCTTTTTGTTGGGGAAATGATGATTAGGATCAGTGAAGAAAATTTCTTTTGCCTGATAATTAGTAGCAATCCCTTTTACTACTTCATCTAAATTTTCATTGAACATGAACATTCCTATCTACGAATGACTTGCGTCCTATTTTAAAGCTTGGCGCGAAAGAAAAGCTTGTGTATACCTGTTTGAATCAGTTTCCCCCACCAGAAGAGCTACCCCCGCCAGAGCTTCCGCCACCAGAACTACCCCCACCAGAGCTGTCTCCTCCGCCAGAAGAGCTACCACCACCGGAGCCTGAACCCCCTGAAGAACCTGACGAAGAAGATGAAGAACTATTTCTGCTTGACGACTGTGAACTTTCAGTACTGCTATTAGTCTGTCCCGAATAGTAATACGAATTGCTTCGAGAGGAAGTGGAGCTGTTACCACTGCTTTGATATGAGGACACATTAGGTAAGTCAAGATCAGTATTTTTAAATGTCTTGGTATATTCCGGATCAGCCGCTTCCACGAATTCAACAATGCCTCGCTCTGCGCACCACGAATTCATAAAGTAACCAAACACGTGAGCGCCCGTGATTGAGGTTGCCGCCACCTCACGATTAGGATCACCTATCCAAACCGCTACCGAAAGCTCTGGCGTGAACCCGGCGAAATAACTATCCATGTAATTTTCGGAAGTACCCGTTTTGCCCGCCGCAGATTGGCCAGTATTGATGCGCGCTGCGGTACCCGTACCGTTGTTGACTACACCTTCCATTACCTTTCTTGCAGCGCAGGCAACTTCTTTAGATAACACTCGCTCACCATTAGGCTTAGTGCTGTCCACAATAGTGTTACCCTTACGATCCAAAACCTGCTGAACAGCAATGGCATCATAGTGAGTTCCTCCATTAGCAATGGTGGCATATGCGTCTGCCATCTCCAAGGTTGTAACATCAGAAGTTCCCAGCGTAATAGAAAGAACCGGGTCAAGATCTGACGTTATTCCCATCTTGTGAGCAGTTTCGCTGACCGCTTCAGGAGTTACCACTGCACATAATCGCGCAAAAGCAGTATTAGAAGACACTGCAAACGCGCCGGAAATAGTCTTTGTTCCATAACTGGTCTTGTTAATATTCTCAATTGTTTTGTTAGAGCCAATAGTAACCGTGCTTGAACAGCTTACGTTAGTATTGGGCGAAATTCCCTGTTCAAGCGCTGTTATTAGGGTAAATGTCTTAAAGGAAGAGCCCGGTTGACGCGCTTCTTGGGTGGCCAGATTCCACTGCCGTTCGTAGTAATCATCTCCGCCAACCATGGCTTTAATGTAGCCCGTATTAGGATCCACCGCCGTCATGCCAACTTTTAGCGCGCTATTCATTTCGCCCTCTGCTTGCACAGCTGCTGCTTCTGCTTTTTCCTGAGCATCAACATCGAGCGTAGTATAAACCGTTAATCCGCCCTTAAAGATGTCAGTAGCTGACAATCCGTAGGTTTTGTTGTTTGTTAGCTGATCGCGCACATAACTTGCAAAGTAAGGATACTTCACTATGCCATCAGCGGAAGGTTCGCTGGGGTTCAAATTTATAGGTTCAGCTTTTGCCGCTTCGGCTTGCTCTTTTGTGATAGAACCATTTTCCACCATACGATCAAGCACTAAATCTCGGCGCTCTTTTGCATTGTCAGGATAGTACAGAGGGCTATTGCTGACAGGAGACTGCGGAATACCCACGAGCAACGCCGATTCAGCAAGCGTTAACTCTGAAGCAGATTTAGAGAAATAGCGCTTTGCGGCCGCTTCAATACCGTATGCGCCGCCTCCGTAATTGATGGTATTCAAATAGCGCAGAAGAATATCTTCTTTGCTATAGAGCTTTTCCATTTCCATAGCAAGATATGCTTCGCGAACTTTACGTTTGAGCGAAATGTCATCCATCTCATCAAGAAGAATGGAATTGCGCACTAATTGTTGGGTGATAGTTGAACCACCCTCACGCGAACCACCTAATACGTTATTAAGAACCGCGCGCGCCATACCAATAAAGTCAACGCCACCATGGCTATAAAAACGCACGTCTTCTGTTGCTACGGTACCTGAAATAACATACTTCGAAACAGAATTAAGCGAATCGAGTGGATCTCTGTTTTCAAGCTGGAAACGCGCCAAAAGCGTTGTGTGATCACTTGCATAAACTTCAGTAGGTTTGATGGTATTAAACGAATCTGCATCAGTGTAATCAGGAAGATCCTGAAGCCAGATTGCGCAGGCTGTTATAACAGCAACCGTGCCCAAGAATAGGCAGATTACAAGTAGCATCAAAATAATATGAAGCTTGGTAAAGAAGGGCTTATCCAAATCAGTTGCCTCTTCTATTACCCGCTCTTTCATACTACGACGCTTGCGCTTAGAAGTGTATACGGGCATATCTTCGGCAACAACTTCTTCGTTTGCCCCCTTGTCAGCATACTCGTCTTCGACACGCCTCTCTTCGACAAGCTTTTGCTCTTTAGGCGCATGCTTGCCTTGTGTCTTTTCAGCAAGGTTTTCTGCTGACTTATTTTCTTTGTTTTCAGTTTCCTTCATCTATCCTCCTGGGCGCCAAAACGTCCAGCTCATGCATATTGTTGCTACCCCTAAATGTCTGTATAGACAAATGCATTTTTTCGTTCATCTATTGTAGCGTGATATATGAAAAAAACCGCGCTGGCATGGATTAGTTACCGCACTTTATTATGTTTTTTTACCAATAAAGTGCTTTTTGCTACTTTTTGCACCCTATCCAAACCTGATAGCAGTCTTTTCTTCCGTTGAAATCTGCCTCAACAAGAAAATGTGCAATAGCGTACAAAGGCGTTCTACCCTTCTTGCGCGCCTGATCAAACAGATGCTCAACGCGCACGAGCGTAGCGCTTTTGCCGAATTCGCTAAATGCAACCCCTTCGAAAAAATCTACACCCTTTTCTAGTTCCGTTGCCCTATCCCATAAAAGATGAGGCTCTTGCCATTCGCCAACTCCTGGCTCGGACAATCCAGCGCTGAGTGGTTTTTGATCTGCCGTTTTCTTCGCCGTTTTCTTTTTACTGGATTTTCTTTCCGTAGTCCTTACCGGTGCATCCCCTTCTTGGCCAAGAGCGTCTTCTTCTGCGATGGAGCCTTCAGGATATACCGCATAAGATTCAATCATTTCTTCCGGTTGGTTGACATCAATATAGAGCGCATAGCGTTGCATATCGCGCACCAAAAGCTTTCTCTGCCATTGCGATTCGGGATTGTAAGCATTAAGGCGCGCAATTATAGGCGTGGCTTCACGTACGCCATTTTGAATCAAGTCAAGCGCATGTTCACTGAGGAACCTTTGATAATTAAGGCGCTTGAGCGCTCTTTGGAGCCTATTGATTTCGGTCTCTATTTTCTCGGCGGTTTTATCATAGGTTGCCACCACATCTTCAAGGGTGCGAGATTTCATTTTCTCAATCTGCTTTATCGAAACGCCCATCTTCCGATAGAAGGCAATATTGCTTGCCTGGAACAACGCTTGAAGCGAATACGTGCGGTAGTTGCTTTCAGGTAATCGATGAGAATAGATAAGTCCCAAATCTTCCCAATAACGCAGCGTTGACGTAGGAATATTCAAGATTTCTGAAGCCTCTTTTATGGTGCATTCTAGGTCTTGTCTCATCTTATTCTCCTCTAATTATGAACATTTAATGAAATCGTTTATTACCCTCTAAACATTCAAGTTACTTGAAAGTTTACGGTATGCAAGCACTTAAGAAAAGGACGAACTTTTCAAGAAGAAAAGCGACCAAAAATTTCCTTTTATTAAAGGTTCGCTTTGGAAGATTTTTGGTAGCCGTATCGGAATAACTTGAAGGGTTTTTCTTAAGAAAAAATACGTTGTTGCGCAAGGCAAGAAAAAGGAGAAAAAATGATTGAGCGCTCGATGATTAGAACCTACTTACATTACGTCATTCCCGCTGCGGTCGCTTTTACTCTTACTTGTATCTATTCCATTGTTGACGGAGTTTTTGTTGGCAATGTGGTAGGAGATGCAGGACTCGCTGGAATCAATGTGGCCTATCCTTTGTATGCAATCGTTCTTGCTGCGGGTACCGGAATTGGTATGGGTGGCGCAGTAATTTCTTCTATTCGTGAAGGATCTGGCAATCATGAAGGTTCGCGTTATGCAACCGGACATACACTTACCATGCTTGCGCTTTTTTCTATCCCAGTAACGCTTTTGCTTATGTTTTTCGCTCGTCCGCTTTGCTCTATTTTGGGTGGATCAGGCGAAACGCTCAACCAGGCTGTTCTTTACCTGTCAACGCTAACACTTGCAGCTCCCTTGCAGGTTCTTATTGTTGGATGCCTTCCTTTGATTCGCAACCGCGGACATGTTAAATATGCCATGATAGCTTCTGCTATTTCAGGGGTAGTAAACGTTATTTTGGACTACGTCTTCATCGTTTTGATGCAATGGGGAACCATGGGAGCAGGCGCTGCGACCGCCCTTGCTCAATGCTGTAGTTTCATACTTATTGCAGCCTTTTTCTTGCGCAAGTCTGAGCGCTTGAACCTTTGTCACTTTAAGCTTAATGCCGAGATGTTCACCCATTCCATTAAGTTGGGACTTGCACCTTTCGGTTTGACACTTTTGCCTGAAATTACCGTGGTAACTCTTAATATCAATGCTCAAATTCACGGAGGCGAAACTGCTGTTGCAGCCTATGCCGTAATTTCTTATGTAGCCTTTGTTATCCAGACGCTCATCCAAGGTGTGGCCGACGGAAGCCAGCCACTTATAAGCCAGTGCTATGGCGCAGGCAAGCACAAGCTTGTGCAAAAAATTCGCAACACCAATATTGTGGTAGCCATCTCTATCGGATTAATTGGCTTAGGTTCAATGAGTTTGCTTCGTTACCAAATCCCTGCTTGGTTTGGCGCAAGCGAAGCTGCGACTGAAATTGTTGCATACGCTTTACCTATCATCGCCTTCGCTTACATGTTCTTTGGTCTTACCCACGTCAGCACTTCGTATTTCTACGCAACGGACGACGCACCAGGCTCAAGCCTTTTAGTCTATGGCGAAGTCGGCTTGGTTATTATCTACACCTGCACGCTTGGATTTGTTTACGGCCTTATGGGTGTATGGGGTGCTATCGGAATGACGCAGATCACTCTTGCGTTTGTTGCCATGGCTCTTTTGCGCAGACATTCCCACAAACGCTTGGGCTTGGGAAAAGTTCACCGAAAAGCGAAACTGGCTTATCGCTAGCGGTTTGTTACTGGCGCTTATCACTGCTTGTCGCTCGCGGTTTGTTGCCCGTGATTCGTTGCTGGTGGTTTACCGCTCGTGATTCGTTACTGGTGCTTATCACTGCTTGTCGCTCGTGGTTTGTTGCCCGTGATTCGTTGCTGGTGGTTTGTCACTAGGGGTTTGTCGCTGATACTTGTCGCCAACGTACGATTATCACCAATATACAATGCGCACGCATTGCAAACTGGACTCATGAAAGAAATCATGGGTCCAGTTTTTTATTGTTGACGCACCT